>LIQL01000243.1 GCA_001418405.1 Streptomyces diastatochromogenes | reverse complement strand
CCGTCAGTGCGGCGACTCCGCCACCGATCGCCACCACCCCGGCCGATCCCGATACGGGGAGCGCCGACACTCCCCTCGGCCGCCGGCTGCCTCGCCGATGGCGTCCCGTGCTCGCGGCCGCGGTCGCGGTCACGGTGGTGGCGATCGGTGGCGGAGTCGCCGCACTGACGGCGGGCGGCTTCGGCGGGAACAGCGGCGGCGACAAGGGCAACAGCGCCGCGGCCCCGAGTGCCGCACTTCCGAACGGCTTCACGCCGTGGCACGAGACCGTGCCGGGCGGTCGCCCGGACATCCCCGACGAACTGCGTTGCGTCGCCCACGGCGATGCGCTGTTCTGCGGGGGCGGCAGTGTCCTCGCGGCCCGCATCAGGGCCGGGGACGGCTCGCGGGTCTGGACGGCGAAGAGCCCCGGCGTACCCGTCAACAACATGTTCCTGGTGGGCGCCACCGACGACACGGTGCTCGGTTACCGCTTCGCCGCCCAGAACGCCCCAAAGGGCCCTCCCAGCGAGGTGGTGGCCCTCGACGCGAACACCGGCCGGGAGCTGTGGTCCGTGGCGTCCGGAGCCCAGTCGACGGCCGTCACGGGGCGGACTCAGGACGCTGTCGTGGTCGGCTCCGACGTCGTGACGGTCGACGCTTCCAACTCCCGCTTCGAGGCCCGCGACGCGCACAGCGGCCGGGTCAGGTGGACGTCGCCGTTCCCTGCGGGTACCCAGTGCGCTCCCGTCCCGATGGGCCCACGGTTCGTCGCGATGTGCGCGACGCATGCGGAGGTGGATGCCTTGGCGGTGCGCCACCCCGTCCTGTTCCCGGTCGATCGGGCTTCGGGGACTCTGGGCAAGCCCATCCCGGTCAACGGCCCCGCCGTGCCGATGGGCGTGGCCAACGGCAGGCTCGTACTCCTGCAGATCCACCTGGAGGGACCGGAGCGGGCCGGCTACGACGGGGTGGTGCGCGTCGACCCGGCCTCGCGGAAGGTCACTTACTCCCGCCTGGCCAAGACGTACGCCGGAACGCCCGGCCTGGCGGACGGCACCGTCTACGTGAGCGGGCAGACCGGTCTCGTCACCGCACTCGACCCCGCGACCGGCCGGCAGAAGTGGTCGCGGCAGACTGGCGTGGAGGGCGCGTCGGGTCCTGTTGCGGGCGCCGACGCCCTGTACTTCAGCTCGGCCACCGGCCGGGTGGTCGCGCTGTCGCCGCACGACGGAAAACCCCTGTGGACAACAGATCCGCAGGCCGATGGTTTGACGGGCGATCCGGACGCAAGCCCGCGGGTGACCCTTGCGGGGCGTGCGGTGGTCGTGGCCGCGGCCAAGAACACTCTCTTCGCCTTCGACGCGCAGAAGCCGCCGAAGTCGGGCTGATCCGGGTGGCCGGGCGGCGGCCGCACCGTTGCCGTGGAGCACCGCGGGAAACCCCGGCCGGCACCACGTACCAAGATCTGGGCCAGGGCGAGCCGCTCGGGGGGCCTTCGGTTACGTCGTCGCCGTCCACTACGGCCGCGCTCCGGAGACTTCCCTGCGGCTCAGTCGCCGCGCCGCACCCGGGCCGCCTTGCGGGCCTCGGCGAGCATGCGGGCCTCGCTTGCCTTGCGGGACTTGCCGCCGGTGCCGCGGGAGGCACTCTTGCTGGTGCCCAGGCCGCGGAAGGGGGCGTTGGTGTTCTTGGGGCGGGGTGTGGCGGGCGCGCCGTCGAGGGGAGTGCCGGAGGGTGCCTTGGCGCCGGTGATCCGGCTCAGCTCCGCCTCGCCCGAGCGCACCTTGGTGATCGTCGGCGCGATGCCGGCCTCGGCGATCAACTGGCTCGTCTCGCGGCGCTGGCTCGGCAGCACCAGCGTGACGACGCTGCCGGACTCGCCGGCCCGGGCAGTGCGGCCGGCACGGTGCACATAGTCCTTGGGGTCGGTGGGCGGGTCGACGTTGACCACGAGATCGAGGTCGTCGACGTGCAGCCCACGGGCCGCGACGTTGGTCGCCACCAGGACGGTGACCTGGCCGTTCTTGAACTGCGCAAGGGTGCGTGTGCGCTGCGGCTGGGACTTGCCGCTGTGCAGGGCCGCGGCGTGCACCCCGTTGGCCCGCAGATGCCTGGTGAGCTGGTCGACGGCGTGCTTGGTGTCCAGGAACAGCAGCACGCGGCCGTCGCGGGCGGCGATCTCCGTGGTGACGGCGTACCGGTCGGGGCCGTGGACGACCAGCACGTGGTGGTCCATGGTCGTGACCGCGCCCGCGGACGGATCGACCGAGTGGACGACCGGGTCGTGGAGGTGGCTGCGGACCAGATGCTCGACGTCGCGGTCCAGGGTGGCCGAGAACAGCATCCGCTGACCGTCGCGGTGCACCTGGTCGAGGACCTCGGTGACGTGCGGCAGGAAGCCCATGTCGCACATCTGGTCGGCCTCGTCGAGGACGGTGATCCGTACCCGTTCCAGGCGGCAGGCCCTGCGCTCGATGAGGTCGTGCAGCCGGCCTGGCGTGGCGACGACGACCTCGGCCCCGTCGCGCAGCGCAGCGACCTGCCGGCCGATCGACAGGCCGCCGACGACCGTGGCCATCCTCAGCCGGAGCGCGTCGGCATACGGTGCGAGCGCCTCGGTCACCTGTTGGGCCAGTTCCCGGGTGGGCACCAGGATCAGGGCGAGGGGCTGCTTGGGCTCCGCACGCCGCCCGGCCGTCCGTGCGAGCAGCGGCAGGCCGAAGGCGAGGGTCTTGCCCGATCCCGTGCGCCCGCGCCCCAGGACGTCGCGTCCCGCGAGGGCGTTGGGCAGCGTGGCCGCCTGGATCGGGAAGGGCTCGCGCACACCGAGCTCGGTGAGCGTGCGCAGCACCTCGGCCGGCAGTCCCATGTCGGCGAAGGCGATCGGGGGCACCGCCGGGGCGAGGGCCGCTGGCTGGTCGAGGTCGCCGTGCGAGGTGCCGACGTGGTCCGGGTGGTTCATGAAGAGCCTTCCGCAGGGGGAACGTACCGAGGAAGGCCCGGCAGGAACGAGCGGCCGACGGACAAGGCAACCGCACGGACGGAATCGCCGGCCCTCACCACCGTCCAAACGTGTGATCCTAACACAAAGTGACATTTCGACCGGCGCCGTGGCGTCGATCGCCCCACCTGCACCGGTGACACGCCATCGAGCTACGGGCGCAACGCCAGCTACCCCCTGACTGGCGGCCGCAGGGGCGCCTGCCCGGGCCCCTGCCCGTCCGAGCCCGGCCCCGCACAGGCACCGCCCGCCCGGAGCCCTCAGTCGTTGACGCGCGTGTAGGTGAGGAACACCGCACCGCTCCTGAGGGCGGTGTGGTCGACGAGCGCCCAGGTGCGCGGATCGAACGTGGCCTTGCGAGAGAACAACGGGATCCCCTCGCCGATGGTCAGCGCGCCGACCTTGAGGATCAACGTGTCGATCTCGGCGTACAGGGAGCCCGCCAGTTCGGCACCGCCGAGTACATGTCGAGCGCGAGGGCGACCATCCGTCCGCCGGGGTTCAGCAGTCGCCGGAAGGTACGCAGGTCGGTACCCGCTGTGTCGACGACCACGTCGAACGGGCCCAGTTCCGCCGGGGACACGGTCCGGTGGTCGATGGCATGGTGGGCGCCGAGCGTGCGTACGAAGTCGAGGTTGGCGGCCCGCGCCAGGCCCGTGACCTGGGCACCGTATGCCTTTCCGAGCTGGACGACGGCGCTGCCGACGCCGCCTGCCGCGCCCCGCACGAGGAGCCGTTCGCCGGGGCGCAGCGCAGCCTTGTCGCGCAGGGCGGTGACGGCTGTGGTGCCCGTCGCGGGCAGGGCGGCGGCAGCCACGAGGTCGAGGCCGTCCGGGACGCGGCCGAGCCGTTGGGGTCGTACCGTCACGTACTCGGCGGCGCTGCGGAACGCGGAGCGGCCCACGATGCCCCACACCCGGTCGCCGACCGTGACGCCGGTCGTGCCGGTGCCGAGTCCGGCGACCTCGCCGGCGAAGTCCTGCCCGCTGCGTTGCGGGAACTTCCGGCCGGTCAGAAGCTGGGCCCGGCCGGAACGGGCCGCCATTTCACCGCGGTTCACGCTGAACGCGTGCACCCGCACCAGGACCTCGCCGGGTGCCGGTTCGGGACGTGGGACCCGGCCCACGTAGAGCACCTCGGGGCCGCCGAAGCGGTCGAGGAGTACGGCTTTCATCGTGCGGTCGTTCATCGTGCGGTCGTTCATCGTTCCCACCTTCGCAGCGGCCTGATCCTGGGCGCCGAGCGAAGGCTGCCAAACGGACGAGATCGTCCACTTGAGTCGGAGGTGAGAGAAAGCGGTGAGGGAATACTCTCGGATCGCGGATGACCACGGGCTGCGGGCCGATGCCCGGCGCAACCGGCAGCGCATCCTCTCGGCGGCCCGCGCGGTCTTCGCCGACCACGGCATCGACGCGCCCATGGCAACCGTGGCCCGACGGGCGGGAGTCGGCGTGGCGACGCTGTACCGACGTTTCCCCACCCGGGACGCCCTGGTGCGGGCCGCGTTCGCCCAACAAATGGACACCTGCGCCCAGGCACTGACCGAGGCACTCGCAGATCCCGATCCGTGGCGGGGCTTCCAACACCTCGTCGAGACGGTCTGCGCACTGCAACGGGAGGAACGGGGCTTCCCGGCCGCGTTCGTCGCGGCCTTCCCCCACAGCAAACGAGAACACGCACGGGTACGGGAACGGGTCGAGCAGGACTTCACCACCCTCGTCCGCAAGGCCCAAGCGGCGGGTGCACTGCGACCCGACTTCCACCCCTCCGACCTCGCCGTGGCCCTGTTGTCCCACTGCGGTCTGGTCACCGCACTGCCGGATGACCGTGCCGCGTCCCGGCGTCTGGTGGCGTACCTGCTCCAGTCGTTCCGCGCCGAGGCGGCCCGCGAACCGTTGCCTCCGCCGAGCGCACTCTCGCTGCGGAACCTTCCACTCGCGGCCGACGGCTCCCAGGCACAGCGGCGCTCTGAAGGCTGACGCAAGGCCGCTGCTGCACCGGCATTCGCCCACGGCGTCCTCCCCCACCGCGTCCTCGCACACGGCGTCCTCGCACACAGCGTGGGCGTCGTAACGGGGGCGGTGCGGGGGGGCTTGAGGGCCGGCCTCGTCCCGGGCCGGTGTCTCAGACCATGGGGATCAGAACCGCCGGGAGGTCGCCGGCCTCCACGGCCGCCCGGTCGATCGACAACCCGCAATAGGCGCCGACCGCGGTGAACACCGCCGCAGGCAGCAGCTCCCTGCGCGCCTCGTACTCCGCCTCCGCCGCGTCGCCCTGCGGCCTCGGCCCGATCAACGCACCCGCTTCACGCAGCGCCGCATCCAGGGCGGACCCCTCGCCGGTGTCCTCCCCGAACTCGGCACGCAGGACGCGTTCGTCGCCCGGCACGTGAAGGGTCATGCGCGGCGGGCTCCACCAGTTCATCGTCACGCAGACGAATTCCTCGCCCGGCGCCGGCCACATCGACTTGACCTTGTGGAAGCCGGTCGACCACGTCGACATCCCCCAGTCCTCCAGCACGTACACCCACTCCCCACACGTCCCGTACATCGCATAGTTCGTGCGGTCCGGTCGTCCGCCCCCCGACGCGACGAGCTCCCGGTACGGGGTCCGTTCGGCAAGCTCGTCCAGGTCGGCGCCCAGGTTGATCAGGAATTCGTCCTGCTCGATGCCACGGGCACAGGTCAGCGAGATCCCGCCGAGCATTCCCGGCACACCGCCGTCAGTGTCCGTGGTGCTGTGTGCGCCTATCCAGGCAATCCCGATCTGATCACTCACGATGGCGTGTCCTTCGGCAGCGGCTGCGGGTGTACTGGTCGAACGTACAGCGCCGACACGGCCCGCTTCCTGCGATCGCGGGCCGCCAGGCTTGTCGTCTCGCGCACCCTGACCGAAGCCCCCATAACGAGGGCCTGCGGGATGGGACTTGACCTGGAGGTCGGAGGAGAGACCCGGAGCTTGGCGGCGGCGCATTCCGGTTGGGGCCACCCTGGTCTCGGGTAGTGTGGCCGACCGTTCCGCGGTGTACGGTGATCCGCCAACTGTGGCTCCAGGAGCGGGTGGTGGACCACGCCAGGCCGTGACCGTCGACGGCCGTGCCATCGTCCACGGCCAGCCGTGGGCACACGTCGCGGCTGGTGGAGGCCACGGCCCCGGGCCGACGACCAGGGCCCGCACCGCCCCCTTCCCTTCCCCCCACCACACCCGGAGGGCTGCATGAGAACCGTCAGATCCGTCAGATCCGTCAGATCCGTCAGGCGTGCCATACCCGCGCTGCTCACCGCCACCGCGCTACTGGCTGTGGCCGTCCCCGGGGCCTCGGCGGCTCCGGAGACCGTGGCCGCTCCAGGCACCGTTCCCGCCTCGGCTCCCGCCGCGTTGACCGGCGACGAGCTCGCGGCCTCGTGGACCGGCCCGCTCAGCACGCGGGGTCGGTACATCGTCGATGCCGACGGCGACCGCTTCAAACTCAAGTCCGGCAACTGGGCCGGTGCGCAGGGGACTTACGTGGGAAGCGGCGACGCCGACGACGTCGCGAACCACCAGGCGCACCAGAAGTCGAACAACGTCCCCCTCGGCCTGGACCGCACCCCGATCGGCCGGATCATGGCCGACTTCCACCGCCTCGGCATCAACAGCATCCGGCTGCCGTTCGCCAACGCACTGGTGCACGACAAGTCCGTGGTCCCGGACAGCGCGGTCGCCGCCAACCCGCAGCTCAAGGGGAAGACGCCGCTGGAGGTGTTCGACGCCGTCATCGCGACGCTGACCACCGACGGCTTCGCGGTGATCCTCAACAACCACACCACCAGCTACCGCTTCTGCTGCGGCCTGGACGGCAACGAGCGCTGGAACAGCGGCCAGTCGACCCGACAGTGGATCGACGACTGGGTGTTCATGGCCAAGCGCTACCAGGGCAACAAGCGCGTGGTTGGAGCCGACCTGCGCAACGAGGTCCGCCGCGACACCTGGAACGACGCCAACTGGGGCTGGGGCGACGAGCACGACGAGTACACCGCCTTCGAGCAGGCCGGTAACGAGATCCTCCAGGCCGACCCCGACCTGCTGGTCATCATGGAGGGCATCAACTGGCAGGGCATCCCCGCCGCCCCCTTCCCCCACCAACGTCCGGACCTCAAGCCGGTCCGCACCCTCTCCCACACCCTGATCGACTCGAACAAGCTGGTCTACGCGGTGCACTTCTACGGCTACACCGGTCCGGCCAACACCGGCGCCGGCAGTGGTCCGGGAGCGACCGGCGATCCGCGCTACGAGGACTTCACCCCCGACCAACTCGCCCAGGTCGTGAACGACGAGGGGCTGTTCGTCACCGAGGAGGGGAAGCACTTCACCGCACCGGTGTGGGTCAGCGAGTTCGGCGCCGCCGGCCGCGGCTCCACCGACGCCAAGGAAAAGTCCTGGTTCAAGAACTTCACCGACATCCTGGTGAAGAACGACACCGACTTCGCCCAGTGGCCGCTGGTGGGCTGGAGCGACGACAAGGGCACGCCGAACGACAACTGGGCTTTGCTCTCCTACGACGCGTCCGGGAAGAAGCTCGGCGTCGAGGACGACGGCGACTGGCGGGCCACCGACTGGAACAAGCTCGTCAACGCCCCCGCCAAGACCGGCCGCATCGCCCCGGCGAACCACTGGAACATCGTCGACATCGATCACGGAGACTGGAACCTCTCCCGCACCATGCTCGCCAAGGCCGACTGGAGCCCGGGCAACTCCAAGGGCAACTGCCCCGACACCGAGCGGCTGATCGGACTCAGCCGCAGCCATGGCCGCGGCCTGTGCACCGACGTGGCCGAGCCGCCCAAGGCAGCGGGCGCGTGGGAGACGGTCAACGACGAGCGCTACGTCAAGCAGGGTGACTGGGCCAACGGCTACGACAAGCTCCAGTGCCCGGTCAACAGCTTCGCAGTCGGCTACGGCATGAAGGGCCCCGCCATGGCCTCCCTGCTCTGCGCACCCTCCGCCGCCACGCTGCCCACCACGGGCCACAGCGTGTGGTTCGACCAGGGCGACAACCGTCCCGCCACCGGCGGCGCCCACGGCAGTGACTGGGCCGAGAAAGACTACAAGGGCCAGTGCGCCGACAACGAGTACGTCGCCGGAGTGGCCATGACCTGGAAGTCGCTCCAACTCGGCCGACCCGACGCCCTGCTCTGCCGCCCCCTCACCTGATCCACCCCGCACCGACTGGCCGGGATCGCCCCTGCATGCTGTGACTCGACGAGGTCGCCTCCCGGAGTGAACCGGGAGGCCCCCGGCACCATGCGGTCGTCAGTTTCCCGGAGGACTGGGCGAGGCGCTGATCTGCTTGGTGTAGGTCTGGGTGTACTTGGGGATCAGCGCCTCGATCCGGTTGACGTAGTTCTGCGTCTCGGGGATCTCCGGGATGCCCCGGGCCTTGAGCACCGCGCCCGGGCCCGCGTTGTACGCGGCGAGGGCGAGCTGGGTGGGGTCACCGGGGACGTTCTTGACCTGCTTGAACAGGTGGCACATGTAGGCGCCCTGGGCCGGGATGGCGTCGGCCGGGTTCCACACGTCGGCCTTGCCGTCGCCGGTGAAGTCCTTGCCCCACTCCGCCCAGGTCGACGGATGGAACTGCGCGATGCCCTGGGCCTGGCCGGAATCCGCCCGCGGGTCCCAGTGGCTCTCCGCGTCGAGTTGCGCGGCGAGCATCGGAACGCTCAACTCCGGGCAGGTCTTCGCGGCGGACTGGACGGTGGCCAGGTACTGAGCGGGAATGGTGGGAAGCGTCGGCGGCCGGGTCAGCCACCAGACGACCCCGACGGCGGCGAGGAGGAGTACGACCCCGAAGGCCAGCGCCGCCCGACCCCTTCGGCGGCCGGAGCGCCTGCCCCTCCTCCTCGCCGGTGAGGCGCCGTACACCGTGGCGGGCGACGACGCGTCCCACGAGGGGTACGCGGGCTGCTGATCCTGCCGCCATACCCGGCCGCGGTCCGTCGCTCCGGCTTGCTGTTCTTGCATGTGCCCAGTCCGTCTGGTCGGTTCATCCGGAAGTGATGTGTCGTTGACGGATGGGACGCGCTGAATCACGCAATAGTTGCATGATCGCGCAATTGAGCAAGCGTTTGTGAGGATTCCCACAGGAGGGAACCGACCGCACCCGCCCACCCGTCGCGATACCGCCACCAGCACCGCAGACTCGACGACCACGACCCGGGAAGGCCGCCGAGAGCCCTGTTCGCAGCCTGGGGCACCTCACCGAACCTCGGCTTGGCGCGACGGGCGGCCCCGCGGCGCACGGGGGTACACAGGGGTGCACCGTACCCAACGCGATCGCCGGGGACTCGGCGCCCCCTCTCGCCCGCGAGAGGCGATGACCGACCTCCGGGCGGCATGGTGCCCGCGAGCTCGTGCATCCTGCCCGGCCCGACCCGACCCGAAGACCAACGCGCGCGAAGCGGCCGGGCCCCCGACGCGGACTCGGGCCGGCCCGTCGCCGCCTCGGGGTCGACGGACTCCCCCGCGCACCCCGAGGCGGCGACTTGTCCCGGTCACTCGCGCTCGGCGGCTCCCGGAGGGTGGCGGACGATGTTCAGGTGTTCCGCGTGCCAGCCGTTCTCGTCTTCCACCGGAACGTAGGTCACGCGCAGCCCCTCGACGACGAAGGTTCCGTCCTCGATGGCGCGACCGTCCACCCGGAGCTCGCGGCCGTCGTCCCCGTCGATGTACCCCATCCCTCGTGCCTGGTTGTACCACCGGACGACGCCGCTGACCCTGTCAGCCATCTGCTCACCCCCGACTTTCTCAATTGCGCAACTCGTTGACTGCCACGAGGGTTTCTTCCCCTCCTGACGCCGCGAGGACCCTGCTCCGACGTATCAAGTTCGCTACAACCGCCGACTGTTGCCCGGCGGCCCCGCCTCAACCGCCCCGCGGTGGACCCCGACGCCTCGCGCGAAACCCCCGTCGGAACGGGCCGATTGGGGTTTCTCGCGAGGGCGGACGTGCCGTCGGCGCCCTTCAGCTCGTTCGTCCGGCAGAACCTCCCCCTTGCCCCCGCTCTTCGCCCCAGCGACGGTCCGAGGTGCCTGCTGACGTGGCTTGTGGCCGACTTCGACACCCCGAAGAGCGGGACGAGTTGGCTCAGCGTCAAGTTCGTACGTCAGTAAGCTGTTACCAGCAGGATCAGGTGCGGTTGAGTCAGGCTCCATGGCCGCCCCTTGCGCACCCCGTCCGTACCTTTGCTCCGCATGACAGTGACCAGCTTGCCGAACTGCCACGGGCTCAGCCCAGCGAACGGGACTGTCAAGAATGACTCCGACGCCGCGATCAGACCAGGCACGGCACGACCATGACACCAAGACCAGTCGTTACGGGACAGCCCTCAGATGTATGACTACACCAACGTTTCCGATGAGATCCGCGCGCATCGCCACAATTTGGCGGACAAGGTCCGACAAGAATTGATGCTGGCTGGAATCCCCGCCTTTCGACGAGAAAGCCCCGAGGGCCGAGGAGGAGCGCATATTGAAGTCGACCTCGGCGATGATGCGGCCGGAGGGGTCTTCGTGAATTGGGAAACACACCCGGACCTCTCTCAGGCCGCATGCGAGAGCGTGCGGAACGGTCAATTGCAGGCGCCGGCGATCCGGCACTCCGGAACCGTTGCTCTGCACATGCGCGATGCCATCATCGGAATTCTCGTCTCGGCCGGACTTCAAGCCGAGGTCGAAGCTGACGACATGCGTCCACTGACGGTTCGCGTCTGGGGTGACGGGACAGGAGAGCGGCTCCCGCGCACGACGTGGGGAAGGAGGATTTGAGGCGACCCTCTTCTCCCGGGTCCCGGGGCGGCCGGATGCGAAAAGGGCACTCGCGGCAGCGGGGAGCGTGACACACTCACGGTCGGATTTGCGGTGCCGCAGGTGCACCATGCACTGGTGGGGGATGAGTGAGACGGTTCGGAGTGGTGACGGTCGTTTCCGCGGTGACGGTGATGGCGGTGGCGAGCTGCACCGCGGCTGACCCATCCGTCCCGGGGGCCAAGCCCTCGGCACGTTCCGGTGCAGTGTCCCCCTCTCCGCACCCGGGCAAGTCATGGGCGGAAGTCACCGCCGACCTGCGCGCTGCCGGGGACGGGCTGGGCACCTACAAGGACATGAACTCCCACCATTCGCCGGGTGCCTGCATGGTGAGCTCGTGGCGTCTGTCGCGCCAGGTGCCCACGATGGAGCAGGCGCGGCTGGCTGCCGAGCGGCTCCGACGAAACGGTTGGAAGGTGGACAAGAACAAGGCCGAGACCGTCTCACTCACGTCGGGCGATTGGATCGCCGCCCTCGTACCGGGGCCCGTCCCGGACGAACTCCGGGCGGAGTTCGCTCCACACGAGGGAGTGCTCATCCTCACGGCGATGGGCAAGTGCGTGCGTCGCCCGTGACCGCCCCGGGCGCAGAGTCGCCGATGCAGGCCGTGCGGGAGCAGCCCCAAGCGCAAAGAGGCTCCGCCCTGCGCCGAGGCTCCATGCCCGGCACTCCCGCTTGACCTCGGCCGCAGCGGACGTCCCGTGCCTTGGGCCAAGGCCGGCCATCGTCGGGCGCGAGGGCCGCTTTCCCGCTTGCCTGGTCACCGCGGGAGGCGGATCGCGGCCGGAAGGTGGCCGAGTAGCCTGTGCGGACGGATGGCGAAGGAAGGCGATAGCGGTGAGCGGAAGAGGCGAGGAGGCCCGTCAGGGATCCGGCAGGCGGGCACGCGGTGAACTGGAGAGCGACGTGCTCGCCACGCTCTGGGCCGCTCGCGGTCCGCTGACCGCGCGCGAGACGCAGGAGCGACTGCCGGGCGACCTGGCCTACACGACGGTCATGACCATCCTGTCGCGGCTGCACGACAAGGGCGTGGTCCTCCGGCACCGCGAGGGTCGCGGGTACGCCTACGAGCCGGCCCGCGACGAGGCGTCTCATACGGCCCAACGCATGCACTCGCTGCTGGAGGGTGGCTCCGACCGTGAGGCGGTGCTGGCCCGTTTCGTCTCCGAGCTGTCCGTGCAGGACGAGAACCTGCTGCAACAGTTGCTGACCGGGCACGGGGAACCACCCGCCGAGGGCGGGCGCTCCGCCAGGAATCGGTGACCCTGTGCTGGTCAGCGTCTATGTCCCGGTCCTCGTCACCGCCGCACTCGCGGCGCTGGCGCCGCCCCTCGCGCGTCGGCTGCGGCCACGCCCGGCCGCCTGGGCGTTGGTCTGCGTGGCGCTCGTCACGGCGGTCGGCTGGACCGGATCGCTCGCCCTGCTGGCGTTCACCGGCGTGGCACAAATTCCGCAGATCGCGAGGGAAGGGCACTGGTCCGTGGCCGTCCTGCGCGCCGAGGACCCGGTCTACCTCGCCGTCGCGGCCGGCAGCGCCCTGGCACTGGCGGCGGGCGTCGTCTCGTTGGGCGTGGCCGCGGTACGCCAGGTTCGCCATCTGGTGCGGGCGCGGCAGGAGTGCGCCGACCTGCCCGGGCGGGCGGAGTTGGCCGTCGTCGACGACGACGTTCCGCTGGCCTTCACGCTGCCCGGGAAGCCGGGGCGGATCGTGGTGTCCCGGGGGATGCTGCGCTGCCTGGACGACGGTGAACGTGCGGCCCTGCTCGCGCACGAGCGGGCGCATCTGGCCGGGCGACACCATGCCTTCCAGGTGCTCTGGCGGCTTGCCGCGGCCTTGAATCCGCTGCTGTGGCCGCTGGCTTCCACCGGTGGTTTCGTCCTGGAGCGTTGGGCCGACGAGGACGCCGCGGCGCGGGTCGGGGACCGCAGGGTCGTCGCGCAAGCTGTCGGGCGCGCCGCGCTCGCCTCGGCAGCAGCGTCCCGCCCCCCGGCACTGGCCGCAACCGGCGGGGCGGTGCCGCAACGGGTGAAGGCCCTGCTCTCGCCGCCTCCTGCCCGTCGGAGATTGCCGTTCGCGGCGGGCGGCCTGCTGTTGGTTCTCTGCTGTGCGAGCCTGGCCAATGCCGCATCCGACAACGACCGGATGCTGGACAACGCACAGTGGGCACGGTGTGCGCCGTACCTCGACATCGTGCGCCCCTGGCCGGCTGACCACGGCGTCCGGCCGGGGGCGTGCTGCGCGGACCGGGATCGACGAGGGCACGCAGAGCGCCAGTCGTAGCCGGCGCCGCGGGCGCGCTCACCCACCCGCCGCCGGCCCTGCTCCGCGCACTCCGGTCGTTTGCCCGGTCCGGCGCCCCGACGCCCCGGCCTTCGAGAGTCCACTGCCCCCTCGGGCAGGGTTCCCATTCCCCAAGTTCTACATCATGTAGTAGCTTCGGTCCTCGGCACTGTCGCGATCAGTCATGGCTCGGATTCGCGGAGAGGCGCGGCCTCGGCCTGCGCCTGGTGCCGCCCGCCCGGGGCGTGCCCGCCTCGCGCCCTGTATTCCGTCAGGAGGCTGATCGACCGTGCCCGAGCGTCACGAACTGCTGCCGGGCTCGCCTCCCGCCGCAGGACCGCAGGAGACGGGCAGTCGCCGCATCGCCGTCATCTCCGCGAGCGTCGGCGCAGGCCATGACGGGGCGGCCGACGGGCTGACCGCCCGGCTGGCCGCGCAGGGGTACCGGGTGGACCGGTACGACTTCCTCGACCTCCTGCCCGCACGCCTCGGCAAGCTGCTGCGCGGCGCCTACCTCCGGTTGCTGACCCGGGCTCCGGAGGGCTACCAACGCCTCTACCAGGCCACGGAGCACGCTTCGCGTCCCGGTGCGGTCTGGCGGGCGCTGTTGCGCAGCGCCGAACACCGCACCCTGGCCGCGATCCCGCAGGACACGACCGCGGTCGTCTCGACCTACCCGGGAGCCAGCCAGGTCCTCGGCACGCTGCGACGGCGCGGCGCGCTGGAGGTGCCGGCCTTCACCTTCCTGACCGACTTCTCCGTCCACGCCCTCTGGGTCGCCCCCGGCATCGACGCGCACCTGGCCGTCCACCCGATACCCGCGGCCCAGGCCCACGTCCAGGGCGCGGCCGCCGTCACCGTCGTCGGCCCGGTCACCGATGCCCGCTTCACGCCCGTCGTCGGCGGGCAACGATCCGCCGCGCGGGCCCGGTTCGGCCTTCCCGAGCACACACCCCTGGCCTTGCTGGTCGCCGGGTCCTGGGGCGTCGGAGCCGTACGGCAGGCCGCCGCCGAGATACGGGCGACGAAGGTCGCGACGCCGGTGGTGGTGTGCGGGCGAAACCAGGCCCTCGCCGAGCAGCTGCGGCAGGACGGCATCGCCCACGCCTTCGGTTGGGTGGACGACATGCCCGGCCTGATGCACGCCTGCGACGTGCTGGTCCAAAACGCCGGCGGGTTGACCTCGTTGGAGGCATTCGCCTCCGGGCTACCGGTGGCCAGCTACCGCTGCATCCCCGGCCACGGCCGCACCAACGCCCGAGCGCTGGAGGAGGCGGGCCTGGCGGCGTGGATCCGTACCACCGAAGGGCTGCGCCCCGTGCTCACCGAGCTTCTGCACGGGCCACGAGGCACAGCCCAACGCGAGGCAGGCATCGCCCTGCACCGAGCCGCTTCCGGCCCGGTACCCGCCATCGCCGCCCGCATCGGACGCCGGCCCAGACCCACCGCGCCGTCGCCCGCGGTGCGCCAGCCGGGCAGGCGGCGGCTCGCCTTGGCCGCCACCACCGCAGCAGCCACCCTCTCGCTCGGCGTCGCCGCGCCCCTGACCTACGCGTACGCCAAGGCCCCCACCCACTTCACCACCGTCGCCCACTACTTGGACCGGGACGACCGATGACCCCGGCCCGCCCCGCGCTCCTCGCCTCGGGCACGGTCCTGCCGGGGCTCGCCGCCCTGCACGCCGCACCCGTGATCTCCACGTTCGGACCGCTGCGCAACGCGACCATGCCCCGCCTGGCCGGACAGGGCCATCCCGACCACGTCGCCCTCACCTTCGACGACGGACCCGACCACCTCGCAACCCCGCACTTCCTCCGCCTCCTTGAGGCACGCGGGATCCGGGCCACCTTCTTCCTGCTCGGTTCGATGCTGGTCCGCTCGCGCGGCCTGGCGAAGGAGATGGCCGACGCCGGGCACGAGCTCGCCGTCCACGGATGGGACCACCGTCCCCTGCTGCTCCGCGGCCCCCGCGCCACCCGGGACGACATCGCCCGCGCCCGCGATGCGGTGGCCGACGTCACCGGACGAGCACCGACGCTCTTCCGGCCCCCGTACGGGGTGATGACCACAGCAACCCATCTCGCCTGCCGCCGCCTCGGGCTGACCCCGGTGCTGTGGACCTGCTGGGGCGAGGACTGGCGCAAACGGGCCACCCCACACTCCGTCCGGAGCACCGTTCTGCGGGACCTGCGCGGCGGCGGCACCATCCTGCTCCACGACTCCGACTGCACCTCCGCCACCGGCTCCTGGCGCACCACCCTCCGGGCGCTGCCGGGGATACTCGACGCCTGCCAGGCTCATGACTGGCACGTCGGGCCCCTGCGCGAACACGGACTCCCCACGTGACGCGCCAGGACGACCTCGCCGGCCCCCCATCCTGCTGAAGGGGCCTCCGCTCCGGATGCCGAGGCGGTCTGGCGGGGGCTCGGATGTGTTGCGAGGATGCCGCGCATGGTTGCTTCCACGAGCGAGGACATGGCCGTTGTCGGGACGGGTGCGGGGGATGTGGATGACCGTGCGGTGACGTTCGACGTGGTGGTGGTCGGCAACGGTGTGCTGGGGCTGTCCCTGGCCGTGGTGTTGCTGCGACGGGGACTGCGGGTGGTCGTCGTCGGCGACGGGCGCCGCCCGATGGCGGCGTCGACGGCCGCCGGGGCGATGAACGGGTGCTTCGGGGAGGTGACCGCGACGACGACGGCCACCGTCCACGGCCGGGCCAAGCTGGAGTTGGACGTGGCCGCGGCCCGGATGTGGGAGGACTGGCTCGCGGAGTTGGCGGAGGACGGCGGGGGCGGTGCGGTGCGGTGTGCGCGCGGCACGGTCGTCCTCCACAACGCGATCGGGATGGCGGAGATCGACGACACCGCGATGACGGCGATCCGCTCGGCGTTGGAACACTACGAGGAGCCCTACGAAGTCGTCGACCCGGTCGAGGTCGTGCCCTGGTTGGACCCGCAGCCGACCGCCCGGCCGCTGGGCGGCCTGTTCATTCCTGGTGAGCACGGCGTCGACGCCGGCGCGCTGCTGGACGCGCTGTCGTCGGCCGTCGGCCGCCTGGGCGGACTCCAGGTCCCGGAGCACGCCGTCCGCGTCGTGCACGGCTCGGGCGAGGTCAAGGGTGTCGCCCTGGCGGACGGAACGGTCCTGGCCGGTGGGCGGGTGGTGCTCGCCGCGGGAGTGGGCTCGCAGACGCTCCTGGACACCTTGCCCCCGGACATCGCCGCGCCCATCCCTCGGCTGATCAGCGGATTCGGTGTCTCCGTGGTCCTGTCGAACGGCCCAGGGGCCGCGCCGCCGGACTGCGTCGTGCGCACCCCGAACCGTTCCTTCGGATGCGGTCTGCACACCGTGCCACGTGGCCCGAGCCAGGTGTACGTGGGCGCCACCAACACCACCCGGCCCCGGCCCGGGAGCGACCCGAGCGTCCGCGACCTGGCCTTCTTGCTGGACTGTGCCGCCAGACAACTCCGCAGGGACCTGTGGTTCAGCGACATCACCACCACCCGCGTCGGGAACCGTCCCATGACACTGGACGGCCACCCGCTACTGGGCGAAACCCGCCTGGCCGGCCTGTGGCTGATGACCGGCACCTTCCGCGACGGCCTGCACACCTCTCCGCTCCTGGCCACCGAGATGGCCGACTGGATCACCGGCGGGACGCCGTCCATGCCGGAGATCGGACTCTTCCGGCCGACCCGGCCACCGATCCGGACCATGAGCCGGCAGGAGACCGTCCGTCACGCCACCGTGCACCGCTTGGCCATCGGCCACGAATGGAACTGGTCGATGCCCGTCGAATGGCCCGTCCACCTCGACCCGATGTACGAGGCGAAGTACCGAGCCGTAGCCGAGGAGACCCACGACACCATCACCCCGCCCCCGGAGGTCCTCGCCTACATACCGGCCTTCCCGGAACTCGCCCACATGCTCGACACCTACTACACCGCCACCAAATCCGACTACGACACCTGACCGGCCCGCGATCCGACCGGCCCTCCCACGGGCCGGTCGCTCGCCGCCCGCGTACCACCGGAGGCTAGACTCCTCCTGCTCATGCCCTTCCTTCCGTCGGTTCACCGGTTGTCTGCTTGCCTGTTCTTCTGCTCTCCTCCGGCACGACGGACCACTGACGGGAGATCATGCGTCCGAAACCCCTCCGTAACAGGCGAATTCGGAGAGCGCTTGGGAGCGTCCGGGCCGTTGGGGAGGGCCTGGGAAGAATCGACTGCACGAGCCGGCGGGAACGTGAAAGACCGTGGAAGAGTCATGTGCGCAGGTCAGGACCGATGGTAGGCGTGTCTCCGCAGGTTCCGGACCGTGCCTGGCGAGCTCCGTGGTGAAGTGCGTCGGGGCCGCGCCGGAGGGCCGGGCACTCGTCGCCGAGAGGCTGGGCGAGGAGCCCGGTGTCGGCGCTGCGGACGAAGGGCGCGACGTCTGCGCGGACCGCCTCGCCACGCGTGCGCGGGGATCCGCGAGGCGGCTGCCCGAGGACGTGTCGTGACGGAAGGGCTGCGGGAGCGGAAGAAGCGGCAGACGCGGCAGCGGATCTCCGAGGTGGCGCTCGGTCTGTTCGTGGCGCGGGGCTTCGACAAGGTCACCATCGCCGAGGTCGCGGCGGCGGCGGACGTCTCGGTCAACACCCTCTACAACTACTTCGCGGCGAAGGAGGACCTGGTCCTGCCGCCGGACGAAGCCTCCCCGCAACGGCTCGCCGACATCGTGCGCGACCGGCAGCCCGGCGAGTCCGCCGCGCGGGCCGTGCTGGACCGGCTGCGGGACGAACTGCGGCGGCGCGACCGGAGGGTGGGCCTGACCGCGGGCTTCGGCCCCGTCTTCGAGATGATGCGGGCCGCGCCCACGCTCACCGCCCGGCTGGAGGACCTCGGCCGGCAGATGACCGACGCACTCGTGACGGTCCTGACCGAGGAGACCGGCGCGGCGCCCGGGGACCAGACGCCGCGCGTGGTCGCCAGTCAGATCGGCTGGTTCCACTCGCTGGTCTACGGCGAGATCGGACGGCGGATCGTGGCGGGCGAGAAGCCCGCCACGATCGCCGCGGCCCTGCTGGAGCTCCTCGACGTCGTCGAGGACACACTGGGCGAACGCGCGCTCAACTACGCGATCCGTGCGGGCTGATGCCGTCGGTACGTCGACGGCACAGCACGCTCGGGAGAGGGCGTCAGTGGCCCTTGGCCGACGTCCGGTACGGCGCCGTGGCCTGCTGCGCCGCGTAGAGGAGGGCGGGCTTCAGCTTCGGCCAGAAGTAGCTGTCCTGGCAGGAGAAGGCCGGCGTGAAGCCGGAGCAGCCGCGTCCGTCGCTGTCGCCGATCTCGATGGTGAAGCTGGCCAGTCCCAGCTTGTCGTACGTCCAGTCGTCGGTGCCGCCGGACGCGTCGTAGAGGATCTCGCCGGCCTGCCCGGACTGGTAGCCGGTGAGTGAGCCGAGGCGTCCGGCGAGGGCGCGCAGTGCGGCGTCGTTGCCGGTGTGAAGGGTGTGGTCGGCCTCCCAGGGGAGCAGGACCATGCTCGCGTCGCTGTGCAGGCTGATCATGAGGCCCTTGGCGGTGGCCGGCGCCGGATCGCTGTCGCCGGTGCCGGTGCGCACGGCCGGATACAGCTTGCGGAACAGGCCCTCCAGCGCGGTGTTCTCCGGTTCGGAGTCGGCGGCGGAGCCGCGGTAGACCTCGCTGCACGGCTGCGTGGAGGTGCCGGCGCCGCCCCAGTGGGTTCCCGCGTTGCGGTTGAGGTCCACGCCGATCTGGCCGTTGGCGCCGCAGTTGCCCTTGGTGTCGTCGGCGTTCTTGCGCTGGAGGATGGGGTCGTCACCGCCCTGGGCGACGATGTCGACGCCGTCCGGGTTGGTGATCGGGACGACCCACATCTCGGTGGAGTCCATCAGCGCGGTGATCTTGGGGTCCTTGCCGTAGTCGTTGGTCAGGGTGTCGATCCAGCGCCAGGAGACCTCCCCGGTGGTGAGTTCGCGGGCGTGGATCTGGCTCATCAGGAAGAAGCGCGGTTTGGGCGCCTTCGGGTCGAGCTGGCAGTCGCCCTGCTTCATCTTGGTGATGCAGATGGCCTTGAGGTCGCGTCCGCCGCGTCCCTTCTGCTTGAGCCAGGACTGTCCGTAGGTGACGACCTTGGCCATGTCCGGGTGCTGGGCGGCGACTTGGTCGAGGTGGGCGTAGTGCGCGTCGACGGTGTGGTAACCGCCGTCGTAGGTGTCGTCGACGCCGCCGCCCGTCGCGCGGGGCTGGCGGGCCAGCGGCTGCTGGATCGTCTCGACGGCGGTGGGGGTGAAGCCGAGCCGGCGGAGCCCGGTCGCCGTGGACGGGTCGCCCATGACGAACAGGTCGTCGCCCTGGCGCCGTTCGATCAGGTCGAATCCGGAGGAGATCAGCTTCTGGGCGTCCTGCCGGTCGTGGGTGGGGACGCGGTAGACGACGGCGGTGCGCTCGCCGGACGCGTCGGTGCGTTGCGGGGCCCGGGCGAGGGCGGACGGGGACATCGGGGACAGGGCCGTGAGCGCCAGGACCATCACGGCCGCAGCCGTGGTCACCAGGGCTTTCCGGGGCATGACATGGCCTTCCGTGGGGGGTGGTCGGCATCGGCGAACGGTCGGGACGCGGCTTTCGCGCACGTCTCGCCCGCGGCGGCTCCCGGAGGGCCGGACCATGCGGCCCTCCGGACGCCTCGGCTGATGCCATGGGGCAAATCGCAGGCATGATGCCCTGCCGAGGCCCCGTCGCGAAGGGGGATTCCCGGACATCCTTGGACGTGAAGTCAGCTGCGGTGTCCGGGAGTTCGGTCGAGTCGGTCCGGTCGACCGGCTCCCCTTTGCGGCGCGCTGCCGGCTCCCGCCGCGGCGGCCTTCGGGCGGGCAGCGTCGAGCCCGCGCCCGGCCGTCACCGCCGGTGGGCCGGTCGGTCCGCTGCTCGGCGAGCCGGCCGGTGCGGCGCGCGGTCCGCGGGCAGGGGTCGGCTCACGGCCGGACGACCTGTCCGCGCATCGTGCCCTCCACGACGTCGACGTAGGCGCGGGCGACCTCGGCCACCGGGGTGCCTGCGGCGCCGTCCGCGCCCATGCCCTCCAGGGTCTCCTTGATCCAGCCGGGGCTGACGAGATTGATGCGCAGGCGTCGGGGCAGTTCGCCGGCGGCGTTGCGGACGAAGCCGGCCAGGCCGGAGTTGACCAGGGCGCCCAGCGATCCGCCGGCCAGGGGCGCGGCGAAGGTGCCTCCGGTCAGGGTGATCGAACCGCCGTCCCGTAGGTGGCGCACGGCCCGCCGGGCCAGCGCCACCTGGCCCAGCAGCTTGCCCTGGAGGCCGTCGGCGAACGCGTCGTCCGTCACCGTCGCCAAGTCCACCAACGGGCCGCCGGCGGCGCAGCAGACCACCGCGTCGAGGTCCGGGACGCCGTCGAGGAGCGCGTCCAGCGAGGACGGGTCCTCCAGGTCGGTGCGCAACGGTCCGCGGCGGGACGCCCGGACCACCTCGTGCGAAGCTTCCAGTGCCTGGGCGACGGCGCTGCCGATCGTTCCCGTCGCCCCGATGACGAGTACCTTCATGGCGCCGATCATGTCAGCGGGGTCGGCGGCCGGCACCGGCGTCTCGCGCCGGCCGGATCTCGCCGTCGGGGCGGTCAGCCGTCGAGCCCGCCGCGTCGGACCAACTCACGTGCGATCACCTGGCGTTGGATCTCGTTGGTGCCCTCGCCGACGATCATCAACGGTGCGTCGCGGAAGTAGCGTTCGACGTCGAATTCGGTGGAGTAGCCGTAACCGCCGTGGATGCGGACGGCGTTGATCGCGATCTGCAGGGCCGTTTCAGAGGCGAAGAGCTTGGCCATGCCGGCCTCCATGTCCACCCGGTGCCCGGCGTCCGCTTCCCGCGCCGCGTGGAGGGTGAGGTGTCGCGCGGCGGTGAGGGAGGTGGCCATGTCCGCGAGGTAGTTGGCGATCGACTGGTGTTGCCAGATCGGCTTGTCGAACGCCTCGCGCTGCTGGGCGTAGGCGAGCGCGTCCGCCAGCGCCGCGCGCCCGACGCCGAGTGCCCGGGCCGCGACCTGGAGCCGGCCGGTCTCCAGGCCCTTCATCATCTGCCCGAACCCCTTGCCCTCGACGCCGCCGAGCAGGGCGTCGGCCGGCGCCCGGTAGTCCTCGAAGACCAGCTCGCAGCTCTCCACGCCCTTGTATCCGAGTGTGGGCAGGTCGCGGGAGACCGTCAGACCGGGGCCGTGCTCGACGAGGAGGACGGAGATGCCGCGGTGGGGCGGGGTGGCGGCCGGGTCGGTCTTGCACAGGAGCGCGATCAGTTGGGAGTGGCGGGAGTTGGTGATCCAGGTCTTGGTGCCGTTGACGACGTACTGGTCGGCGCCGCCGCTGCGGTCGGCGCGGGCGACGGTGCGCAGCGCCTGGAGGTCGGAGCCGCCGTTCGGTTCGGTCAGCGCCATGGTGGCACGGACCTCGCCGGTGGCCATCCGCGGCAGGTAGCGCCGCTTCTGCTCCTCCGTGCCGAAGTGCACGAGCAGTTTGGCGACCACGGTGTGCCCGCCCATCGCGCCGGCCAGGCTCATCCAGCCGCGGGCGAGTTCCTCGGTGAGCAGGACGAAGCACGGGGTGGAGACCGGCGTGCCGCCGTATGCCTCGGGGACCGCCAGCCCGAAGACGCCGAGCTGCTTCATCAGCTCGATCAGCGCGCCCGGGTAGGTGTCGGCGTGTTCCAGCTCCCGGACGACCGGCCGGACGTGGTCGTCGACGAAGTCGCGTACGGTGCCGACGATCAGGCGCTCGTCCGCGGAGAGGATGTCGAGGGTGCTCATGCGGTGACGCTCCTTCGGTGGGTGCGGGGTCCCCGGACCGTTCAACGGTCGCGGCGGCCCGCAGGTCCCTCCTCGTAGTGACCTGGCACCGGCCGGTGTACCGGTTCCGGGCCACCGCGTCGAGCCCGCGCCTACTCGACCTCGTTGCGGCGGCGCCGGCGCGCGAGCAGCGCCGTGCCGCCGGCCACGCAGCCGAAGGCCACGACCTTGGCGGCCCCGTAGAGGTGCGCCCAGCTGTCCGACCCGTCGGAGTCGCGGAGCAGGACGAACGCCCCGAGCCCCAGTCCGAGCAGGATCAGCACCCCGCCACCTATCGGACCCAGCGTCGCCCACCACGGGACGTCCTCCACCGGCGCCTGTTCCTGGGCGTCGGACTGCTTGTCGGTCACGTACTCTCCTTCGTCTTCGTCGCGCGCGGCGGTTCCTGCGGTCCCGCCGCTCGGGGAGGGTCGGCCCGTTGACGGTGCGTCGGTCGGCCGTCACTGGGTGGCAGCCGGGCGCGGCGGGCCTCAAGGAGGAGACGCAGGCGGCGGCCCGCGGGTTGCCTTCTGCGATCATCGCCGTCAGCCCTTTTCCGGCACCCGGCCAAGACCACGCCGACCGCTCGCACGCCGACGGGTCGGCCGACCCGTCGACCACCGCCCCACAGACCCCGGAGCCCGTCACCATGAACCGACCCGCGACCGAGCTGACCCCGCGAAGCGCAGCCCCCGGACGCCCCGACCCCGCATCCGCCGCGGACGTCCACCGGCCCTTCGACGCCGGGTTCTTCCGCGATCCGTACCCGGTCTACGCCCGGCTCCGGACGTTAGGCCCGGTCCTGAAGGTGGTCCTGCCCGACGGGTCGCACGCCTGGCTCGTCACCCGGGAGGAACACGTCCGGGCCGCCTTCACCGACCCGCGCCTGTCGGTGAACAAGGCACATTCCCGCAACGGCTACCAGGGTTTCTCCCTGCCGCCCGCCCTGGACGCCAACCTCCTCAACATCGACCCGGACGACCACCTCCGGCTGCGGCGGCTGGTCTCCCGAGGGTTCACGCCCCGGCACGTCGAGCGGCTCCGCGACCGCGTCGGGACGGCGGCCGCGCACTACGCCGACCGCCTGGCCGAGCGCCTCGCGGAACACGGGACGGCCGATCTCCTCGCGGAGTTCGCCAACCCCCTGCCGCTGGTCGTCATCGGCCACCTCCTCGACGTTCCCGAGGCCGACGGCAGGGCGTTCTCCCGCTGGGTCGCCGCCATGCACGCGCCCGCGCGCCCCGGCGACACCGCCGAGGCGATCGAGCACATCCACCGCTACCTGCTGGAGCTGATCCGCGCCCGCCGGGCCGCTCCCGGAGACGACCTGCTGTCCTCACTGATCGCCGCGCGCGACGCCGACGACCGGCTGAGCGAGGACGAACTGGTGTCGCTGGCCTTCTTGTTGCTGATGGCCGGCACCGAGAACGTCCAGCACCTCATCAGCGGTGGGGTGCTCACCCTGCTGCGCCACCCCGAGCACCTCGCGGCGCTCCGCAGCCGGCCGGAACTGATGCCGGACGCCGTCGAGGAGTTGCTGCGCCACGCCCACCCGAACCAGATGGCCATCCGGCGGTTCCCCACCACGTCCGTCGAGATCGCCGGTGTCCGGATCCCGGCCGGGGACACCGTACTGCTGGGACTGGCCTCGGCACACCGCGATCCGGACCGCTATCCCGAGCCGGAGCTCTTCGACATCCACCGGGCCGACAAGTCCCACCTCGCCCTCGGGCACGGCCTGCACTACTGCCTGGGGGCGTCACTGGCCCGGATGGAGATCGGAGTCGCGCTGGGCACACTGCTCGACCGGTTCCCCGGCCTCCGGCTCGCCTTGCCTGACGGGGAGTTGGAGTGGCGGCAGTCGTTCCGGTCGCATGCGCTGCGGCGGCTTCCGGTGGCGGTGTCGGCGCCGGCTGGGTGACGCCGGGTCAGAGGCCCTGGTCTCGGACCCGCTCGACCAGGGCCGCGGCCTCCGCCCGATTGCCGACCCGGAGCTTGCCGAAGAGGTTGTTGACATGGGTCTTGACGGTGGCGACGGAGACGTAGAGGGCCTCGGCGATGGCGCGGTTGGTGCGTCGTTCGCCGAGCAGTTCCAGGACCCGGGTCTCCTGCACCGTCAGGGCGTGTGCGGCCGCGATCCGTTCCAGGGCGGTGCGGTGCGTCAGGCCGCGCACCATGACCGAGGCGATCTCCGGGGCGAACGTGCGGTGCCCGTCGGCGGTCGCGGTGAGGGCGGAGACGATCTGCGCCCGGCCGGCACTCTTGGTGAGGTAGCCGGCGGCGCCCGCCTTGAGCGCACCGACGACGGAGGCGTCGTCGGCGTAGGTGGTCAGCACCAGCACCGCCGGCGGCGGGTCCAGTGCGGTGAGGGCGCGGGTGGCGGCGATGCCGTCGACCCCGGGCATCCGCAGGTCCATCAGCACCACGGCCGGGGACAGGCGTCGTGCGAGGGCGACGGCGGTGGCGCCGTCCGCGGCGGAGCCGACCACCTCGACGTCGGGCTCGTGCTCAAGGATGGTCACCAACCCGTCGCGCACCGCGGCCTGGTCGTCGGCGACGAGCACGCGGACCGGCCGGTCACTCATAGGGCACCCGGCATTCCACGCTCCACTCCCCCTGCGCTGGACCGGCGGTCAGTCTGCCACCGACGAGCTCCGCGCGCTCCCGCATGCCGGGCACGCCGTGGCCGCCCGAGGCGTCGGGGGCCGGCTGCCGGGCCCGCGGGAGCAGGCGGTTGGTGACGCGGAGCAGGACGGTGTCCCGACCCGCCGTCACGACGACCGCGACGGGGGCGCCCGGGGCGTGCTTGCGCGCGTTGGTCAGCGCCTCGACGGTCACCGAGGCGATCACCTCCGCCACCGGGACCGGCACCCGTGCCGCCTCGCCCCGGACGTCGACGTCCACCGTCATCCCCGACGCGCGGACGCCGGCCACGATGTCGCCGAGCGCCGCGTCGACGTCTGCGGGGAGTCTGCGCAGGGCGTCCACGGCCCGTCTGGCGGCCACCAGGCCGTCCGCCGCCATGGCGCGTGCGCCGCGGACCCGCGTCACCACGTCGTCATCGGCCCCGCGGGCCACCGAGACCGCCTCCAGCGCGTCGAGTTGGATCACCAGGCCGCCCAGCGAGTGGGCCAGGACGTCGTGGATGTCCCGGGCGATCCTGGCGCGTTCCTCCTGCACCGCGTGCTCCGCACGGCGCTCGGCGGTGCTGCGTTCACTGCGCCGGTCCAGGCCGTTCATCCGGGCCAGGAAGCCGAAGCTGCCGCCGGTCACACCGGAGATGAACACCGAGACGGCGACCCGGGGTTCTCCCCCGGTGGCGGCGTGGGCGAGGACGAACCCGGCGACACCGCCCGCGAGGGCACCGCTGATCCACAGCGCGGGCGTTTCGACCGCCGAGATCAGCAGGAACAGTCCGGCCGCCCCCACGAAGGCCGGGGCGGACGGGTCGGTGGGGCTGAGCCCGGCGCACGTCGCACCGCCGATCAGCAACACGCTCCACGCCACCTCCGGCCAGGGACGTGCCAGCACGTGCCGCAGGGCCGCGGTGAGCGCCCACACCCCGAGGAGCGAGCCGAACAGCGCGGTGTGCCACGGCGGGTGGGCCGTGAAGGCGTGGAAGGTCAACGCCAGGCCGATGGCCAGGGCGTTCAGGGCGAGCCGGCGGAGGCGGGCACCGTCGAGGCCGTCCCGGAAGCCGCCTACCGGCCGACCGGCCGCGTCGCTGTCGTTCCGCACGGGTCCATCCTGCCGCCATCCGTCCGGCGGGCCGCACCGGGCCGGCGTGATCTCCACCCTTTTCTCCACCCCGGTGGCCGATCCGCGGGCGGGGGTCCGGACCGCACGGTGGGAGGTGCCGGCACACCGCCGTCCGCACACCTCCTCGCACGGAAGGCCCCGGAGCCATGAGCGATCCCACCACCGCCAACCTCGCCGTCACCGCCGTCGTACTGCTGTGGTTGGTCGCCCGCCAACTCGTGGAGCGGCCGTTGCGGGAGCGGTCTCCGGTCGGCCTGGTGCTGCTCGCCCTCGGCGCGGTGCAGACCGGTTGGTACGTCACGGCGCATCCGCTGTCCTGGAGGGACGGGGCGCTGGTCGTCGCGAGCCTGGCCGTGGGGGTGTTGTTGGCGGCGGTACGGGCGTTCACCGTGCGGCTGTCGGTGCGCGGCGACCGGATCGTGCGGCGGGGCACGCCGCTGACCGCGGCGCTGTGGGTCGTCGGGCTGGGGCAGCACTTCCTGATCGACACCGGGGTGGCGGCCGGACTGGGCGCGGTCACCGTGCTGGTCTACTTCGGCGTGGTCCTGCTGGCGCAGCAGTTGGTGCTCATACGGCGGGCCGCCACGGCCGGCCTGGCCGGTCGATGACCGGGGCGGTCCGGCGCGGCGGTTCGGGGGCGCCCTCAGGGTTCGGCGGGCCCGTCGGCGGCCGGGGCGAAGTGGCGGATCCGGTCCGGGGCTGCGGGGGCGTAGGAGGGGATGCCGTGCGGGGTGCCGCTGGTGACGAAGGTGGTGACGGCGTCGGCGAAGGCGTCGCCCAGCGCGCGGGCGGCGGCGTCCGGACGGCCCAGCATGGGACTGTCGGGATAGTCGTCGAACGTGCCGAAGAGGAAGGGCAGTTCGCTGCAGTGACAGGCGCCGAGCGGGTTGTCGGCACCGGGCGCGGCGTAGTCGAACTGGTAGACGTAGGTGCGGTTGCCCGCGGTGGCGTGGTGCTCGGCGATCTCCAGTGCGCCGTTGCGGAACTCCGCGTCGGTCTTGGCGGCGATGGCGACCCGGCCCGGTGTGGCGCCGGGGAGCTGCCTGGCGTACTGCTGGTAGCGACGCTCGGCCTCCCCTGCGCCGCTCGCCTGGTCGGCGAGGAGAGCCAGTGCGTCGGCGCGGCTGAGGGACCGCACGTTCGGATCGAGTCCCATGAAGGCGGCCATCTCGTCGCGGGCGGTGCCGATCAACAGGTCCTTGCCGTCCAGGGCACCCGCGGCGAGGGCGTCGCGCCAGGCACGGGTGGCGCCCGCGCCGCCCAGTACCGGGTACATCGCCGGGGCCACGGCGCCGGCCCGGCCGACCTGTGCCGCCAACGTGCCGTAGGCGGCGAGGAGTCGCTCGACGGGGAGGGCGCGCAGGGCCGGGCCGGGGTCGGCCTCGTCGGCCAGCTCCAGCAGGCGCAGGTACGCCAGGGCGTGTTCGGCGGCCAGTTCCGGGTCCTGCGGTGGCAGGGCCCAGGGGCCGCTCTGCAGCAGGACGCGGTGGACGAGTCCGGCGGTGCGCGGCTCGGTGGCGAGCGCCAGGGCGGAGAGCGCACCGGCGGACTGGCCGCCGACGGTCACCGCGTCCGGGTCGCCGCCGAACGCGGCGATGTTGTCCCGGACCCAGCCGAGCGCCGCGATCTGGTCCTGGGTGCCGGAGTTGTCCGCGCCGATCTCCGGGAGCCGGAGGTAACCGAGCGGCCCGAGGCGGTAGTTGGCGGTGACGACGATCAGGTCGCCGCGGGCGGCGAGCCGGGCGCCGTCGTACCACTCCCAGCCGGCCGAGCCGCTGCTGAACCCGCCGCCGTGGAACCAGAGCAGGACGGGGCGGCCCGCGGGCTGCGCGCCGCGCGGCGACGGGGCCCAGACGTTCAGGGTCAGGCACCCGTCCTCGTCCCAGTCCGGGGTGCGGCGGCCCATCACCGCTTCCAGCCGGGACGGCCCCTGGGGCACGGCGGGTCCGGTGCGCGCGGCGTCGCGGATCCCCGACCACCGCGGTGCGGGCTGCGGCGGGGCGAACCGCAGGGCGCCGACGGGGGACGCCGCGTAGGGGATCCCCCGGTAGGCCACCGCCGGCCCTTCGCCCCGGCCCCGGATCCGGCCCCGGTCCGTGGCCACCACGTGCTCGTCTCCCTGCGTCATCGTGCTCGCCTTCCCCGCGCGTGCGTTCCCGGTCACCTGCTCCGGACGTTCTATCCCGGATGCGGCGATCCGGGCCAGCGGCCCGCGTGCGGTCGGGTCGCGGCGGGCGGGTCAGGCCGGCGCGGCTCCCCCGCGGGCCGTGCGGCAGTTGGCGCGCCCCGCCCCGAGCACCGCCGGGTCGCCCACGTTCAGCGCGGCCAGCGGGCCCAACAGGCTGCTCGCGAACTCGGGCTCCTGCATGTACTCGACGGGGCTGGCTCGCCGCACGCACGACCACGCGGAGATGTAGACGAGCCGGTCCACGAGCTCCGGGACCGTGTTGCCCACTCCGGTGAGGGCGGTCCCGCCGAGGCTCGCCCCCACCAGCACCACGGGACCGTACGGGGCCACGCGGCGGACGACTGCCACCACCGCGTCCACGTTGTCCTGGAGGATGACCCCGGCCAACGTCGACGGCTCCGCCGCCCAGGCGCCGAGGTCCTGCGGGGCCTGATAGGCCACCGGGTACTGCGCGTCGAAGCCGTGGCCCGGCAGGTCGACGGCGAAGTTGCGGTGCCCGAGGAGCGCCAACTCCCGCTGGATCGGTGCCCATATGAAAGAACTGGATCCGGAACCATGGACCAGAACGAACGTGGGCCCCGCCCGGTGAGCGCTCATGAACGGGATCGCAACGATCACCCTGCGGCCCGGCTCGCCCTTTTCTGCGACGGGGTAGCGGTCCGATGTCACCGGCACCGACGGCCGCGGCACGGATCACCGAATCCCCCTTCTCCAGGGCGAGTTCGGCCGTCTCCAGGGCGAGTTCGGCATCTCTGGTGTGGATCGGCCAGGACATCCGTCGCCGCGCACTGACGATCCCGCCGACAAGTTCGTCGACATCGCCCGCCGGTCGCGGACGTGCCGTGCGGCCCGGGCACGCTCACCGGCCGGTCGGGCCGTCGGTGGTGCGGGTGAGGGCGAGGATTGCCATGTCGTCGTCGCGCGGGCCGCCGGTCCAGCGCTCGACGTCGCGCACCAGAGCGTCGATCACCTGGTGCGGTTGCCGGAACGGGCCTCGGCCACGGAACCGATCGGCCGGTTCGTAGAAGGCCCCGGAGGGATCCCGGGCCTCCGTGACCCCGTCGGTCACCAACAGCAGGGTGCTGTCCGGCGGCAGCGGCCAGGTCTCGGGATCCGCCTGGGGCACGCCGAGGCCGCTCATGCCCAGGGGGTGGCCCGGTTCGCCGGGATCCAGCGTGGCGACGGTGGTGCCGTCGAGGAGGTAAGGGGCGGGATGGCCGCAGTTCAGCAGCCGCACCTCGTGGGCGTCCGGGGGGATCTCGCCGAGCAGCGCCGTGACGAACCCCTCCAACTGGATCTCCTCCTCGCGCCGCGCGCCCTCCTTGAGCAGGGCGCGCTCCAGTCGGCGGGCCAACGCCGCGAGGTCGGGTGCCTGGTCCGCCTCCACCCGGAACGCGCCGATCAGTACGGCCACCACGCCGACCGCGCCCATGCCCTTGCCCCGCACGTCAGCGATCAGGAGCCTGGTGCCGTAGGGGGTGTCCTGCACCGCGTAGGCGTCACCACCGATCAGTGCCTCGATCTGCGCGGCCTTGTAGAGCGCGGCGACGGCCAACGGGCCGACCCGTGCGGGTGGTGGAGGGAGCACGGCCCGTTGGGCGGCCTCCGCGACGGACCGCACGGTCGCCAGGCGGCGTCCGTGCCGCGCGACCACCCGGTTCACCCCGACGGCGATGAGGCCGGTGAACGCCAGGTTGGCCAGTTCGATCGCCGTTGCGGTGACGTTGCCGAGGTAGCCGCCGGCGAACAGCAGCGCCGCCTCGACCGCGACGACGGCCACGCCCGCCACGATCGTGTGCCGCAGCGAGAGCAGTGCGCCGGCCACCGTCACGGCGGCGACCAGCAGGTAGTCGCCCCAGTATTCGCGGGGCGACAGGAGGTTCCAGAGGATCCCGCAGACGATCATGGTGGTCGGCAGGAACGAGACGTACCGGGGCCACCGCGTGGAGGAAGGGTCCATCCGCATCCCCGATCCCGAAACCCGCCAACCCGTGCCGTGTCCGAAAACGGATCATAGGCGGCCGTCCGGAAGCACGGCGTGCGCATCGCCGGGCCCGCACCGCAACGGCCTCGACGCCCGGCGCGGTCACCGGCGACGGCGGGCCCCGCGCCGCAACGCTCGGGAACACCGGGGCGGCCCAGCGGGCAGTGTGCCGAACGGGGGCCCGAAGGCACGGGGCCGTCCCTCACACAGCGCAATCGCGTCGCCCGGGAGTGCGGTGTTGTGGGGTGGTCGGGTTTCGCCGTCGTGGCGCCGGCAATGCCTTCGGGGCCGCGGACCGGTCCGCCGCGACCGTCGGTTGTGAACTGCCCTGGAGTGCCATGAGCACGGTTGTTGCCCCCAGTGTGTCCGTGTCCGTTCCCTCAGCCCTGATCGGTCCCCTCCTCGCCTTCGTCCTGCTCGACGGGTTCCTCCAGGGCAGTGTCGTGTCCCTGTTGCCCGTCATCCGCGACGCGTTGCACATCGGCACCGGTCAGGCCATGTGGATCACCGCGGCGCAGTTCCTGTCCGCCGCCGTGTGCGTACCGGCCTTCGGGCGCCTGGGCGATCTGCACGGCCACCGCCGCATACTGCGGATCGCGCTCGGGACGGTCACCGTCGGCTCGCTGCTGTGCGCCCTGGCGCCGACGCTGGAGGTCTTCCTCGCCGGCCGCGTCCTGCTCGGCCCGCTCAGTTCCCTGCTTCCCCTGTCCGTCGGGCTGGTGCGGGACCGACTGGACACCGCGGGCAGCCGTCGCGCGATCAGCCTCCTCGCCGCGGCCCTCATCCTGGGGGCGACGGCCGGTACGGCGACGGCGGGGCCCCTGGCGTCCGTTGCCGGTGGCGGGCGCACGGTGCTGTGGAACCTGGCGGTGCTGGCCACCGCGGGCTTCGCACTGGCCTTCACCCCGCGGATCGCGGAGACGCTGCGGCTGGCGAGCGGACGGATGGACTGGAAGGGCGCCGTCCTGCTCGGCCTGGGCCTCACCCTGCTGCTCGGCTCGGTGTCCCAGGGGACCGAGCGCGGCTGGCTCTCCCCCCTGGTCCTCGGGGGGCTGCTGCTGGCACCGGTGACCCTGGGCCTGTGGGTGCGTTCCTCGCTGCGCAGCCGTGAACCGCTGGTCGACGTCCGGGCCATGGCGAGCCGCGCCATCTCGCCGGCGTTCGCCTGCGGTTTCGCCGCGGGCGTCGTGGTCCTGGGCGGGCAGGGCGTCACGGTCGCCTTCCTCGACGCCGTTCCCGAGGAGGCCGGGTACGGCTTCGGGCTGCCGCACTGGCAGATCGGCCTGTGGATCGCCGTTCCGGCCCTGATCAGCTTCCTGACCGCGGGCGCTTCGGCCGCCGTGGGCCGGCGGCTGGGCTACCGTGCCATGCTCACCGTGGCGTTCCTTCTGGTGGCCGCCGGCTTCGGGGTGGAGATCGCGGGGCACGCCGTCATGGCGACCTGGTACGCCGGGCACATGCTCGCGGGCGCGGGGATCGGTCTCGCGGTCAGCGGGCTGCCTACGGTCATCACCGAGGGCAGTCCGCGCGACCGGGCGGCGGCCTCGACCGCCGTCTACTACAACCTCAAGACGGCCGGCGGCAGCATCGCCGGTGCCGCGGCGGCCGCGGTCTTCAGCAGCCTGCTGACCCGTTCCACGCAGCAGCCGTCGCTGAACGCGTACTTGTTGCTGTGGGGCGTGTGCGGCGTCCTCGCGCTGGCGTCGGCGGCCCTGATCCGCCTCACGCCGCGCACGTGAGTGCCGCCGCCCTCCGTCGCGGAGCACGGCACGACGACGCGGCCGGTAGGGGCCCGAGTCGCACCGCGTCCGGACCGGGTGCCGGGGCCGGGGCCGGGGCCCTCGGCCTAAGCCTTGCGGCCCCAAGCGGAGATCAACGGCGCGGTCGCGGTGTCGAGGTGACCGGCACCGATGTTCGCCAGGTGCTCCTCGATCTCCTCGGCCGTCGCCAGTCCGCCCTCGATCAGCCGGTCGCGGATCTGCCGTACGGTCGCGGCCTCCAACGCGCTCCCGACCGGCGAGGTGATCGGGAAGTACGCATCGGCCTCGACGTCGAGCAGTCCCACGGTGCGCAGTAGCCGGGGCAGCGTCCGTCCGAAGGCGAGTTGGGCGCCCCGCTCGGCGAGCAGGGTGCGGAACCCGCGTCGGATCCGGTTCGCGAGTTCCTGCTCGGGACCGTGCTCATCGGGGCAGGCCAGCGGCTGCAGTGCCGGATCGGCGTCCTCCACCAGCAGCCAGCCGCCCGGTCGCAGGGCCCGCACCATGGCCCGCAGCGCGGCCTCGCGCTGCGGCACGTGCACCAGGACGAGTCGGGCGTGCACCAGGTCGAAGGGGCCTTCCGGCGGCTCGTCGGCGCCCACGTCGTGCCGTACCACCTCGTACGGCGCGCCGGCGGCCGGCATCCAGGACGTGTCCAGGTCGGTGGCGAGCACCCGGCCCTGCGTCCCGACCCGCTCGGCCAGCCAGCCGGGCACGCTCGGGCCGCCCGCCCCCACCTCCCAGCAGTTCCAGCCGTCCGCGATGCCCAGTGCCCGCAGGCGCCGGAACGTCACCGGATCGAACAACTCGGCCAGCGCCGTGAACCGCTCGCCGGCCTCGGCCTGCCGGTTGTCGAGCAGATATCCCTTGCCGCGCGCCGCGGCCGCTTCGTGGTCGGTCACCGCCCGAAAGTAGCAGGGGCGGTCCGGGCCGAGGTGGTGGTGCGGGCGCCTGCCGACGGCGGCCCCGCAGCGGCCCGGCCGGTTCCGCAGGTGCGACTGCTAGCCTGGAGCGGACGTTGATCGTGTGGTGAGGAGCCCAGACATGGTGGCGGACGACGACATCTCCGGGTGAGGCCCGGGCCCAACAGGCCACCGGTCGGTGCTCAGGAGCGCCGCCGAAGTGGCCGTTTCGTCGTTCCCGCTTTCCCCTTCACGTCTGCCGGGGCTGAGCCTTCTCTTCCCCGGCCGCTTCCCACGAGGTCACCACCATGTCCGACGCTGCCGTCATCTGCTCGAACCTGTCCTTCGCCTGGCCCGACGACACCCCCGTCTTCCAGGACCTCTCCTGCACCGTCGGCACCGGCCGCACGGGCCTCGTCGCACCCAACGGCTCCGGCAAGAGCACCCTGCTCAAGCTGATCGCCGGGGAGCTGCGGCCCGGCACCGGTTCGGTCTCCGTGGCCGGCACCCTCGGCTACCTCCCGCAGAGCCTGCCCCTGACGGGCGACCTCACCGTGGCCGAGGTGCTCGGCGTGGCCGCCGTGATCCGTGCCCTGGACGCCGTCGAGTCCGGGGACGTGGGCGAGGAGCACTTCACGACCATCGGCGACGACTGGGACGTCGAGGAGCGCACGCGCGCGCAGCTGGACCGGCTGGGTCTGACCGACGTCACCCTGGACCGGAGGCTGCACACCCTCAGCGGCGGCCAGGTCGTCTCCCTCGGCCTCGCGGCGCAGTTGCTCAAGCGCCCCGACGTGCTGCTGCTCGACGAACCCACGAACAACCTCGACCTCGGCGCCCGGCACCGGCTCTACGACGTGCTGGAGGACTTCAACGGCTGTCTGCTCGTGGTCAGTCACGACCGGGCGCTGCTCGACCGCATGACCCGGATCGCCGAACTCGACCGCGGCGAACTGCGCTTCCACGGCGGCAACTTCACCGCGTACGAGGAGGCGGTGCGGGCCGAGCAGGACGTCGCGGAGAAGAACGTCCGCAACGCCGAGCAGCAACTCAAGCGCGAGAAGCGGGAGATGCAGCAGGCCCGTGAGCGCGCCGAACGCCGTGCGAGCAACGCCGCCCGCAACCTCAAGAGCGCCGGCCTGCCCCGCATCTTCGCCGGCAACATGAAGCGCGGTGCGCAGGAGTCCGCGGGGCGGGCCGGGCAGACGCACGCCAACCGGGTCGGCGAGGCCAAGGCCCGCCTGGACGAGGCCGGGCGGGCGCTGCGCGAGGACCAGCGGATCACGTTGGAGCTGCCGGACACCGACGTGCCCGCCGGCCGCACCCTCTTCCTCGGCGAACAGTTGCGGATCCGGCTCGGCGACCGGGACGTGTTCACCGGCCAGGGCGTCGACCTGACCGTCCGGGGCCCGGAGCGCATCGCGCTCACCGGCCCCAACGGCGCCGGCAAGAGCACGCTGCTGCGCCTGCTCCAGGGCGATCTGGTTCCGGAGGGCGGCGAGATCAAGCGGGCCGACGGGCGCATCGCGTACCTCTCGCAGCGGCTGGACCTGCTGGACGTGGACCGCACGGTCGCCGAGAACTTCGCGTCATTCGCCCCGGACCGGCCGGAGGCCGAGCGGATGAACCTGCTCGCCCGCTTCCTCTTCCGCGGGGCCCGCGCCCACCTCCCCGTCGGCGTGCTCTCCGGCGGCGAGCGGCTGCGCGCCACCCTGGCCTGCGTGCTGTGCGCGGAACCGGCGCCGCACCTGCTGCTGTTGGACGAGCCGACGAACAACCTCGACCTGGTGAGCGCGGGCCAACTGCAGAGCGCCCTCAACTCGTATCGGGGGGCCTTCGTGGTGGTCAGCCACGACGAGCGGTTCCTCCGGGAGATCGGCGTCGCCCGGTGGCTGCGACTGGCCGACGGTGCGCTGACGGAGACGGGGGCTCCCCAGGCATGACCCGCCGCGCGGCGCCGGGCCCCGGACCGATGCCGGGGCCCGGCGCGCGGGTCCTCAGATCGCGCCGCCGATACCGCCGGCGGCCCTGCGCCGGCGCACGGTGACGATCGCACCCGCGCCCACGGCCATCGCCACGCCGCCCACCAGGGCGATCGTGGGCAGCGCCGAGGACGAACCGGTCTCGGCCAACTGCCCTGTGGCCGCGTCCCGCTCCGCCCCGACCCGCGAGACCTGCTCGGCCTGCGGGGTGGTACCGCCGCCCGAGGAGCCGCCGCCGGGCTTGGCGCTCTCCGTGGGCTTGCCCGGCTTGCCGGGCTGGTCCGGCTTGGCGCGCGGCGGGAGGATCTTGAAGTCGTACTGCCGGTGGTTGGAGAGGCCGCAGGAGCCGTCCTTGTTGGAGAACATCCCCTCGATGATGGCGTAGCCGGCTCCGGGCTTCGCCGAATCGACCGCGCGAATGCGCAGCGGCAGCGTGACGGTGCTGTGCGCGGCGACCGGGAAACCGGTGAACACGCCGTCGAACGTGGCGTCTTCGAAGCTCAGCCACTTCCCCGTCACGGGATTGCGGAACTCCGCCTCCAACTCTTCGTAAGGGGCGTCGACGATCTCGGCGGAGGAGATGTACGGCTGCGGCCGGACCTTGTCCATGGGCTTGTCGGAGGCGTTGGTGACCGTGATGGAGGACTGGCTCCAGTCGGCACCGGCGACGAACTCGGACTGGAGTCCCTGGATCGCCATCTGGAGGTGCTCCGGCGAGATCGCGCAGGAGGGGCCCGGGCCGGTGTCCTCGGAGCCGCCGGTTGCGGAACCGGAGTTGGGGCCGGACCGGGGTTCGGACTTGGGGCCGGGCTGGGAGTCGGCGTCGGTGCCCGATTGCTTGTCGGGCTGGGCTCCGGGGGCCGGCTTAGCGACGTCTCCCGCATCTGACTGTCCGGCGTCGCCGGTCCCGGTGGCCTGCCCCCCGGCCTCGGGCGTCCCGTCAGGTGCCGTCGCCCCGTCCGGCCGCCCGGACGGGTCGGCGCTTTCCGAACTGCCCTTCGTCTGCGTCTCGTTGTCCTGCGCCGAGGCGCTCGGCGCGTCCGTGGCGAACGCGGCGGCGGGCGCGGCCAGTACGGCGGCGGGCGCGATGACCGTCGCCGCCGCAGCGGCCGTCAAGACGTGGCGGAACTTCATCAAGGAAGCCTTCCTGAGATGTCACCCGATCTGACAGGCGATTGCGCATACATGACCGTTGGAAGGCGAGTTGGTTGCAACGGTCGGCTGGTTTGAGGGATAGGTCACAGCGGCGGCGCCGGAACGGCTCGTGCGGCCGTGACGGCGTTCTTCCCCTTTTGCGC
>LIQL01000242.1 GCA_001418405.1 Streptomyces diastatochromogenes | reverse complement strand
CGCGTTGCCCGTCGAGGAGGTCGAACCGCGCCTGGGCGAGTTCGACGGGCGGGTGTCGGTGGCCGCCGTCAACGGCCCGCGGTCCGTCGTGGTCGCGGGCGAGCCCGAGGCGCTCGACGCCCTGCACGCCCGGCTCACCGCCGACGACGTCCGGGCCCGCCGGATCGCGGTGGACTACGCCTCCCACTCCCACCAGGTCGAGGACCTGCACGAGGAACTCCTGGCGGTGCTGGCGGACCTGGCACCGCAGCCGTCGGAGGTGCCGTTCTTCTCGACGGTGACCGGGGACTGGCTGGACACCACGGAGCTGGACGCCGGCTACTGGTTCCGCAACCTGCGCGGACGGGTCCGGTTCGCCGACGCGGTGAAGGAGTTGCTGGCGGCGGAGCACCGGGCGTTCGTCGAGGTCAGCTCGCACCCGGTGCTGTCGATGGCGGTGCAGGAAGCGATCGACGAGGCCGGGGTGCCGGCCGTGGCCGCCGGCACGCTGCGCCGGGACCAGGGCGGCGCGGACCGCTTCCTGCTGTCGGCCGCCGAGGTCTTCGTGCGCGGGGTGGACGTCGACTGGGCAGCGCTGTTCACAGGGACCGGGGCGTCCCGCGTCGACCTGCCCACCTACGCCTTCCAACGCGAACACCTCTGGGCGGTACCGCCCGTCCCGGCAGGCGGCGCCCCGGACCCGGACGACGCGGCCTTCTGGACCGCCGTCGAGGACGGTGACGTCTCCGCACTGACCACCACCCTCGGCACCGACGAGGGGTCCGTCGCCGCCGTCCTGCCGGCCCTGTCCTCCTGGCGCCGGGCGCGCCGCGACCGTTCCACCGTGGACGCCTGGCGCTACCGCGTCGCCTGGCAGCCGCACACCGGCACGCTGCGGACCCCTAACCTGACCGGCAGCTGGCTGCTGGTGACCGCCGAGGGCATCGACGACGCCGACGTCGTCGGGGCGTTGGAGGCGCACGGTGCGCAGGTGCGCCGCCTGGTCCTGGACGAGGACTGCACGGACCGGGCCGTCCTCGGGGAGCGGCTGGCCGGCGTAGTGGCGGAGGCCGGCGGCTGGACCGGCATCGTCTCCGTCCTCGCCGCGGCCGAGCGGACCGGCGCCGTCCAGGGCACCTCCCTGGTCCTCGGCACCGCCCTGACCGTGACCCTGATCCAGGCCCTCGGCGACACCGGAATCGACGCCCCCGTATGGGCGTTGACCCGCGGCGCGGTCTCCACCAGCCGCGCCGACGCGCTGACCGCACCGGTCCAGGCACAGGTCGTCGGCGTCGGCTGGACCGCGGCATTGGAGCACCCGCAGCGCTGGGGCGGCACCATCGACCTGCCCGCCGCCCTCGACGACCGGGCCGCCCGCCGACTCGCCGCCGCGCTCTCCGGCGCCCTCGGCGCCGAAGACCAACTCGCGGTCCGCCCCTCCGGCATCTTCACCCGGCGCATCGTCCGCGCCGAGACCGCCCCCGGACCGTCCGCCCGGACCTGGACGCCGCGCGGCACGACCCTGGTCACCGGCGGCTCCGGCACCCTCGCCCCGCACCTCGCCCGGTGGCTGGCCGCACGCGGCGCCGCACACGTCGTGTTGGTCAGCCGGCGCGGCGCGGAAGCCCCCGGCGCCACCGAACTCGCCGCGGAACTGGCGGAGTCGGGCACCGAAGCGACCCTGGCCGCCTGCGACATCACCGACCGGGACGCGGTCGCCGCACTGCTCGCCGACCTCAAGGTCGACGGCCGCACCGTGCGCACCGTCGTCCACACCGCCGCCACCATCGAGCTGCACACCCTGGACGCCACCACGCTGGCCGACTTCGACCGGGTGCTGCACGCCAAGGTCACCGGCGCCCAGGTCCTCGCCGAACTCCTCGACGACGAAGAGCTCGACGACTTCGTCCTGTACTCCTCCACCGCCGGCATGTGGGGCAGCGGCGCACACGCCGCCTACGTCGCCGGCAACGCCTACCTCGCGGCGCTCGCCGAGCACCGGCGGGCCCGCGGACTGCCGGCCCTGGCGCTTTCCTGGGGCATCTGGGCCGACGACCTCAAACTGGGCCGGGTCGACCCGCGGACGATCCGCCGCAGCGGCCTGGAGTTCATGGACCCGCAGCTCGCCCTGAACGGCCTGCAGCGGGCGCTGGACGACGACGAGCGGGTCCTCGCCGTCGCCGACGTCGACTGGGAGACCTACCACCCCGTCTACACCTCGGGCCGCCCCACCCCGCTCTTCGACGAGGTGCCGGACGTCCAGCGGCTCACCGCGACCGCCGAGCGGGACGCCGAGGCCGGTGCCCGGGGCGAGTTCGCCGCCGCCCTGCACGCCCTGTCCGACGCCGAGCGGCAGCGCACCCTCCTGGAGACCGTCCGCACCGAGGCCGCGGCCGTCCTAGGACTGTCCTCCGCCGAGGACCTCACCGACCAGCGGGCCTTCCGCGACATCGGCTTCGACTCGCTGACCGCGGTGGCCCTGCGCAACCGGCTGACGTCCGTCACCGGCCTGACGCTGCCGTCGACGATGGTCTTCGACCACCCCAACCCGGCCGCGCTGGCCGCCTTCCTGCACGGCGAACTCGCCGGCGCCCGGTCCGCCGGCGCCGTCGCCGTCCCGACGGGCCCGCCCGCCGACGACGACCCGATCGCCATCATCGGCATGAGCTGCCGCTACCCTGGCGGCGTCAGCTCCGCCGAGGACCTGTGGCGGATCGCCCTGGACGAGGTCGACGCGATCTCCGGCTTCCCCGCCGACCGCGGCTGGGACGCCGACGGCCTCTACGACCCCGACCCCGACCGGGCCGGCCGCACCTACTCCGTGCAGGGCGGCTTCCTGCGCGACGTCGCCGAGTTCGACCCCGGCTTCTTCGGCATCTCGCCGCGCGAGGCGCTCGCCATGGACCCCCAACAGCGGCTCCTGCTGGAAACCGCCTGGGAGGCGTTCGAGCACGCCGGCATCGACCCGGTCGCCCAGCGCGGCAGCCGCACCGGCACCTTCGTCGGCGCCAGCTACCAGGACTACGCCTCCGGAGTGCCCAGCGGCGAGGGCTCCGAAGGCCACATGATCACCGGCACGCTCTCCAGCGTGCTGTCCGGCCGGGTCTCCTACCTCTTCGGATTCGAGGGCCCCGCCGTCACGCTCGACACCGCCTGCTCCTCCTCCCTGGTCGCCCTGCACCTGGCCTGCCAGTCCCTGCGCAACGGGGAGAGCTCCCTGGCCCTGGCCGGCGGCGTCAGCATCATGTCCACGCCGATGTCGTTCGTCGGCTTCAGCCGGCAGCGCGCCCTCGCCGAGGACGGCCGCTGCAAGGCGTACGCGGACGGCGCCGACGGCATGACCCTCGCCGAGGGCGTCGGCCTGGTCCTGCTGGAGCGGCTCTCCGTCGCCCGCGCCAACGGGCACCGGGTCCTCGCCGTCATCCGCGGCTCCGCCGTCAACCAGGACGGCGCCTCCAACGGCCTGACCGCGCCCAACGGCCCGTCCCAACAGCGCGTCATCCGCCAGGCCCTCGCCAACTCCGGCGTCGAACCCGGCGACATCGACGTCCTGGAGGGCCACGGCACCGGCACCGCCCTCGGCGACCCCATCGAGGCCCAGGCCCTACTGGCCACCTACGGCCCCGACCGCGACCCCGAACGGCCGCTGCTGCTCGGCTCGGTGAAGTCCAACATCGGCCACACCCAGATGGCGTCCGGCGTCGCCAGCGTCATCAAGCTCGTCCGCGCCCTCCAGGAAGGGGTGGCACCCAAGTCCCTGCACATCGACCGGCCCTCCACCCACGTCGACTGGTCCTCCGGCGCCATCGGACTGCTCACCGCCCGCACGCCGTGGCCCGAGACCGGCCGCCCGCGCCGCGCCGCCGTCTCCTCCTTCGGCATCAGCGGCACCAACGTCCACACCATCCTCGAACAGGCCCCCGCGGACGACGGTGCCGTGCCCGCCGACCCGCCGCACGACGGCCTGGTGCCGGTGCTCGTCTCCGGCCGCGGCGAGGCCGCACTGCGTGCCCAGGCCGCCCGCCTGCTCGCCTTCGTCGAACAGCGCCCGGACGCCCACCTCACCGACCTCGCGCACGCCCTCGCCACCTCGCGCGCCGCGCTGGAGCACCGGGCCGCGGTCCTCGCCACCGACCGCGCCGAACTGGTCCGCGCTCTGCACGCACTGCGCGACGGACGGCCCGACCCCGGCCTCGTCCAGGGCACCGCCGGGCGCGGCCGGACCGCCTTCCTCTTCACCGGCCAGGGCAGCCAGCGGGCCGGCACCGGCCGCGAACTCCACTCCCGCCACCCGGTGTTCGCCGACGCGCTCGACGCCGTCCTGGCCCGGCTCGACGACGCCCTGGAGCGGCCGCTGAGCGAGGTGCTGTTCGCCGAACCGGGCTCCGCCGAGGCCGCGCTGCTGGACCGGACCGGCTACGCCCAACCCGCCCTGTTCGCCGTCGAGGTCGCCCTGTTCCGCCTGCTGGAGTCCTGGGGCGTCACCCCCGACTACCTGGCCGGCCACTCCGTCGGCGAACTCGCCGCCGCGCACGTCGCCGGCGTGCTGTCGCTGGACGACGCCTGCACCCTGGTCGCCGCCCGCGGCCGACTCATGCAGGCACTGCCCGAGGGCGGCGCCATGGTCGCCCTGGAAGCGGCCGAGGACGAGGTCCTCCCACACCTCGCGGGCCTCACCGACCGGGTGTCGGTGGCCGCCGTCAACGGGCCCCGGTCGGTGGTCGTCGCCGGGCACGAGGAGGACGTCCTCGCGCTGGCCGCCGCCTTCGCCGCCGACGGGCGGCGCACCAAGCGGCTGCGGGTGAGCCACGCCTTCCACTCGCCGCTGATGGACGCCATGCTCGACGACTTCGCCGCCGTCGCCCGCGGCCTCACCTACCACCCGCCGACCATCCCGCTGGTGTCGAACGTCAGCGGCGGCCCGGCCACCGCCGACCAGATCGGCACGCCCGACTACTGGGTCCGGCACGTCCGCGCCGCCGTCCGCTTCGCCGACGGCATCGACTGGCTGGCCACCCAGGGCGACGTCCGCACCTTCCTGGAACTCGGCCCGGACGGCGTCCTGACCGCCATGGCCCGGGAGAGCCTCACCGACCCGTCCCGCACGGCACTGCTGCCGACCCTGCGCGCCGACCGGCCCGAGCAGCGGACCCTGCTCACCGCCGTCGCCGCGGCCCACGCCCACGGCACGCCCGTCGACTGGACCGCCCACTTCGCCGAACACGGCGCGCGCCGCCTGGCCCTGCCGACCTACGCGTTCCAACGCGAGCGGTACTGGCCCGACACCACCGCAGCGACACCGGCCGGCCCGACCGGCCCGACCGGCTCCGCCCTCGACGCCGAGTTCTGGGCCGCAGTGGAGCGCGACGACGTCGCCGCCCTCACCGCCTCCCTGGACCTGGACGACGCGACCGTCACCGCCATGGTCCCCGCACTCACCGCCTGGCGCCGCCGCCGCGGCGAGCAGACCGAACTGGACTCCTGGCGCTACCGCGTCACCTGGAAGCCGCGCGGCGCCGCCACCGCACCCGCCGCCCCCACCGGCCGCTGGCTCGTCCTCGTCCCGCACGACCACCGGGACGAAGCCACCGCCGCCTGGGCCGCCGACGTCGCGGACGCCCTCGGCACCGCCACCGTCCGGCTCGCCGTCGCCACCGCCGACCGGACCGAGCTGGCCGCCCGGATCAGCGCGGCGACCGGCGACGAGGACCCCTTCAGCGGGGTGCTGTCCCTCTTGCCGCTCGCCCCCGGCGACGCCGGCCACCCCGGCGCACCCGCCGCCCTCACCCTCACCACCACCGCCGTCCAGGCCCTCGGCGACGCCGGGATCGACGCGCCCCTGTGGAACGTCACCCGCGGCGCCGTCGCCGTCGGCCGCACCGAGCGGCTCACCGCCCCCGACCAGGCCGCCGTCTGGGGCCTCGGGCGCACCGTCGCCCTGGAACTGCCCGCCCGGTTCGGCGGCACCGTCGACCTGCCCGCCACCATGGACGGAACGGCCGCACGCCGGTTGCGCGCGGTGCTCGCGGCGAACGACGGCGAGGACGCGGTGGCCGTCCGGCCGTCAGGCGTCTTCCTGCGCCGCCTCGCGCACGCCCCCGCCGGCCCCGACGCGACCCGTACCCCCTTCGACCCGGCGGCCGGCACCGTCCTGATCACCGGCGGCACCGGCGGCATCGGCGGCCACCTCGCCCGCCGCCTGGCCCGCGACGGCGCCGCCCACCTGCTGCTCACCAGCCGCCGCGGACCCGACGCGCCCGGCGCCGACGCGCTCCGCGCCGAACTGGAGGAACTCGGCGCCCGGGTCACCCTCGCCGCCTGCGACGCCGCCGACCGCGACGCCCTGGCCGCCCTCCTCGCCGAGGTGCCCGACGACGCCCCGCTGTACGCGGTGTTCCACACCGCCGGCGTCGTCGAGGACCACGTCCTGGACGCGCTCGCCCCGGAGCACTTCGCGGCCGTGCTGCGCGCCAAGACCGTCGCCGCCCACCACCTGGACGAGCTCACCGCCGGCCTGGACCTCGCCGCGTTCGTGCTGTTCTCCTCGACCGCCGGCGTGCTCGGCGCCGCCGGCCAGGGCAACTACGCCGCGGCCAACGCACACTTGGACGCGCTCGCCGCCCACCGCCGCGCCCGCGGCCGGACCGCGCTGTCCGTGGCCTGGGGCCCGTGGGCCGGTTCCGGCATGGTCGCCGCCGACGCCGAACTGACCGACCGGGTGCGGCGCGGCGGCTTCGAACCGCTCGCCCCCGAACGCGCCGTGCACGCCCTGCTGCGCGCCGTCGCCCACGACGACACCACCGTCACCGTCGTCGACGTCGACTGGGAGCGGTACCTGCGCGCGTTCGCCGCGCTGCGCCCGCTGCCGTTCGTCGCCGACCTCCCCGAGACCGCCCGCGCCCTCTCGGCGGCCCCCACCGGCGCCGCCGACGGCCTGCGGCAGCGGCTGGCCGAACTGCCCGCCCCCGAACGCCCGGCAGCCCTCCTGGACCTGCTGCGCGCCCAGGTCGCCGCCGTCCTCGGACACGCCGACCCGCACACCGTCGACGACGACCGAGCCTTCCGCGACCTGGGCTTCGACTCGCTGACCATCCTGGAACTGCGCAACGCCCTCAACGCCGCCACCGGCCTGAGCCTGCCCGCCACCCTGGTCTACGACCTGCCCACACCGCGCGAGATGGCGGACTTCCTGCTCGCCGAACTCCTCGGCACCCTGCCCGCGGACACCACCACCGTTGTCCCCACCGCCGCCACCGACGACGACCCGGTCGCCGTCATCGGCATCGGCTGCCGCTTCCCCGGCGGCGTCACCACCCCCGAAGAGCTCTGGCACCTCCTCGACGACGGCCGGGACGGCATCAGCCGCTTCCCCGACGACCGCGGCTGGGACCTCGCCGCCCTCGGCGCCGGCGCCTCCGACACCCTGGAAGGCGGATTCCTCTCCGGCGTCGCCGACTTCGACGCCCGGTTCTTCGGCATCTCGCCCCGCGAGGCGCTGGCCATGGACCCCCAGCAGCGGCTGCTGCTGGAAACCACCTGGGAGGCACTGGAACGGGCCGGCATCGACCCGACGACGCTGCGCGGCTCCACCACCGGCGTCTTCGTCGGCACCAACGGCCAGGACTACCCGACCCTGCTGCGCCGCTCCGCCTCGGACGTGGCCGGCTACGTCGCCACCGGCAACACCGCCAGCGTGATGTCCGGCCGGCTCTCCTACGCGCTCGGCCTCGAAGGCCCGGCCGTCACCGTCGACACCGCCTGCTCCTCCTCGCTCGTCGCCCTGCACTGGGCCGGCCGGGCGCTGCGCACCGGCGAGTGCGACCTCGTCGTCGCCGGCGGCGTCTCGGTGATGGCGAGCCCCGACTCCTTCGTGGAGTTCTCCACCCAGGGCGGACTGGCGCCCGACGGCCGCTGCAAGGCGTTCTCCGACGCCGCCGACGGCACCGCTTGGTCCGAGGGCGTCGGCATCCTCGTCCTGGAACGCCTCTCCGACGCCCGCCGCAACGGCCACCCGGTCCTCGGCCTGATCCGCGGCACCGCCGTCAACCAGGACGGCGCCTCCAACGGCCTGACCGCCCCCAACGGCCTGTCCCAACAGCGCGTCATCGCCCAGGCACTGGCCGACGCCCGCCTGGTCCCCGCCGACGTCGACGCGGTCGAGGCGCACGGCACCGGCACCACCCTCGGCGACCCGATCGAGGCCCGGGCCCTGATCGCCGCCTACGGCCGGAACCGGGACGCCGAACGCCCGCTGCTGCTCGGCACCGTCAAGTCCAACCTCGGACACACCCAGGCCGCAGCCGGCGCCGCCGGCGTCATCAAGATGCTGCTGGCAATGGGCCACGGCACCCTGCCGAAGTCCCTGCACGTGGGCACCCCGTCCCACCACGTCGACTGGAGCGGCGGCACCGTCGCGCTGCTCGACGACGCCCGGCCCTGGCCGGCGACGGGTCGGCCCCGGCGCGCCGGCGTCTCCGCCTTCGGCGTCAGCGGCACCAACGCCCACGTCGTCGTCGAACAGGCCCCCGCCGCCGACGCCCCGACCACCGCCCCCGTGCCGCAGCCGGCTCCCGCCGTCGTGCCGTGGATCCTCTCCGGCCGCAGCCGCGCGGCGCTCCAGGCCCAACTCGACCGGTTCACCGCCCACTTCGCCGCCCACCCCGACGCGCTCCCGCCGGACCTCGGCCGCTCGCTCGCCACCGACCGCACGCTCTTCGCCCACCGCGCGGTGCTGCTCGCCGGCCCCGACGGCGTGCGCGAGGCCGCCCGCGCCACCGCGCCCCGCACCCCCGGCCGCACCGCGTTCCTGTTCTCCGGACAGGGCGCCCAGCACGCCCGGATGGGCCACGACCTGTACCGGCACTTCCCGGCCTACGCCGAGGCGCTGGACGCGGTCCTCGCCCAGTTCGACACCGTGCTGGACGTTCCGCTGCGCGAGGTGCTGTTCGCCGAACCGGGCTCCGCCGAGGCCGCGCTGCTGGCCGAGACCGGCCACACCCAGCCCGCCCTGTTCGCCGTCGAGGTCGCCCTCTACCGGCTCGCCGAGTCCTGGCAGCTGACCCCCGACCACGTCGCCGGCCACTCGATCGGCGAGATCGCCGCCGCGCACGTCGCCGGGGTGCTGTCCCTTCCGGACGCCTGCCGTCTGGTCGCCGCCCGTGCCGCGCTCATGCAGCAACTGCCGCCCGGGGGCGCCATGGTGGCCGTCGAGGCCACCGAGGACGAGGTGACGCCGCTGCTCACCGACGGCGTCGCGATCGCCGCGGTCAACGGGCCCCGGTCCGTGGTCGTCGCGGGCGCCGACGACGCCGTCCGCGCCCTCGCCGACCGGCTCGCCGCCGACGGCCGCCGCACTCGGCGCCTCACGGTCAGCCACGCCTTCCACTCGCCGCTGATGGACCCGATGCTGACGGAGTTCGCCCGGGTCGCGGAGTCCCTCACCTACTGCGCACCGCGCATCCCGTTCGTCTCCTGCCTCCGCGGCGCCCCGGCCGACGCCGGACCGTGCACCCCGGAGTACTGGGTGCGGCACGTCCGCGAGACCGTCCGGTTCGCCGACGGCCTGCGCGCCCTGCACGACGCCGGCACCACCACCTACGTGGAGATCGGCCCCGACGGCGTGCTGTCCGCCCTGGCCGAGCAGACCCTCGACGCCCTCGGGGCCACCGCACCGGCCGTGGTCGTGCCGCTCCAACGCCGCGACCGCGCCGGGGACCTCGCCCTCCTGGAGGGCCTGGCCACCCTGCACGCCCACGGCGCCGGCCCGTCCTGGGCCGCCTACTTCGAGGCCACCGGCGGCCACCGCACCGCGCTGCCCACCTACGCCTTCCAACGGGAGCGGTTCTGGCCCGAACCCGGCGCGCCCGCGGACCCCCCGCAGGACCCGGCCGACGCCGCCTTCTGGACCGCCGTCGAACGCGCCGACCTGGCGGGCCTGGCCGCCTCCCTCGACCTGGACGACGGCACCGTCACCGCGATGGTGCCGGCCCTGTCCGCCTGGCGCCGGCGGCACGGCGCCGCCTCCGCCGCCGCCCAGTGGCGCTACCACGACACCTGGTCCGCGCTGCCGACGCCGGAGCCGGCGACTCCCACCGGCCGCGCCCTGGTCCTCGTCCCGACCGGACACACCGGCGCCGCCTGGGTGCGTGCCGTCGTCGACGCTCTCGGCACCGACACGGTCGCGGTCGAACCGGACGCCCTCGAAGAGCAGTTGACGCGGCCGGGCAGCGACGGCTGGCGCACCGTCGTCTCCCTGCTCGCCGCCGCCGGTGACGCCCTGCCGGACGAGGCGGCACGGCCCGCCGCCCTCCTCGCCACCTTGGACGCGGCCGGCGTCGACGCGCCCCTGTGGTGCGTCACCCGCGGCGCCGTCCAGGTCGCGGGGGAGGCCCCGACCGCCGTCGGCCAGGCCGCCCTGTGGGGCCTGGGCCGGGTCGCCGCACTGGAACACCCGGAGCGTTTCGGGGGCCTGGCCGACCTGCCCGCCGATGCCGACGACCGGGCCGCCGCGCACCTCGCCGCGCACCTCGCCGCACCGGGCGCCGAACGCGAGGTCGCGGTCCGCGCCGCCGGCGTCCACGGCCGCCGGCTGGTCCGCACCCCCGCCGCCCCCGACGCCGCCGCCTGGCGGCCCACCGGCACCGTCCTGGTCGTCGGCGGCACCGGCACCATGGGCGGCCTGGCCGCCCGATGGCTGGCCCGCGAAGGCGCCCGCCACCTCGTCCTCACCACCTCCGACCCCACCGCGCACACCACCGCCACCGAGGCCCTGACGGCCGAACTGGCCGCGCTCGGCGCCCACCTCACCGTCCTGGCCCACGACCCCACCGACCCCGACGGCTACGCCGCCCTCCTCGACGGGCTCACCACCGACACCCCGCTCACCGCGGTCGTCCACGCACCGGAGACCGAAGCCGCCCCCGACGCCGAGGCCGACCTCGCCGCCACGCTCGCCCCCGTCACCGCCCTCGGCGCGGCCCTCACCGGCCGGCCCCTGGACGCCTTCGTCCTCTTCGGCTCGCTCGCCGGAGTCTGGGGGGTGCGCGGCCGGGCCGCCGAAGCCGCGTCCGGCGCCTACCTCGACGCCCTCGCCCGCGCCTGCCGCCACCGCGGCACCCCGGCCCTGGCCGTCGCCTGGGGCGCCTGGTCCGAGCTGGCCGACCCGTCCCTCGCCGCCCACCTGCGCGTGAACGGCCTGCCGGTGCTGGACGCGGACACCGCCCTGGCCGCCCTCGGCCGGGCCGTCGCCGACGGCACCGCGGCCGAGGCCGTCGTCGACGTCCGCTGGGAGACCTTCGCGCCCCGCCACCACGAGGCCCGTCCCACCGCCCTGTTCGACGCGTTGCCCGAGGCCCGCACCGCGCTCGCCGAGGCCGCCCGGGAGCACGCCGACCGGCAGACCGCGGCCGGCGACTACGGCCGCTGGCTCGCCGCCCAGCCCGCCGCCGACCACGGCCGCATCCTGCTGGACCTCGTCACCGACAAGGCCGCCACCGTCCTCGGCCATGCCGACCACGACCTCCTCGAACCCGACCTGCCCTTCCGGGACCTGGGCTTCGACTCGCTGACCGCGGTGGACCTGCGCAACCAACTCGCCACGGCCACCGGCCTGACCCTGCCCGCGACCCTCGTCTTCGACCACCCCCATCCGACCGCGCTCGCCGCCCACCTGCGCACCCGACTCGTCGGCGGCGTCACCGGCGCCACCGACGCCGTCGACCCCGCCGCGCCGGTGGCCGCCCCGGCCGTCACCGGCGACGACCCGATCGTCATCGTCGGCATGGCCTGCCGCTACCCCGGCGGCGTCACCTCGCCCGAGGACCTGTGGCAGCTGATGAGCGACGGCGTCGACGCGGTCGGCGACTTCCCCACCGACCGCGGCTGGGACCTGACCGCCCTCGCCGGCGACGGGCCCGGCCGCAGCGCCACCCTCCAGGGCGGATTCCTCCACGACGCCACCGACTTCGACCCCGGCCTGTTCGGCATCTCGCCGCGCGAGGCCCTGGTGATGGACCCGCAGCAGCGGATCCTGCTCGAAACGTCCTGGGAAGCCCTGGAACGCGCCGGCATCGACCCGACGACCCTGCGCGGCAGCGGCACCACCGGCGTCTTCGTCGGAGGCGGCTCGGGCGACTACCGGCCGCCGGAGGAGGCCGGGCAGTGGCAGACCGCCCAGTCCGCCAGCCTGCTCTCCGGCCGCCTCGCCTACACCTTCGGCATCCAGGGACCCACGGTGTCCGTCGACACCGCCTGCTCGTCGTCACTGGTCGCCCTGCACCTGGCCGCCCAGGCCCTGCGCGCCGGCGAATGCACGATCGCGCTGGCCGGCGGCGTCACCGTGATGGCCACCCCGGTGGGCTTCGTCGAGTTCAGCGCCCAGGGCGCCCTGTCGCCCGACGGCCGCTGCCGCGCCTTCTCCGACGACGCCAACGGCACCGGCTGGTCCGAGGGCGTGGGCATGCTCGTCGTCGAACGGCTCTCCGACGCCCGCCGCAACGGCCACCGCGTCCTCGCCGTCCTCCGCGGCTCCGCCATCAACCAGGACGGCGCCTCCAACGGCCTGACCGCCCCCAGCGGCCCCGCCCAGCAGCGCGTCATCCGCCAGGCCCTCGCCAACGCCGGCCTGCGCTCCGCCGACGTCGACGCCGTCGAGGCGCACGGCACCGGCACCACACTCGGCGACCCCATCGAGGCCCAGGCCCTCCTCGCCACCTACGGACAGGACCGCGCCACGCCCGTACTGCTCGGCTCGCTGAAGGCCAACATCGGCCACACCCAGGCCGCTTCCGGGGTCGGCGGGGTCATCAAGATGGTCCTCGCCATGCAGCACGGCCAACTGCCGCGCTCCCTCTACGCCGAGAACCCCTCGTCGCACGTCGACTGGACCGCCGGCACCGCCCGCCTGCTCACCGACCACACCCCCTGGCCCGACACCGACCGCCCGCGCCGCGCCGCGGTCTCCTCCTTCGGCGCCAGCGGCACCAACGCCCACGCCATCCTGGAACAGCCCCCGCTCGACGCGGCCCCCGTCCCTCCCGCGCACGACGGCACCCCGCTGCCGTTCCTGCTCTCCGCCCGCTCCCAGAACGCCCTGCGCGACCAGGCCCGCCGCCTCCTGGCCCACCTCGCCGCGCACCCCGACGCCCGCCCCACCGACCTGGCCTACTCGCTGGCGACCACCCGGGCCGCCTTCGAACACCGCGCCGCCGTCACCGCCACCGACCACGACGCCCTGCGCACCGCCCTCACGGCCGTCGCCGAGGGCAGCACGGACACCACCCGGCACCCCGGCACCGCACACACCGCCGTGCACCACCTCCAGCGCACCGGCAAGCGCGCCGTGCTCTTCTCCGGTCAGGGCTCCCAACGGCTCGGCATGGGACGCGAACTCCACGACCGGCACCCGGCGTTCGCCGCCGCCTTCGACGCGGTCCTGGCCCGACTGGACGGCCTGCTCGGCGTGCCCCTGCGGGACGTGGTCTGGGGCGCGGACGAGGCGGCACTGCACGCCACCGGCCACGCCCAGCCCGCACTGTTCGCCGTCGAGGTCGCGCTGTACCGCCTGCTCGAATCCTGGGGCGTGCGGCCCGACTTCGTCGCCGGCCACTCCGTCGGCGAGCTCGCCGCGGCCCACGTCGCGGGCGTCCTCTCGCTGGACGACGCCTGCCGCCTGGTCGCCGCCCGCGCCGCCCTGATGCAGGAACTGCCGACCGGCGGCGCCATGATCGCCGTCGAGGCCGCCGAGGACGAGGTCACCGGGCTGCTCACCGACGGCGTCTGCCTCGCCGCGGTCAACGGCCCCACCTCCGTCGTCCTCTCCGGCACCGACGACGCGGTGACCGCCCTCGCCGACGACCTGGCCGCACGGGGCCGCCGCACCACCCGACTGCGGGTCAGCCACGCCTTCCACTCCCCGCTCATGGACCCGATGCTGGACCGCTTCCGGACCGTCGCCGAGGGCCTGGAGTACCACGAGCCGCAGATCCCGGTGGTGTCCAACCTCACCGGCGACGTGGCCGACGCCGCGGAACTGTGCACCGCCGACTACTGGGTGCGCCACGTCCGCGCCACCGTGCGGTTCGCCGACGGCGTGCGCACCCTGGCCGACCGCGGCGTCCGGCTCTTCCTCGAAGTCGGCCCGGACGCCGTGCTGTCCGCGATGGCCGGCCGGTGCGCACCGGACGCGGTGGTCGTGCCGACCCTGCGCCGCACCCGCGGCGAGGACGAGACGCTGGTCGACGCCCTGGCACAGCTGCACGTCCACGGCGCCGGCCCGCGCTGGGACGCCGTCTTCGCCGACCGCGCCGCCCGATGGCTGGACCTGCCGACGTACCCCTTCCAACGCGGCCGCTTCTGGCCGGAGGCCCTGCCCGGGACGGCCGCGCCCGCCCCGGCGGCCGGCGGGTCCACCGAGACCGACGCGGCCTTCTGGGACGCCGTCGCACAGGAGGACTTCACCGCGTTGGAATCCGTACTCGACGTCGAGGGCGACGCGCTCTCCAAGGTGCTGCCGGCCCTCATGGACTGGCGCAGCCGCCAGGCCGACGAGTCCCAACTGGCCGCCTGGCGGCACCGGATCGTGTGGCAGCGGCTCACCGGCGCCGCCCTGGCGCACCGCAAGGCGCTCAGCGGCACCTGGCTGGCCGTGGTCCCCGAAGGGCTCGCCGACGACCCCTGGGTGACCACCACCCTCGACGGCCTCGGCACCCACCTCGTGTACGTCGAGGTCGCCACCGCCGACCGGACCGCACTGGCCGACGCCCTGCGCGCCCGGGCCGCCGACGGCACCCGCTTCGGCGGCGTGGTCTCCCTGCTGGCCCTGCGCGACACCTGCGCCGGCGCGGTACCCGAAGGCACCGCCCTGACCACCACGCTCCTCCAGGCCCTCGGCGACGCCGGCATCGACGCACCGCTGTGGTGCGTCACCCGCGGCGCCGTCTCCGCCGGCCGCACCGACCGGCCGCGGCGACCGCTGCAGGCCGCCGTCTGGGGCCTGGGCCGGGTCGCCGCCCTGGAGCACCCGCAGCGCTGGGGCGGCCTGGTGGACCTGCCCGAGGACCCCGACCAGCGGTCCGCGGCCGGCCTCGCCGCCGTGCTGGCCGGCCTCGACGGCGAGGACCAGGTGGCCGTCCGCGGCACCGCGGTGCTCGCCCGTCGCCTGGTCCCCGCGCCCGACCGCAGGTCCACCGAGCCCTGGCACCCGACCGGCACCGTCCTGGTCACCGGCGGCACCGGCGCCCTCGGCGCGCACGTCGCCCGCCGCCTGGCCAAGGACGGCGTCCAGCACCTCGTGCTGCTCAGCCGACGCGGCCCCGACGCCCCCGGCGCCGCCGAACTGCGCGCGGAACTCGACGGGTTGGGCATCGACGTCACCGTCACCGCCTGCGACGTCGCCGACCGCGACCAACTCGCCGCCGTCCTGGCCGCCGTCCCCGACGACCGGCCGCTGACCGGGGTGGTGCACGCCGCCGGCGTCCTCGACGACGGCGTCCTGGACCGGCTCACCCCCGAACGGTTCCAGGAGGTGTTCCGCGCCAAGGTCACCTCGGCGCTGCTGCTGGACGAGCTGACCCGCGACCGCGACCTGGCCGCGTTCGTCCTGTTCTCCTCCGCCTCCAGCGCGGTCGGCAACCCCGGCCAGGCCAACTACGCCGCGGCCAACGCGGTCCTGGACGCCCTCGCCGAACGGCGCCGCACGCTCGGCCTGCCGGCCACCTCGGTCTCGTGGGGCGCCTGGGGAGGCGGCGGCATGGCCGGCGCCGACGGCGCGGAAGGGGCCGCCCGGCGGGCCGGCGTCGGCGCGATGGACCCGGACCTCGCCGTCGAGGCCCTGCTGCGCCTGGTCACCGGGAAGGAGCCCACCGCGGTCGTCGCCGACGTGGCCCTCGACCGGTTCGCCGGAGCATTCGCCGGGAGCCGACCCAGCGCGCTGCTGAGGGAGTTCCCCGGCTACCGCGAGGCGGTCGCCGCGCAGGCGGAGGCGGCGACCGCGGACGCCGGCGGACTGGCCGCCCGGCTCGCCGCGCTGCCGCCCGCCCGCCGCCCGGACACCGTCGTCGACCTGGTGCGCACCCGCACCGCGCAGGTGCTCGGCTACCCCGACGTCGACGCCGTCGCAGCCGAACGGTCCTTCCGCGACCTCGGCGTCGACTCCCTCGGCGCCGTCGAACTGCGCAACCAACTGGGCGCGGCGACCGGCCTGAACCTGCCGGCGACGCTGGTCTTCGACCACCCGACCCCCCAGGCCCTGGGGGAGCACCTCCTCGCCGGGCTCTTCCCGGACGAGCCGGCCGCATCCGACGACGAGACGGAGATCCGGGCCCTGCTGGCCACCGTCCCCCTGGACCAACTGCGGGAGATCGGGGTCCTGGAACCCCTGCTCCAGCTCGCCGGGCGCGACGGCCGGCCCGCGGACGACGACGGCGAATCCGTCGACTCGATGACAGTGGCAGACCTCGTGCGGGCCGCGCTCAACGGCCAGTCCGACCTGTAGCGCGATTGGTGGAGCAGACGATGAACGCGCCCGACACCCCAGACAACAACGTAGTCACCGCCCTGCGCGCCGCGGTCAAGGAGACCGACCGGCTCCGGCGGCAGAACCGGATGCTGGTCGCGGCGGCCACGGAACCGATCGCCGTGGTCGGCATGGCCTGCCGCTTCCCCGGCGCCGTCGACTCCCCCGAAGCGCTCTGGGAGACGGTCGCCGCCGGCACCGACGTGATCTCCGGCTTCCCCGAGGACCGCGGCTGGGACCTGGCGGCGCTGCGCAACAGCGGCACCGACGCCCGCGACACCGAGGTCAGCCAGCGCGGCGGGTTCCTGGACTGCATCGCCGACTTCGACCCCGGGTTCTTCGGGATCTCCCCGCGCGAGGCGGTCACCATGGACCCCCAGCAGCGGCTGCTGCTGACCACCGCCTGGGAAGCCGTCGAGCGGGCCGGCATCGACGCCACCACCCTGCGCGCCACCCGCACCGGCGCGTTCATCGGCACCAACGGACAGGACTACGCCTACCTGCTCGTCCGCTCCCTGGACGACGCCACCGGCGACGTCGGCACCGGCATCGCCGCCAGCGCCGCCTCCGGACGCCTCTCCTACACCCTCGGCCTCGAAGGCCCCGCGCTGACCGTCGACACCGCCTGCTCCTCGTCGCTGGTCGCCCTGCACCTCGCCGTGCAGGCGCTGCGCGGCGGCGAGTGCACCATGGCCCTGGCCGGCGGCGTCAACGTGATGGCCACCCCGGGCTCGCTCGTCGAGTTCAGCCGCCAGGGCGGACTGGCCAGGGACGGCCGCTGCAAGGCGTTCGCCGACGCCGCCGACGGCACCGGATGGTCCGAGGGCGCCGGCGTGCTGCTGCTGGAACGCCTCTCCGACGCGCAGCGCAACGGCCACCCGGTGCTCGCCGTGGTCCGCGGCTCCGCCGTCAACCAGGACGGCGCCTCCAACGGCTTCACCGCGCCCAACGGCCCCTCGCAGCAACGGGTCATCCGCCAGGCCCTCGGCAACGCCGGCCTCGCCCCGGCCGACGTGGACGCCGTCGAGGCGCACGGCACCGGCACCCCGCTCGGCGACCCCATCGAGGCGCAGAGCATCCTGGCCACCTACGGCCAGGACCGCACGCACCCCCTGCTGCTCGGCTCGATCAAGTCGAATCTGGGCCACACCCAGGCCGCGTCCGGCATCGCCGGCGTGATCAAAATGGTCATGGCGATGCGGCACGGCGTCCTCCCGGAGACCCTGCACGTCGACCGGCCCTCC
>LIQL01000241.1 GCA_001418405.1 Streptomyces diastatochromogenes | reverse complement strand
GGTCCAGACGCGGGCCCCGGGGGTGGGGACCGGTTCGGGCGGATCGACCTTCATCAGCAGGGTCTTGAGGCCGTCGATGCGGTCCTCGTCCTCGTGCAGGACGTAGGAGAGCTCCGGCTCGGACGCCTGGTCGGCGACGGTGTAGACGGCGCACCAGGTGGCGAGGGTGGGGACCGTCATCTGGGCCATCAGCGCCAGCGTCTGGTCGCGGTCGAGGGTCCCGGCCAGCAGGTCGGACGCCTCGACGAGGAAGGAGAGGGAGCCTCGGCGGAGCTTCTCCAGCTCGGTGAGGCGGGCCCGCTCCACGGCGAGGGCGATGCGGTCGGCGGCGAACTGGAGGCGCAGGGCCTCCTCGTTGGTGTAGCGGGCGGCGCTCTCGGCGGCGACGCCCAGCGAGCCGGTGAGACGGCCCTCGACCTTGAGCGGGACGGTGACGACCGAGCGCATGCCGGTGCCCGCCAGCAGCGGGACGGCTCCGGGGACCGCGGTGAGGTCTTCGTGGACGGCGGGCATCCGGGCGGAGCCGTAGCGTCCGGAGCCGGCCTCGACGGGGACGCGGGCGAAGCGCTGGCGGGCGGAGGGCAGGCCGGTCGAGGCGCGGACCTCCAACTCGGTCTCGTCGTCGGTGGCCAGGAGGAGGTAGGCGGCGTCGCCGTCGAGCATGTCGCGGGCGCGTTCGACGGTGCGCTGGAGCAGGCCGTCGAGGTCGTCCGGGGCGGGGGAGCCGATGAAGACTTCGAAGGGGTCGGCGGGGCGGCCCTCGGCGGGGGTGACGCCGTCGGTGGCCGGTGGCCGCTGGGGGCTCTGCAAGATGGCGCGCTCGTGGTCGCGGACCAGGAGGCAGACGGTGGACGCCTCGCCGTCGGCGTCGCGGACCCGCAGGTGGGAGGCGTAGACCGGGACGACCCGGCCGTCGGCACCCCTTATGCCGTAGGAGCCCTCCCAGCGGGAGAGCAGGAGGGCCTCGACGATGCCGGTGCCGGTGCCGGGGGTGTGCGGCCAGGCGGCGAAGTCGGTGAGGGGCTTGCCGACGACCTGTTCGGGGTCGTAGCCGAAGAGCTCCTGGGAGTCCTCGTTCCAGGAGGTGACGCAACCGCCGCGGTCGATCTGGATCACCGCGACCCGCACCCGGGCGTCGGTGACGGGGAGGGCGTCCACGGGGAGCGCGGGGCCGGCCGAACGGGTGCCGGCCGGACGTTCGGGGAGGTCGAGGTGGAACCAGACGTGTTTCTGGGCCGTGGTGTACTCCACACCCCAGCGGGCGGCCAGGGCGCCGCAGAGGAGCAGCCCGCGGCCGCCCTCGCGGTCGGGGTGGACCATGGCGGGGCCGGTGCTCTGGAGTGGAATCTCACGTTCGGGGTAGCGGTCCGCGACGGAGATGCGGACGCCGCCGTCGGTGCGCAGGCACAGGACGTCGGCCGCGGTACCGGCGTGGACCACGGCATTGGTGACCAGTTCGCTGGTGAGGACCACGGCGTCGTCGACGATGTCGGCGTAGCCCCAACCCTGGAGGGTGTCGCGGACGAAAGCACGGGCAGTGGCGACCGAGCGCCCGACCGGCTCGAAGGTGGCGGCGGCCCGCGCGGTGATCACTGGTCTCCTCATGCGTGTGTCGGTGATCTGCTCCCCCATGGTCGCGGTGCCCCTCCGAATACCTGTCGTGCTCGCACCACCGCCCGTAGGGAAACGCTGGGGCGGGTGGACAGCCGTATGCCAGGTTACTTACCTTCGCCGGGCCCGGGGATGCCGGTCACGTGTCTTTCGCCCCAATCGTGCATCGGGACGGTGTGCGATGCTGCCGAACTGTTATGGCCTGGTTGAGCCATGGTGAAACACTGGGCAAGCATGAAGAGAGAGCCCGAGAGAACGGTCGACCCTGCGGGAGGGACACGGTGGAGTCTGGCGCAGCTGCGCGGGGCGCAGGCACGCGCGCGAAAGGCGGACGATCCCGGAGTAATGGGACGACTGAGGTCGATACAGCTGCCCTGAATCGGCTGCTCGCCGCGCTCGTCGCCATGCGGGACGGAAACTTCCGGAAACGGTTGACGGTTTCCGGCGAAGGCGTCATGTCGGAGATCGCGGCGGTCTTCAACGAGGTCGCCGACCGCAATCTCCATCTGACCGGCGAGCTGGCGCGGGTGCGTCGGGTCGTGGGTCGTGAGGGAAAACTCACGGAACGGCTGGAGACCGGCGCGGCCGAGGGGTCCTGGGCCGCGGCCATCGAGGCGTCCAACGCCCTGGTGGACGATCTGGTGCGGCCGGTCTCCGAGGTGGGCCGGGTGCTGTCCGCGGTCTCCGAGGGCGACCTGGAACAGCGGATGGACCTGCGGTCGCGGAGTTCGGACAGCTCTTCGGAGCATCCCCTGCGCGGTGAGTTCCTGAAGGTCGGGCGGACCGTCAACGGTCTGGTGGACCAGCTCTCCGCCTTCACCGACGAGGTCACCAGGGTGGCCAGCGAGGTCGGTACGGAGGGCAAGCTCGGCGGGCAGGCGCGGGTGCGCGGCATGTCGGGCTCCTGGAAGGACCTCACGGACTCCGTCAACACGATGGCGTCCAGGTTGACCGCGCAGGTGCGGGACATCGCGCTCGTCACCACGGCCGTCGCCAAGGGCGACCTGTCGCGGAAGGTGACCGTCCACGTCGCGGGCGAGATGCTGGAGCTGAAGAACACCGTCAACACGATGGTGGACCAGCTCTCCTCGTTCGCCTCCGAGGTGACCCGGGTCGCCCGGGAGGTCGGCACCGAGGGCGAACTGGGCGGCCAGGCCCAGGTGCCCGGCGTGGCCGGGGTGTGGAAGGACCTGACCGACTCGGTCAACCTCATGGCCGGCAACCTCACCGCGCAGGTGCGCGGGATCGCCCAGGTCACCACCGCGGTCGCCAACGGCGACCTCTCGCAGAAGGTCACGGTCAGCGCCCGCGGCGAGGTGGCGCAGCTGGCCGAGACCATCAACACGATGACCGAGACGCTGCGCACCTTCGCCGACGAGGTGACGCGCGTCGCGAACGAGGTCGGGGCCGAGGGGCAACTCGGCGGTCAGGCGCAGGTGCCCGGCGCGGCCGGCACCTGGAAGGACCTCACCGACTCGGTGAACAACGCCTTCCGCAACCTCACCGGACAGGTCCGGGACATCGCGCAGGTGACGACGGCGGTGGCCAACGGCGACCTGTCGCAGAAGGTCACCGTCGATGTGGCCGGCGAGATGCTGGAGTTGAAGAACACCGTCAACACGATGGTCGACCAGCTCTCCGCGTTCGGTGCCGAAGTGACGCGGGTGGCCCGGGAGATCGGCGTCGAGGGCGAACTGGGCGGCCAGGCCGCCGTACCGGGCGCCGCGGGCACCTGGAAGGACCTCACCGACTCCGTCAACACGGCCTTCCGCAACCTCACCGGGCAGGTCCGCAACATCGCGCAGGTGACCACGGCGGTGGCCAACGGCGACCTGTCGCAGAAGGTCACCGTCGACGTCTCCGGCGAGATGCTCCAGCTGAAGAACACCGTGAACACCATGGTGGACCAGCTGTCCTCGTTCGCCGACCAGGTGACCCGCATGGCCCGGGACGTGGGCACGGAGGGCCGGCTGGGCGGTCAGGCACGGGTGGACGGCGTCAGCGGCACCTGGAAGGAACTCACCGACTCCGTCAACTTCATGGCGGGGAACCTCACCTCGCAGGTGCGCCAGATCGCCCAGGTGACGACGGCGGTGGCGCGCGGTGACCTGTCGCAGAAGATCGACGTCGATGCGCGCGGCGAGATCCTGGAGCTGAAGAGCACCATCAACACGATGGTCGACCAGCTCTCCGCCTTCGCGGAGCAGGTGACCCGGGTCGCCCGCGAGGTCGGCACCGAGGGCCGGCTCGGCGGTCAGGCGCAGGTGCCGGGCGTCGCCGGCGTCTGGCGCGACCTGACCGACTCCGTGAACGGCATGGCCGGCAACCTCACCGCGCAGGTCCGCAACATCGCGCAGGTCGCGACGGCGGTGGCGCGCGGTGACCTGTCGCAGAAGATCGACGTGGACGCGCGCGGCGAGATCCTGGAGCTGAAGAACACCCTCAACACGATGGTGGACCAGCTCTCCTCGTTCGCCGAGGAGGTCACCCGGGTCGCCCGCGAGGTGGGCACCGAGGGCATCCTGGGCGGCCAGGCCGAGGTCCAGGGCGTCAGCGGCACCTGGAAGGACCTCACCCAGTCCGTCAACTTCATGGCGAACAACCTGACCTCGCAGGTGCGCAACATCGGCGAGGTGACCACCGCGGTGGCCCGCGGCGACCTGTCGAAGAAGATCACGGTCGACGCCAAGGGCGAGATCCTCGAACTCGTCACGACCGTGAACACCATGGTCGACCAGCTGTCGCTGTTCGCGGAGCAGGTGACGCGGGTGGCCCGCGAGGTCGGCACCGAGGGGCAACTCGGCGGCCAGGCACGGGTTCCGGGCGTCACCGGCATCTGGAAGGACCTCAGCGACAACGTCAACCTGATGGCCAACAACCTGACCATCCAGGTGCGGAACATCTCGCAGGTCTCGGCGGCGGTCGCCAACGGTGACCTGACGAAGAAGGTGACGGTCGAGGCGCGCGGCGAGGTCGCGCAGCTCGCCGACACCGTCAACACCATGGTGACCACCCTCTCGTCGTTCGCCGACGAGGTGACCCGGGTCGCCCGTGAGGTGGGCACCGACGGCATCCTGGGCGGCCAGGCCCGCGTGCCCGGCGTCGCCGGCACGTGGAAGGACCTCACCGAGTCGGTGAACTCCATGGCCAACAACCTGACGGGTCAGGTCCGCAACATCGCCATGGTCACCACCGCCATCGCCAAGGGCGATCTGACCAAGAAGATCGACATCGATGCGCGGGGCGAGATCCTGGCGCTGAAGACCACCATCAACACGATGGTCGACCAGCTGTCGTCCTTCGCCGAGCAGGTCACCAGGGTGGCCCGCGAGGTGGGTACGGAGGGCCAACTGGGCGGTCAGGCGCAGGTGCGCGGCGTGGCCGGCACCTGGAAGGACCTGACGGAGTCGGTGAACGAGATGGCCGGGAACCTCACCCGGCAGGTGCGGGCCATCGCCGCGGTCGCCGCGGCGGTGACCCTCGGCGACCACAACGTCCGCATCGACGTGGACGCGGCCGGCGAGATCCTGGAGCTCCAGGACAACATCAACACCATGATCTCCACGCTCCGGGAGACCACCCTCGCCAACGAGGAGCAGGACTGGCTGAAGGGCAACCTCGCCCGGATCTCCGGTCTGATGCAGGGCCGCCGCGACCTCAAGGACGTCGCCACGCTCATCATGAGCGAGCTCTCGCCCGCGGTCTCGGCGCAGCACGGCGCGTTCTTCCTCGCCGCGCGGCCCGAGGTGCAGGAGATCGGCAACGACGGCGACGGCCGGTACGAACTGCGGCTGATGGGCTCGTACGGCTACTCCATGGGGGAGATGCCGACGACGTTCAAGCCCGGCGAGACGCTGATCGGGACGGCGGCCGAGGAGGGCCGCACGATCCTGGTGGAGAACGTTCCGTCCGGATACCTCAAGATCGCCTCGGGGCTCGGGGAGGCGCCGCCGGCCAACGTCATCGTGCTGCCGGTGCTCTTCGAGGACAAGGTGCTCGGCGTGATCGAGCTGGCGTCGTTCCAGCCGTTCACCCAGATCCAGAAGGACTTCCTCAGCCAGATCGCCGAGATGATCGCGACCAGCGTCAACACCATTTCGGTCAACACCAAGACCGAGGTGCTGCTGGGCCAGTCGCAGGAGCTGACCGAGCAACTGCGGGAGCGCTCCGCGGAGTTGGAGAGCCGGCAGAAGGCGCTGGAGCTGTCCAACTCCGAACTGGAGGAGAAGGCCGAGCAACTGCGGGCGCAGAACCGCGACATCGAGGTGAAGAACACCGAGATCGAGGAGGCGCGGCAGGTCCTGGAGGAGCGCGCCGAGCAGCTCGCGGTCTCGATGCGCTACAAGTCGGAGTTCCTGGCGAACATGTCGCACGAGCTGCGCACGCCGCTGAACTCGCTGCTGATCCTCGCCAAGCTGCTGGCCGACAACGCCGAGGGCAACCTCTCCCCGAAGCAGGTGGAGTTCTCCGAGACCATCCACGGCGCCGGCTCGGACCTGCTCCAGCTGATCAACGACATCCTCGACCTGTCGAAGGTCGAGGCCGGCAAGATGGACGTCAGCCCGACCCGGATCGCGCTGGTCCAGCTCGTCGACTACGTCGAGGCCACCTTCCGGCCGTTGACCGCCGAGAAGGGACTGGACTTCTCGGTACGGGTCTCCCCGGAGCTGCCGGCGACGCTGCACACCGACGAGCAGCGGCTCCTTCAGGTGCTGCGCAACCTGCTCTCCAACGCGGTGAAGTTCACCGACAGCGGCGCCGTCGAGCTGGTGATCCGGCCGGCCGGGGAGGACGTCCCGGTGGCCATCCGCGAGCAGTTGCTGGAGCACGGTTCGCTGCGCGACCCGGACGCCCCGATGATCGCCTTCTCGGTGACCGACACCGGCATCGGCATCGCGTCGAGCAAGATGCGGGTCATCTTCGAGGCGTTCAAGCAGGCGGACGGCACCACCAGCCGCAAGTACGGCGGCACCGGCCTGGGCCTGTCCATCAGCCGGGAGATCGCCCGGCTGCTGGGCGGCGAGATCCACGCCCAGAGCGAGCCCAACCGCGGTTCGACGTTCACCCTGTACCTGCCGCACAACCCGGGCGGGCTGCCGCCGCAGGGCTACCCGCAGCTGGTCGCGGGTGGCCTGGCGATGGACGCGGAGGCGCGCGAGACCGAGGACGGGCGCCAGGAGGGCGAGCAGCCGCCGAACGATGCGGGGAGCGGCGGCAGCCTCAACCGGCGGCGTCGGCGGGCGGTCTCGGGCGGGACGCAGCGGTTCGCGCTGCCCGGTCAGCCGACGCCCGTGGCGCAGCAGCTCTCCGCGGCGGCGCGGCCGTCCGTGCGACAGCCCGAGGAGTCCTGGCTCGGCAACGGACAGGACCTGGTCGACCCGGCCTTCGAGGGCGGTTTCCACGGTGAGAAGGTGCTGATCGTCGACGACGACATCCGCAACGTCTTCGCGCTCACCAGCGTCCTGGAGCAGCACGGCCTTTCGGTGCTGTACGCCGAGAACGGCCGGGAGGGCATCGAGGTGCTGGAGCAGCACGACGACATCGTGCTGGTCCTGATGGACATCATGATGCCGGAGATGGACGGCTACGCGACGACCGCGGCGATCCGGCGGATGCCGCAGTTCGCCGGGCTGCCGATCATCGCGCTGACGGCGAAGGCGATGAAGGGCGACCGGGAGAAGAGCATCGACTCCGGGGCGTCGGACTACGTGACCAAGCCGGTGGACACCGATCATCTGTTGTCGGTCATGGAGCACTGGATGCGCCAGAGGTGACGGGCCGTCCAGTGGGCGTCCAGTATGGAACCCGGAAGAGGATCACCGCGTGCTGACTGAGTGTGGCCGTGGACGTGTGGAACCGCGCGATTCGGGGAACTTTCTCGTCTCTCGCTGCGTTTCTGCTACGTGCACAGTGACATCGCGGTGACAGGGTGTGGCGACAGGCGGGGTGCAGCTACGATGACCGGCACAAGGACGGGCGGCGTGACGGAGTCGTCCCCTGGGGCGGCGTCCGGTTCCATGCCGGGGCGAGGAGGACGGGCCATGGTGCAGAAGGCCAAGATCCTCCTGGTCGATGACCGGCCGGAGAATCTGCTGGCGCTGGAGGCGATCCTCTCCGTGCTCGATCAGACACTGGTGCGGGCATCGTCCGGGGAGGAAGCGCTCAAAGCACTGCTCACCGACGACTTCGCGGTGATCCTGCTCGACGTGCAGATGCCGGGGATGGACGGGTTCGAGACCGCCGCGCACATCAAGCGGCGGGAGCGCACCCGCGACATCCCGATCATCTTCCTCACCGCGATCAACCACGGTCCGCACCACACCTTCCGCGGGTACGCGGCCGGTGCGGTCGACTACATCTCCAAGCCGTTCGACCCGTGGGTGCTGCGCGCGAAGGTCTCGGTCTTCGTCGACCTGTACATGAAGAACTGCCAACTGCGGGAGCAGGCGGCGCTGCTGCGGCTCCAGCTGGACGGCGGCCGGCAGAACGTCGGCGAGACCAAGGAGACCGCCGGGCTGCTGGCCGAACTCTCCGCGCGGCTGGCCGCCGTCGAGGAGCAGGCCGAGGCGCTCTCCAAACAGCTCGACGAGTCCGCGGACGCCGCGGCGGTGGCCACCGCCGCGCATCTGGAGCGCAAACTGACCGGCCTGCGGCGGGCGCTGGACGCCCTGGAGCCCGGTGCGGGGACGCCCGCCGGCTGACGGGGCGTCCGCGGCCGGCTGACGGCCTGTCACGCGCCCGGCGCGCGACACGAATGGGTGAAGCGCCGTGCGCTCGTGCCGCGCGCGCCGGCGCCTGTAATCTCGTCGGCATGGCCTCACGTACGTCCGGCAAGGGAACCCAGCGCACGGCGGGCCCCTCGAAGCCGCGCGCCGGACAGTCCGGGGGCGCAGCGAAGAAGGCCGCCGCCAAGAAGGCACCCGCGAAGCGGCCGCCGGCCAAGAAGGCCGCGGTCGCCAAGAAGGCGCCGGCGAAGAAGGCGCCCGCCAAGAAGAAGGCGGCGCCGAGGCCGGCGCCGGCACCGTCGCCGACCGGCGGCGTCTACCGGCTCGCGAGGGCCTGCTGGCTGGGTGCCGCGCACGGCATCGGAGCGGTGTTCCGCAGCTTCGGCCGCGGTGCCAAGAACCTCGACCCGGCGCACCGCAAGGACGGGCTGGCGCTGCTGCTGCTCGGCCTGGCGCTGGTCGTCGCGGCCGGCACCTGGTCCAACCTCTCCGGCCCGGTCGGCAACCTCGTCGAGTTGCTGGTGACGGGTGCGTTCGGGCGGCTCGACCTGGTCGTCCCGATCCTCCTCGGCGGCATCGCGATCCGGCTCATCCGGCATCCGGAGCGGCCGGAGGCCAACGGACGGATCGTCATCGGGCTCTCGGCGCTGGTGATCGGGGTGCTCGGCCAGGTGGCGATGGCCTGCGGCTCCCCGGGGCGCGGCGACGGGCTCGCCGCCATACAGGACGCCGGCGGCTACGTCGGCTGGGCGGTCTCCAAACCGTTGATCTTCACCGTCGGCCAGACCCTGGCGGTGGCGCTGCTGGTGCTGCTCACCGTCTTCGGGCTGCTGGTGGTGACCGCGACACCGGTGAACGCCATCCCGCAGCGGCTGCGGGCGCTCGGCGCACGCCTGGGCGTGCTGGAGCCCGCCGACGCCGACGTGTACGACGAGGAGCCGGAGTACGCGGAGGACTGGCGCGAGGCACCGGCCCGCCGGTCGCGGCGCGCCCCCGCCGACCCGACCGAACCGGAGGCGTTGGAGGAGGCCGCGCTGGCCAAGCGGCGGCCGCGCCGGACGTCGGCCCAGCCCGCCGACCGGCCGATGGACGCGGTGGACGTCGCCGCCGCGGCCGCCGCGGCGCTGGACGGCGCCGTGTTGCACGGCGTCCAGCCCTCGCCGCTGGTCGCCGAGCTCAGCGGCGCCATCTCCGGGGAGCGCCGGGAGCGCACCGGCGACGTCACCGAGGAGAGCGGCGCGGTGCCGCCGGCCCGGGGCGCGGAGCCGGCCGCGGCCGCCCCGCCGGTCGCGGCCGAGCGTTCCGCGAAGGTTCCGGACCTCACCAAGGCCGCGGTGCCGGACCTGACCAAGGCCGCCCCCGAGCCGTCCGGCGACCTGCCGCCGCGCGCCGAGCAGCTCCAGCTCGCCGGCGACATCACCTACGCCCTGCCGTCGCTGGACCTGCTGGCCCGCGGCGGCCCGGGGAAGTCCCGCAGCGCCGCCAACGACGCCATAGTGGAGTCGCTGACCAACGTCTTCACCGAGTTCAAGGTCGACGCCTCGGTCACCGGCTTCACCCGCGGCCCGACGGTCACCCGCTACGAGGTCGAGCTCGGCCCCGCGGTGAAGGTCGAGAAGATCACCGCGCTGGCCAAGAACATCGCGTACGCGGTGGCCTCCCCGGACGTGCGGATCATCTCGCCGATCCCGGGCAAGTCCGCGGTCGGCATCGAGATCCCGAACACCGACCGCGAGATGGTCAACGTCGGCGACGTGCTGCGCCTGGCGGACGCCGCCGGGGACGACCACCCGATGCTGGTCGCGCTCGGCAAGGACGTCGAGGGCGGCTACGTGATGGCGAACATCGCGAAGATGCCGCACGTGCTGGTCGCCGGCGCCACCGGCTCCGGCAAGTCGTCCTGCATCAACTGCCTGATCACCTCGATCATGGTGCGGGCCAGCCCCGACGACGTCCGGATGGTGCTCGTCGACCCCAAGCGGGTGGAACTGACGGCCTACGAGGGCATCCCGCACCTGATCACGCCGATCATCACCAACCCCAAGCGGGCCGCCGAGGCGCTCCAGTGGGTGGTGCGCGAGATGGACCTGCGCTACGACGACCTCGCGGCGTTCGGCTACCGGCACATCGACGACTTCAACGAGGCCGTCCGCTCCGGCAAGCTCAAGACGCCCGAGGGCAGCGAGCGGGAGCTGTCGCCGTACCCGTACCTGCTGGTGATCGTGGACGAGCTGGCCGACCTGATGATGGTCGCGCCGCGGGACGTCGAGGACGCCATCGTCCGCATCACGCAGCTGGCCCGCGCGGCCGGCATCCACCTGGTGCTGGCCACCCAGCGGCCGTCGGTCGACGTCGTCACCGGCCTGATCAAGGCCAACGTGCCGTCCCGGCTGGCGTTCGCGACCTCCTCGCTGGCCGACAGCCGGGTCATCCTCGACCAGCCCGGCGCCGAGAAGCTGATCGGCAAGGGCGACGGGCTGTTCCTGCCGATGGGCGCGAACAAGCCGGTCCGGATGCAGGGCGCGTTCGTCACCGAGGACGAGGTGGCGGCCGTCGTCCAGCACTGCAAGGACCAGATGGCGCCGGTCTTCCGGGACGACGTCACCGTCGGCACCGCCAAGAAGAAGGAGATCGACGAGGACATCGGCGACGACCTCGACCTGCTGTGCCAGGCGGCGGAGCTGGTGGTGTCCACCCAGTTCGGGTCGACCTCGATGCTCCAGCGCAAGCTGCGGGTGGGCTTCGCCAAGGCCGGACGGCTGATGGACCTGATGGAGTCGCGGAACGTCGTCGGGCCGAGCGAGGGGTCCAAGGCGCGCGACGTGTTGGTGAAGCCGGATGAATTGGACGGAGTGCTCGCCGTCATCCGGGGGGAGGCTACCCAGTAGCACGCACGTGCGGGCCCCTTCGTCCGCGCGCGGAGGCAACCGTTTTCCTTGGCCGCACGTCAAGTTGAGGGAAGCGGGGGAGGCCGCTGCGGCCTCCGGCCCCGAGGCAGCGCCGCGGGGCGTTCTGATGGCGTACAAACCCGGCTCTCCCGCTTGCCCGACCCTTTCGCAACACCCCTAGACTGAACTTCCAGCAGGTGGCTACACGCTCGAAAGGCGCCCCCGTGTCCATCGGCAACTCTCCCAACTCCCCCGAAGAGGACCGGTCTTCCCCCGGTCCGGACCGGCCTTCGGTCGGCCGAGCCCTCCAGCAGGCCCGCATCGGCGCGGGACTGACCGTCGAAGAGGTCAGTACGGCGACGCGGGTGCGGATCCCCCTCGTGCACGCGATCGAGCAGGACGACTTCTCCCGCTGCGGCGGAGACGTCTACGCACGCGGACACATCAGAGCGCTCGCCCGAGCCGTCTCCCTCGACCCCCAATCCCTGATCGAACGCTACGACGCCGACCACGGCGGCCGGCCCACCCCGACCGTCGCCGCCCCGCTCTTCGAGGCGGAGCGGATCCGGTCGGAACCGCGCCGCCCCAACTGGACCGCGGCGATGGTGGCGGCCATCGTCGCGGTGATCGGCTTCGCCGGCTTCACGTTCTTCAGCAGTGGCAGCAAGCACCAGGGCGGGCCGATCGCCTCCGACACCGCCAAGGCCGACAAGCCCGGCCCGGCCCCCAGCACCATCCGACCCCAGGCCCCGCAGCCGCCCCGCCCGGCGCCCTCCGACAGCGCCATCGCCGGACTGCCCAAGGACAAGGTCACGATCAAGGTGACCGCCAAGGACGGCCAGAGCTGGGTCTCCGCCAAGGACGCCAACGGCAAGCTCCTGCAGGACGGGCTGCTCAAGCAGGGGGAGTCGAAGACGTTCACCGACAAGAAGCGGATCGACCTCGTCGTCGGCAACGCCGGGGCCGTACAGCTGTACGTCAACGGCAAGGAGGTCAAGAAGGTCGGCGACGAGGGCTCGGTGGAGCGGCTGAGCTACACGCCGGGGGACCCGCAGGCGGGCTGAGGAGCGCCGGTCACAACCCTTCCGCCGCCCCTCCCGAGACCTCTGGGACGGGCGGCGGAGACCTGCGCGCCATGGGGGTGTCCGGGACGAAGTAGGCTGAGCCCCATGCCCGAACGCCGTACCGTCGCCCTCGTCACCCTTGGCTGCGCCCGTAACGAGGTGGACTCGGAGGAGCTCGCAGGCCGCTTGGCAGCGGACGGCTGGGAGCTCGTCGAGGACGCCACCGATGCGGACGTCGCCGTCGTCAACACCTGCGGCTTCGTCGAAGCCGCCAAGAAGGACTCCGTCGACGCCCTGCTGGAAGCCAACGATCTGAAGGACCAGGGCCGGACCCAGGCCGTCGTCGCCGTCGGCTGCATGGCCGAGCGCTACGGCAAGGAACTCGCCGAGGCGCTGCCCGAGGCGGACGGGGTGCTCGGGTTCGACGACTACGCCGACATCTCCGACCGCCTGCAGACCATCCTCAGCGGCGGCATCCACGCCTCGCACACCCCGCGCGACCGCCGCAAGCTGCTGCCGATCAGCCCGGCGGAGCGCCAGGACGCCGCGGGGATCGCGCTGCCCGGCCACGCCCAGTCCGACGCCGAGGAGCCCGCGGCGCCGCCGCAGGACCTGCCCGAGGGCGTCGCACCGGCTTCGGGGCCGCGGGCGCCGCTGCGCCGCCGACTGGGCAACGAGCCGGTGGCCTCGGTGAAGCTGGCTTCGGGCTGTGACCGGCGCTGTTCGTTCTGCGCGATCCCGTCCTTCCGCGGCTCGTTCATCTCGCGCCGTCCCTCGGACGTGCTCGGCGAGACCCGCTGGCTGGCCGAGCAGGGCGTCAAGGAGATCATGCTGGTCTCCGAGAACAACACGTCCTACGGCAAGGACCTGGGCGACATCCGCCTGCTGGAGACGCTGCTGCCGGAGCTGGCCGCCGTCGACGGCATCGAGCGGATCCGGGTCAGCTACCTCCAGCCCGCCGAGATGCGGCCCGGTCTGATCGACGTGCTGACCGGCACCGACAAGGTGGCGCCCTACTTCGACCTGTCCTTCCAGCACTCCGCGCCCGGGGTGCTGCGCGCGATGCGGCGGTTCGGCGACACCGACCGCTTCCTGGAGCTCCTGGAGACCGTCCGCAGCAAGGCGCCGCAGGCCGGCGCCCGCTCGAACTTCATCGTCGGCTTCCCCGGCGAGTCGGAGGGCGACGTGGCGGAGCTGGAGCGGTTCCTCGGCGAGGCCCGGCTGGACGCCATCGGCGTCTTCGGCTACTCCGACGAGGACGGCACCGAGGCCGCCGGCTACGACGACAAGCTCGACCCCGAGGTGGTCGCCGAGCGGCTGGCGCGGGTCTCCCGCCTGGCCGAGGAGCTGACCGCGCAGCGGGCCTCGGAGCGGGTCGGGGAGAGCGTCCGGGTGCTGGTGGACCGGATCGACGACGAGGACGACGGCGTCGTCGGGCGGGCCGCGCACCAGGCGCCGGAGACCGACGGCGTCACGCTGCTCACGAGCGGCCAGGATCTGCGGCCCGGTCGTATGGTCGAAGCAAAGGTGGTCGCCAGCGAGGGCGTGGACCTCGTGGCGGAGGTGCTGTCGGTGGACGGTACGGGATGTACCGAGGAGGCGGGCAGATGAGCGGAGCCTCGGCTTCTGCCGCCGGGAGGCCGCGCACGGCGCCGGTCGTCCGGCAGGCCGGGCTGTGGAACATCGCCAACGTCCTGACGATGCTGCGGTTGCTGCTGGTCCCGGCGTTCGTGCTGCTGCTGGTGCACGACGGCGGCCACGACCCGGCCTGGCGGGCGTTCGCCTGGGCGGCCTTCGCCATCGCCATGATCACCGACATCTTCGACGGTCACCTGGCACGGACGTACAACCTGGTCACCGACTTCGGCAAGATCGCCGACCCGATCGCGGACAAGGCGATCATGGGGGCGGCGCTGGTCTGCCTGTCGGTGCTGGGGGACCTGCCCTGGTGGGTGACGGGCGTGATCCTCTTCCGGGAGCTGGGCATCACCCTGATGCGGTTCTGGGTGATCAAACACGGAGTGATTCCGGCCAGCCGGGGCGGCAAGATCAAGACATTGGCGCAGGGCACCGCCGTGGGCATGTACGTCCTGGTGCTGACCGGGCCGCTGGCCACCTTCCGCTGGTGGGTGATGGCGGTGGCGGTGGTCCTGACCGTGGCGACCGGGCTCGACTACGTCCGACAGGCCGTGGTGCTGCGCCGGGCCGGGCTGGCCCGCGAGCGGGCCGAACAGGCCGAGCGGGCGGAAACGGGCGAGGACCGGTGAGTGCGCCGGGTTCTGCGGCGGCCGGGGCGCTGGAGGTGCTCGCCGGGCGACGGCAGAGCCTGGCGGTGGCCGAATCGCTCACCGGCGGGCTGGTCGCGGGCGAGCTGACCGGCGTTCCCGGGGCCTCGCGGGTGGTGCGCGGGTCGGTCACGGCCTACGCCACCGACGTCAAGCGGGAACTCCTGGGCGTGGACGGCGCGCTGCTGGACGCCCGTGGGGCCGTGGACGGCGAGGTCGCCCGGCAGATGGCTGCCGGGGTGCGGCGGGTGCTCGGTGCCGACTGGGGCATCGCCACCACGGGCGTCGCGGGGCCGGAGCCCCAGGACGGGCAGCCGGTGGGCACCGTCTACGTGGCCGTCCAGGGGCCGGACGGTGTGGGAAAGGCGCGGCGGCTGGCGCTGGCGGGGGATCGTGACCGGATCCGTCGGGACAGCGTTCAGGCGGTGCTCGCGCTGCTGTTGGGCGAACTCGCAGAAAATGCGCGGGCACAGGATACGGAACAACACGGGGGGAATGGATGTTTGCAGCCCTGAGTGAACACGTACTCGCTCCCGGCACGGCTGCGGCCCGAGGCGGTACGGTGGGGCGAGAAGGATCCGCGTCCGAGGTCCGAGGAGGGAGCCAGCGATGATTCTGCTTCGTCGCCTGCTGGGTGACGTGCTGCGCCGACAGCGTCAGCGCCAAGGCCGCACCCTGCGCGAGGTCTCGTCCTCCGCCCGGGTGTCACTCGGCTACTTGTCCGAGGTCGAGAGGGGGCAGAAGGAGGCGTCCTCCGAACTGCTCTCGGCGATCTGCGACGCGCTGGACGTGCGCATGTCCGAGCTGATGCGGGAGGTCAGCGACGAGCTGGCGCTCGCCGAGCTGGCGGCCTCCGCGGCTGCGACGGACACGGTGCCGGCACCGGTGCGACCGAAGCTCAACTCGGTGTCCGTCACGTCCCTGGCCGGAGTGCCGGAGGAGCGCGTGACCATCAAGTCCCCGGCCGACGTCGTGGATGTCGTCGCGGCCTGACACCGCAGACCAAGCACGGCCGGAGCCCCGGCGGGCAGCAGCCCGCCGGGGCTTCCTGCTGCCCGGGTGGTGCCCCGGTGCCGGCCCGGCCGGACCGGCTGGGCTGCTCGGAGCGGAGCCCCGGCCCGTACCATGGGGCTGAATCGGATTATTCGCATGAATGTCCTTAATGCGCCTGAAAAGGAGTATCTGGATGTCTGTGGTCACAAGCACGCTGTCCGAGGAAGCCCGAGCCGTCGTCGGCAACGCCCTCCAGGGGGCCCTGGTGGACCTGGTGGACCTCTCCCTGGTCGCCAAGCAGGTGCACTGGAACGTCGTCGGTCCGCGCTTCCGCTCCGTCCACCTCCAGCTCGACGAGGTCGTCGCCACCGCCCGGCTGCACGCCGACACGGTGGCCGAGCGGGCCTCGGCGATCGGGGTCTCGCCGGACGGCCGGTCCGCGACGGTCGCCAAGACCAGCGGCATCAGCGAGGCGCCGGACGGTTGGGTCAAGGACGTCGACGTCGTCCGGACGCTGGGGGACGCGCTCGGCGTGATCATCGGGCGGATGCGGGAGCGGATCGCCGCGACCGACGAGCCCGACCCGGTCAGCCAGGACATCCTCATCGGCCTCACCGCCGACCTGGAGAAGCACCACTGGATGTTCCAGGCCGAGGCCCACTGACCGCGGCCCGTCGGACTCGGCCCGGTGACCGGCCGGTCACCGGGCCCGTCGCCGGGGTTTTCGGAACGCACCGCACGCGCCGGGCGTGCGCCGGTGCGCCCCTGTCGCCGGTGGCGGGCCCGGTCTAGCGTCGGCCCGAGGAGGCAGGCATGGCGAGGCGTGCGTGGTACGTGCCGGGACGGTGGATATCCGCGGCGCTCGTCGGGGGCGTGTGGTGGTGGGCGGTGTGCCGGCTGGTCCTGTGGCCGGGGTCGGCGGGACCGGTGGAAGGGGCGGTGGCGACGGCGGGCTGGGGGCTCAGCCTGCTGCCCGTGCACTGCGTTCCGTGGAGCGGGCGACGGACGGGGGCGCGCGGTCCGCTCCGGCGGGACGGCGCGGTCGCGGCCGTGGAGGCACGGCTGACGCAGGCGTGGCGGCGCTCCGAGGCGGGGCGGCTCGTCGGGCAGTGGTGGCGCAGGTCCCGGAACGGGGGCGACTGACGGAGCGTCACGGTACGGATGGGGGCGGCTGGCAGGTCGGGCACCAGTAGGTGACCCGTTCTTCGGTGCCGGGGCCCTGCTCGGCGGTGCGGACGACGGTGCCGCAGCGCAGGCAGGGGCGGCCGGCGCGGCCGTAGACCCACAGGCGGCGGTCCGAGCGGGCGGCCGCGCCGCCGTCGAAGGGGCGGGAGCGGGCGCCCCAGGGGGTGGTGACCCGGGTCGGGCGGTCCTTGTTGGCCTCCAGGAGCTTCTTGGCCAGCGCGGGGGCGCGTTCCGGGGCGGTGAGGCGGCCGATCGGCAGCCAGGGGGAGGCGCCGAGCAGGAAGCACAGCTCGGACTTGTAGACATTGCCGATGCCGGCGAGGTTGCGCTGGTCGAGCAGGGCCTCGCCGAGGGGGCGGTCGGGTGTGGCGAGCAGCCGGCCAAGGGCCTCGGCGGCGTCCCAGTCCGGGCCCAGCAGATCGGGGCCCAGGTGCCCGGTGACCCGGGGCTCGTCGGCGGTGCGCAGCAGCTCCAGGACGGGCAGGCGGTAGCCGACGGCGGTGTGCGCGGCGGTGCCGAGGACCGCCCGGATCTGGTGCGCGGGGCCGCCGCGCCAGCGCTCGGCCGGGGCGTAGATCTTCCAGGCGCCGTCCATCCGCAGGTGGGAGTGGAGGGTCAGGTCGCCCTCGAAGCGGGTGAGCAGGTGCTTGCCGCGGGACACCACCGCCCGTACCTCGCGGCCGGTGAGGTCCACCGTCGCCAGGCGCGGGACGCGGAAGTCGCAGCGGATCAGCGGGGCGCCGGCCAGCGCCTGGTGGAGACGGTGCGCCAGCCGCCAGACGGTGTCGCCTTCGGGCATGGGGCCATCATGCACCGCGGGCTGCGGGCGGGCGGCTCCGTCCACGGCCCGGAGACCGCCGGTGGGGTCAGCCCGCCGGTGGGGTCAGCCGCGCAGCCGCATTCCCCGGGGCGTGGGGTGGAAGCCCGCGGCCTCCAGGACGGGCGCGTAGGGGGAGGTGAGGGCGGAGGTGCCGTTGATGCGCTCGGTGGTGAGGGTGCCGACGGCGCCCGCCCGGGCCCCGTCGACGAGGGCCTCGACGGCGGAGTGCAGGCGGGGGTCGGTGGCGGCCTGGGCCGGGTCGCCGCCCAGTGGCCACATCAGGAGCGTCTTGCCGCCGCGCTCCAGGTAGAGCGTCAGCTCGCCGTCGACCAGGACGACCAGGGAGCCCGCCTTGCGGCCCGGCTTGTGGGTGGCGCCCTCGGGCGGCTCCGGCCAGGGCAGCGCGGCGCCGTACGCGTTGGCCGGGTCGGCCGCGGCGAGGACCAGGGCGCGCGGCCCCCCGCCGCCGCGCCCGCGCCGGGCCGGGCCGCCGTCCGGGAACGGGCCGTCGGTGCCGCGCTCCCGCTGGGTGCTGATCGCCCGGAGGCGGTCCACCGCGCCGTCCATGGCGAACTGCGCGGCGCCCAGTCCCTCGACGACGTAGCCGCGGCGGGCCTGCCCGGACTCCTCGAAGGCGGACAGCACGCGGTAGGCGGCGGAGAAGCCCCCGGTGACCCCCTCGGCGGCGACCGCGCCGCGGGTGACGATGCCGTGCCGGTCGAGGAGCGTGCGGGCCAGGGCGTGGGCGCGGTGCGTCGGATCCGGCTCGGGCGCGGGGAGCAGGGACCAGCGGCCGCCGACGGTCGGCGGACCCGAGCGGGACGCGGTGGGGCGGGCGGCCGCGGTCAGCGTGCCGTACCTCCCCCGGGGGACGTCGCGGCGGGCGCGGTGGGCCGTGGAGCCCGCCGTGCGGCCCGAGCCGAGCAGGGCACGCAGCGGGGCGAGGGTGTCGTTGGTGAGCCGACCCGACCAGGCCAGCTCCCACAGGGCGTCGGCGAGCTGCGGATCGGTGGCGTCCGGATGTGTGGTGGCCCGGACCTGGTCGGCGATCTGCCGAAAGAACAGGCCGTAGCCGGGGGCGAGGGCGCGCAGCACCGACTCGTGCAGCGCGGACAGTTCCAGGGGCAGCGGGGGCCGGAGCAGGAGGGGCGCGGTGTCGGCGAGGTGGAGCGAGAGCCAGCCGTCCTTGCCGGGCAGGGCGCCCGCGCCGGCCCACAGCACTTCGCCGGTGGCGGTGAGCTCGTCCAGCAGCGCCGGGGCGTAGCCGCCGACCCGGGACGGCAGGACCAGCTTCTCCAGGGCGGAGGCCGGCACCGGCGCGCCCTGGAGCTGCTCGACGGCGCGGACCAGGCCGTCGAGGCCGCGCAGCCCGGACGAGCCGGCGGCCGGCGGCGCGGGCGCCCCGGAGGAGGGCGCCGGCCGCGGCGCGCCGACGTGCTGCCACTGGGGGAGGAAGGCGGCCAGCGCGGCGGGCGGCACCGGCTCCAACTCCTCGCGCAGCGCGGCCAGCGAACGGCGGCGCAGCCGGCGCAGCACCTGGGCGTCGCACCACTCCTGACCGATCCCCTGGGGGTGGAACTCGCCCTGGACGAGGCGGCCGGCGGCGGCCAGGCGCTGGAGGGCGCCGTCGGTCACGGCGGTGCCCAGGCCGAAGCGGGTGGCCGCCTGCTCGGACGTGAACGGGCCGTGGGTGCGGGCGTACCGGGAGAGCAGATCGCCCAGCGGGTCCTTGACCGGCTCGGTGAACGACTCGGGGACGCCGACCGGGAGCGCGGTGCCCAGGGCGTCCCGGAGGCGGCCGGCGTCCTCGACGGCGGCCCAGTGCTCGGTGCCGGCGATCCGCACCCGGATGGCGCGGCGGGCCGCGGCCAGCTCCGCGGGCCAGGCCGGCTCGGCGCCCCGCTCGGCCAACTCGGCGTCGGTCAGCGGCCCCAACAGGCGCAGCAGGTCGGCGACGCCCTCGACGTCCTTGACGCGACGGTCCTCGGCGCGCCACTGGAGCTCGGCCTCCAGCTCCGTCAGGACCTCCGCGTCCAGCAGCTCGCGCAGCTCCGCCCGGCCCAACAGCTCGGCCAGCAGCCGGGAATCCAGGGACAGCGCGGCGGCGCGGCGTTCGGCGAGCGGGGAGTCGCCCTCGTAGAGGAACTGGGCGACGTAGCCGAAGAGCAGCGAGCGGGCGAACGGGGACGGCTCGGGGGTCGTGACCTCCACCAGGCGCACCCGGCGGGCCTCGATGTCGGCCATCAACTCCGTCAGCCCCGGCACGTCGAAGACGTCCTGGAGGCATTCGCGGACCGCCTCCAGGACGATCGGGAACGACCCGAACTCGCTCGCCACCTGGAGCAACTGGGCCGCGCGCTGGCGCTGTTGCCACAGCGGGGTGCGCTTGCCGGGGCTGCGGCGGGGCAGCAACAGGGCGCGCGCCGCGCACTCCCGGAAGCGGGAGGCGAACAGCGCCGAGCCGCCGACCTGTTCGGTGACGAGCTGGTCGACCTCGCCGTGGTCGAAGACCACGTCGGCGGCGCCGACCGGGGACTGCTCGGGGTCGAGCTCCGCGCGGTCGGCCGCACCGGAGCCGCGGTCGCCCTCGCCGTCGAGGAAGTCCAGGCCCATCAGGTCGGCGTCCGGCAGCCGCAGCACGATGCCGTCGTCGGCGTGCATCACCTGGGCGTCCAGGCCGTAGCGCTCGGTGAGCCGGGCGCCCAGGGCCAGCGCCCACGGGGCGTGCACCTGCGCCCCGAAGGGGGAGTGGATCACGACCCGCCAGTCGCCCAGCTCGTCGCGGAAGCGCTCGACGACGATGGTGCGGTCGTCCGGGACGTGGCCGCAGGACTGGCGCTGCTCGGCGAGGTAGCCCTGGACGTTGGCGACCGCCCAGTCGTCGAGGCCGGCGGCGGACATCCGGGCGCCGGCGTCCTCGGGGGCGAGCGAGCCGATCTCCCGGAGGAACGCGCCCAGCGCGCGGCCCAGTTCGAGCGGGCGGCCGAGCTGGTCGCCCTTCCAGAACGGCAGCCGGCCGGGCACCCCGGGGGCGGGGGTGACCAGGACCCGGTCGCGGGTGATGTCCTCGATGCGCCAGGACGTGGTGCCGAGCGTGAAGACGTCGCCGACGCGGGACTCGTAGACCATCTCCTCGTCCAGCTCGCCGACCCGGCGTCCGCCGCCGCCCTTTCCGGAGCTCTCGCCGGCCAGGAAGACGCCGAACAGGCCGCGGTCCGGGATGGTGCCGCCGGACGTCACGGCCAGCCGCTGGGCGCCGGGGCGGCCGGTGACGGTCTGCGCGACGCGGTCCCAGACCAGGCGCGGGCGCAGCTCGGCGAAGGCGTCGGACGGATAGCGGCCGGCGAGCATGTCCAGTACGGCGGTGAACGCGGACTCCGGGAGCGCGGCGAACGGGGCCGCCCGGCGGACCACGGCCAGCAGCTCCTCGACGTCCCAGGTGTCCATCGCGGCCATCGCGACGACCTGTTGGGCCAGCACGTCCAGCGGATTGGCGGGCACCCGCAGCGCCTCGATGGCGCCCGCGCGCATCCGCTCGGTGACCACCGCCGCCTGCACCAGATCGCCGCGGTACTTGGGGAAGACGATGCCCTTGGAGACCGCGCCGACCTGGTGGCCGGCCCGCCCCACCCGCTGGAGCCCGGAGGCGACCGACGGCGGCGACTCCACCTGGACGACCAGGTCGACCGCGCCCATGTCGATGCCCAGCTCCAGACTGGACGTGGCGACCACGGCCGGCAGCCGCCCGGCCTTGAGGTCCTCCTCCACCTGGGCCCGCTGTTCCTTGGAGACCGAGCCGTGGTGCGCGCGGGCCAGCAGGGCCGGTGCTCCCTTGGCGGCGCCGGCCTCGGCCATCAGCTCGGCGGGGGAGTGGTGCTCGGGCAGCGGTGTGCCCGTGGTGCGCTCGTAGGCGATCTCGTTGAGGCGGTTGCACAGCCGCTCGGCGAGGCGGCGGGAGTTGGCGAAGACGATCGTGGAGCGGTGCGCCTGGACGAGATCGACGATCCGCTCCTCGACCTGGGGCCAGATGGAGGGCTTCTCGCCCGTCTCGCCCTCCTGGACGGGCGCGCTGCCGAGCTCGCCCATGTCCTCCACCGGGACGACCACCGTGAGGTCGAACCGCTTGCCGGACGGCGGCTGGACGATCTCCACCCGGCGCCGGGGCGAGAGATAGCGGGCCACCTCCTCCACCGGGCGGACCGTCGCGGACAGCCCGATCCGGCGCGCCGGGCGGTCCAGCAGCTCGTCCAGCCGCTCCAGGGACAGGGCGAGGTGGGCGCCGCGCTTGGTGCCGGCGACCGCGTGCACCTCGTCCACGATCACCGTCTCGACGCCGGCCAGCGCCTCCCGGGCCGCGGACGTCAACATCAGGAACAGCGACTCCGGCGTGGTGATGAGGATGTCCGGCGGGCGGGTGGCCAGCGCACGGCGCTCGGCGGCCGGGGTGTCGCCGGAGCGGGTGCCGACCCGGACGTCCGGCTCCGGCAGCCCGCGGCGGACCGACTCCTGACGGATGCCCGTCAGCGGACTGCGCAGATTGCGCTCCACGTCGACGGCGAGTGCCTTCAGCGGCGAGACGTACAGCACCCGGCAGCGCTTCTTCGGCTCGGCGGGCGGCGGGGTGCTCGCCAGGGCGTCCAGCGACGCCAGGAACGCGGCCAGCGTCTTCCCGGAGCCCGTCGGCGCGACCACCAGGACGTCCGACCCCTCGGCGATGGCCCGCCAGGCGCCCTCCTGCGCCGCGGTGGGCGCACGGAACGCCCCCGCGAACCAGCCGCGGGTCGCGGGCGAGAAGGAGTCGAGCGCTGACTGGGTCATGTCCCCCATCGTGCACCGGACCACTGACAATCCGGTCCGCAGGCGGCCGCGGCCGGGTCGCGGTCGGGTCGCGGTCGGTCCGTCGGTTGGACGCCGCGCCGCCCGACCGCGCGCCGGACGCACAATGGCGGCATGGCCATGATCAGTGCGGGGGGCGCGCCGACCGCGCCGCGGGCGCGCGGCGAGTGGGCGCGCCACTGGCGCCCTCCCGGGTTGCCCGGCCTGGACCTGCTACGGGCCCGCTACGTCGGGCACTCCTTCCCCCGCCACGCCCACGACGGCTACGTGATCTGCGTGGTCACCTCCGGGGTCGAGGCGGTCGGGCTGCGGGACGGCGTGGTCCGCGCCGGCCCCGGCGGCATCGTGATGCTCAACCCGGAGGTGCCGCACAGCGCGCGGGCCGGTGCCCCCGAGGGCTGGAGCTACGCCACGCTGTACCCGTCGGCGGAGGTCGTCGCCGGGATCGCCCGGGAGACCACCGGGCTGCGCGGCACCGCGGGCTTCGTCCGGACCGTCGCCGACGAGCCCGGCACCGGCCGGTTGATCGCCGGCATCCACCGGGCCGCCGAGGCCGGCAACGCGCTGGCCGCCGACAGCCTGCTGCGGATCGCCCTGGCCCGGCTGCTGCGCGGCCACGGGGGTCCGCTGCCGGCCCGCGCGCCCCGCACGGCGGGCACCCGCGCCGCCGCCCGGGCCAGGGCGGTCCTGGAGGAGCGGATGGCCGACCCGCCCACCCTGGAGGAACTCGCCCGGGAGCTGGGGACCGGTCCGTTCGCGCTGCTGCGGGCCTTCCGCGCGGCGTACGGGATGCCGCCGCACACCTGGCTCACCGACGCCCGGGTGCGGCGCGCCCGCCGCCTCCTGGAGGCCGGCACTCCGCCCGCACGGACGGCGGTGGCGGTCGGCTTCACCGACCAGCCGCACCTGAACCGGCACTTCACCCGGATCGTCGGGGTGCCGCCGGGCGCCTACCGCCGGGAGCGCGCGGTGCCGCACGGCGCGCCGGGCGGGGAGCCCGGGGCGGCCCGGGACCAGGAGGCCGCGGGCCCGCGGCGACGCGGAGCGGTATCCCGCGCCGCCCCGTCCCCCCTGCTGCCCGTAGGCCCGGTCGCGCGCAAGAACGTACAAGACGGTGGCGGCGGCGCCTCCTAGGGTCCGGGGCGTGGCGAAACAGAGAGCGCAAGCAGGCACGCGGCAGACGGCACCGAGGAGGGCGCGGGGCGCGCCCGCAGAGCACGCGGTCCGGGCGGTGGCGCCGCTGCCGCAGCGGCCCGACTCCGCCGTGATCCGGGACGCGTTGGGCGTCGGCGTCGCGGTCGGGCTGTCCGGCTTCGCCTTCGGCGTGACCTCCGCCGGGGCCGGGCTCAGCGTCTGGCAGAGCTGCGCGCTGAGCCTGCTGGTCTTCACGGGGGCCTCGCAGTTCGCCCTGGTGGGCGCGCTCGCCGCGGGCGGCAACCCGCTGACGGCCGCGGCCGGCGCCTTCTTCCTCGGCGTCCGCAACGCCTTCTACGGGCTGCGGCTCTCCGCCGTCCTGGGCTACCGGGGAGCGGTCCGCCCGCTGGCCGCCCACTGGATCATCGACGAGACCTCCGCGGTCGCCCTGGCCCAGCCCGACCGGCGCAGCGCCCGGCTGGGCTTCACCGTCACCGGGCTGTCGCTGTACGTCCTGTGGAACCTCACCACCCTCGGTGGCGCCCTGGGGGCCCGGGCGCTCGGCGACACCGACGCCTGGGGCCTGGACGCGGCCGGCCCCGCCGTCTTCGTCGCGCTGCTCGCGCCGATGCTGCGGTCCACCGTGGAGCGCTGCACGGCCGGCCTCGCGGTGCTGCTGCTCCTGGTGACGCTGCCGCTCGTGCCCGCCGGGGTGCCGGTGCTGCTCGCGGCGCTGGCCGCGCCCGTCGTCCTCGCCGTCCACGGGCGGCGCCGGCGGGCGCCCGCCCCGGGGGAGGCGATACCCGAGGCGCCGGTCCCGCAGGAGCGGGCCGGCGCGTCCCACGATGCAGCGAAGGAGGACCGGGCATGACCGTCTGGATCGCGATCGGCGCCACCGCCGTGGGCTGCTACCTGGTCAAGTTCCTGGGCCTGTCGGCGCCCGCCGGCCTCTTGGAGCGCCCCCTGGTCAGACGGTTGGCCGCGCTGTTGCCGGTGGCGCTGCTGGCCGCGCTGACCGCCCAGGAGACCTTCAGCGAGGGCCGGCACCTGCTGCTCGACGCCAAGGCCGCCGGGGTCGCCGCCGCGGTCGTCGCCCTGCTGCTGCGCGCGCCGTTCCTGTTGATCGTCGCGGTCGCGGTGGCCGTCACCGCGGGGGTGCGGGCCCTGGGCGGGTGACCGCGCCGCCGGGCCGCCCGCCGGCCCTGGGCGCGGCCCCGGTCATCCCAGCGGCCGCCCGTAGGCGCGCAGGGTGAGCAGCGCCTCCAGCGTCACCATCGGGCGGCTCTCCAACGCGGTGCCCGGTGCCCACAGGCGCCAGGTGACGGGCCAGCCGCCATCGTCCCCCTGGAGCGCGACGAGGTGGTCCAGCGCCCGGTCCACCTCCTGGTCGGTGAACCAACTGCGGGCCAGCGAACGGGGCGTGGCCGCGAAGTGGTAGGCGAAGTGGTGCTCCCCGGGGGCGTACCCCTCCGGCACCGGGGTCTCCGCCGCCCGCGCGGGATCCAGGACGACCAGGCCCTGCTCCCGCACCAGACGGCCCAGTCGCTGCGCCGCGGCGGCCGCCCGCGGCCGGTCCGGGGCACCGTCCAGGAAGGCCACGGCCGCCGCGGCCTCGTAGGGGTGGGTCTGCTCCAGCGACTCCACGACCGCCCAGCAGTAGTCGGTGGCCCGGAAGAGCCAGGCGTGCCAGACCTGGTTGCGGTGCAGCAGCCCCACCACCGGGCCGGTCGCCAGGAGGGAGCTCGGCGGGGTGTCGACCACCGGGATCCAGGGTGCGGCCGGGTAGCCGCGCAGTGAGGGGTGCACCGCGGGCAGCGCCCCGTCGGGGGTCGAGATCCGGGTGAGGTAGCGGCAGATCCGTTCGACCCGGCGGCCGTCGCACCGCTCGATGCGGTCCAGGACCTTCAGGGCGTGCGCGGTGTGCAGCGGCTGGCTGACCGGGCCGCGCAGGTCGGGTTCCAGGGCGTGGCCGTAGCCGTCGTCGTCGTTGCGGTACGCGGTGAGCGCGGTCTCGACCGGGTCCGCGCCGCCGCCGAGGAAGTGGTACGCGAAGAGCCGCTGCTCCAGCACCCGGGCGGTCAGCCAGACGAACTGCTCGGCGCGCGCCAGAGGGGGCGCTGGGGGACTTTCGTTTTCGGCCATGGCCCCGACCGTAGGGGCCAAACCCCGCGCGGGCACCGGCTCACGGCCCGCTGCCCTCCGAGGGCGGGACCCTGGAGGCATCCGGTTGACGATCTCCGCGATGGGCGCGGGGCGTCTTCAGGGGTGGGACGGGGATTGCGGGTTCGCGGTGCGCGTGCTGCAATGCCGCGCGTGATGGGTCAACTCCCGCTCCACAGACGCCTCTTCCTGGACCTCGCGCGGCTCGCGTCCGCGGCGTGTCGTCCGGCGGGCCGCTGACCCCGCCCCGTTCATCCGCTTTCGTACGTGTTCGTACCGGGCGTCAGCCGTCCCGGACGGCGGTCGGACCACCGTGCCCGGCCGATTCCGCGCCGGACCGTCGTGCGCGCGTCGTGCGGGACCGATCGTCCCGGATGCCGCCGCGCCGCCTGCCGGCCCCCGGGGAGCCGATGCCAACCGATCCTCCCGGTGGGCCGGTTGACCGGCGCCGCCCGTTCCGCACCACCGTCCCCACCGCTGACCGTGCGACCCGCGCGTGCGCCGTCCCGCCCGCGCCCCCGGCGCGCCCGAATCCGGCGCGCGCCGTCCCCCTTCCCGAATCCTGGAGCCGATCCATGCCCCCTCGCAGCACCCGCGTTCTCGCGCTCGCCGCCGCCCTGGCCGCCGTCCTCGGTACGGCAGGGCCCGCGCGGGCCGCGGCCCCGCCGGCCAACCCCCACCTCGCCGCGGGCGGGGCGGGGGCCATGCACGGCGACAGCGCCTCGTCGGACACCACGCCCCGCAGCGGCCCCGGGACCGGCGGGACCGTCAGCCACCGCACGGCGCTCCAGGCCGCCTGCCCGACCGTGGTCGCCGGGTCGGACGGCTACCCGGTGGCCGTGTGCACCGGCATGTTCGACCGGGCGCCGCACGTCCACCTGCTCGACCCGGCGACCACCAGCCGGTCCCGCTCGTCCAGATAGCTGTAGATGCCGCCCAGGACGCTGGACTTGGCGAGTGTCAGTTCGGTGAGCGAGGCGCCGGTCGCCGGGTCGAGCAGGTGGACGTGCGGCGCCCGGTCGAACATGCCGGTGCACACGGCCACCGGGTAGCCGTCCGACCCGGCGACCACGGTCGGGCAGGCGGCCTGGAGCGCCGTGCGGTGGCTGACGGTCCCGCCGGTCCCGGGGCCGCTGCGGGGCGTGGTGTCCGACGAGGCGCTGTCGCCGTGCAG
>LIQL01000240.1:317-39364 GCA_001418405.1 Streptomyces diastatochromogenes | reverse complement strand
GCGTCGTTGAAGCCGAACTTCTCGGCCTGCGCCCGCACCTTGTCCTTGCCCAGGTCGACCGCCATCTTCGCGAAGACGGTGTTGCAGGAGTACTGGAGCGCGGTGCGGATGGTGGCGTTCTCGCAGGGCGCCGAGGCGCTCTCGTTGGTCAGCTGGGTGCGGGTGTTGGGGAGGGTGTACGGGTTGGGGCTCGTGGTGGGCTGGTCGACCGAGGAGTACAGGCCGTTCTCCAGTGCGGCGGCGGCGACCACCAGCTTGAAGGTGGAGCCGGGCGGCAGCGGCTGGCGCAGCGCGCGGTTGAGGTTCGGCTGGGCGGAGTCGTTCGCCAGGGCCTGCCACGCCTTCTGGTCGGCGGTGCCGGAGCCGGCGAACTTCCCGGGGTCGTACGACGGGGTGCTGACCATGCCCAGGATCCGGCCGGTCGCCGGGTCCAGGGCGATGGCCGCGCCGGTCTTGTCGCCGAGCGCGTCGTAGCCGGCCTTCTGCACCTTGGGGTCGATGGTGGTGGCCACGTCGCCGCCCTTGGGGCGCTCGTGCAGCAGGGTGTCGGCGGGGTTCTGGAGCCGGCTGTCGCTGCCGCCGAGCAGGTCGCCGTAGAGGCTCTCCAGCTGGGTGCTGCCGAAGATCTGCGAGGAGAAGCCGGTGACCGGGGCGTAGAGCGGGCCGTCCTTGTAGGTCCGCTTGTACTTCAGGGAGGAGGAGGTGGCGGCGGAGCCGGTGACCGGCTGGCCGTCGACGAGGATGTTGCCCAGCGGCGCCGAGTACTTGGCGATGTTGACCCGCGGGTTGTGCGGGTCCTCCCGGTAGTCGCTGGCCTTCGCGCCCTGGATCCACGTGGCCCAGCCCATCAGCGCCAGGACCAGGGCGAGGCAGAAGACCGAGATCCGTCGCAGGGGTCTGTTCATGTGGCGCGGCTCCTGGGTGCTGGGCGGGACCGGACGTGCGTTTCCGCCGGAACTCCGGCATTCCGCTCCACGGTGCCTCGGCTTCATGAGAGCGTCATGAGAACCGCCTACCACCTGGATGTGAGCGATCGGACCGTCGGACGGGACAACCTTTCCGCCGCGCGGGGCCCTCTTGCACGGCGGGGTCTGGAAAACCCTCCGGACCGCGCGCACCGCGGTCGTCGCACATCGGGAAAGCAGGAGCTGAAGAGGCGTGCCGGCAATCAGTCAGCGGATGCATTTGGTGCTGCTCACCGCATGGACCGTCCTGTGGTTCATGATCGTCGAACCGCACGGCGGCTTCTCCTGGCACTACCTGCGCACCGGCGGCGAGCTGATCTACCAGGGCAGCTCCGGCGACGGCACCGGCGGCCTCAACCTCTACGCGCACCACCCCGAGCTCCAGATGGGGCCGATCAGCTTCCTGACGGCCGGGCTGTTCAACCCGTTCCCGGAGGCCACCGGCCAGTTCCTCGCCGCGGCCCTGATGTCCGCGCTGGGCCTGGTCATCCTGGTGCTGGCCGGCCGCAGCGCCGCCCACCACTTCCTGGGCACCGGCACCAACCACCAGCGGCTGCGACAGCGGGTGCTGATCGCCGGGCTGGCGTTCATCCCCATGTGGATCGAGGTGTCGGTCCGCTTCGGGCACCTCGACGACGTCCTGGCACTGTTCTTCACCGCCCTCGCGGTGCGCGCCGTCACCAGCGGCAACGCCGTCCTGACCGGGGCCTTCCTGGCGCTGGCGATGGACTCCAAGCCGACCGCGCTGGCCTTCGTCCCGCTGCTGCTGGCGCTCCCCCGGGACAGGTGGCTCAAGGCCGCCCTGTGGTGCGCCGGGCTGGTCGCCGTCGCCTGGCTGCCGTTCTTCCTCGGCGACGCCCAGTCCTTCGCCGCCGCCAAGTTCGCCATCCCGAACCAGCCGGCGTCCGCGCTGCGCTGGCTGGGCGCCGACGACCCCGAGACCCCCGGCTGGGTCCGCCCCGCGCAGTTCGCCCTCGGGCTGGTGCTGGGCGGCCTCGCGGTCTGGCGGGGCCGCTGGGCGGCGGTGGTGCTGCTCGGCGCCAACGCCCGGATCGTGCTGGACCCCAGCGTCTACACCTACTACACCGCGTCGGTGCTGCTCGGCACGCTGCTGTGGGACGTCATCGGGCAGCGCCGGCTGGTGCCCTGGTGGAGCTGGCTGGCGCTGCTCATCCTCTACGGCAGTGTCTTCGCCGTCCCGGACGACTCCGCGCGGGGCCTGATCCGGCTGGCGTTCGTGGCGGTCTCCACCGCGTACGTCCTGCTCTGGCCGGTCCGCGAGCGCGGCGACCGCGGTGGCCGGCGGGGACGGCGCAGGCCCCCCGCCCGGATGGACGAGGGGCCTGCGGAAGGGACCGCGGGGGCCGGCGGTTGGCCGGCGCCGCCGACTACGCCGTGGGCAGGGCCGCCACCTGCGCGGTGATCCGCTCGATGTCGGCCTCGGCGGCCGCCTTGCGGGTCCGGATCTTCTCCTTGACCTGCTCGGGGGCCTTGGCGAGGAACGCCTCGTTGCCGAGCTTGGCGGTGGTCTGGGCCAGTTCCTTCTCGGCCGCCGCCAGGTCCTTCGTCAGCCGCTTGCGCTCCGCCTCGACGTCGATCGCGCCGGACAGGTCCAGGGCGACGGTGGCGCCGGCGACCGGCAGGGACGCGGTGGCGGTGAAGTCCTCGCCGGTGGGCGTCAGGCGCAGCAGCGACCGCATGGCGGCCTCGTGCGGCGCCAGCGCCGTACCGGTCAGGTCCAGCCGCGCGGGGACCTTCTGGCCCGGCTGCAGGCCCTGGTCGGAGCGGAACCGGCGGACCTCGGTGACGACCTGCTGGACCGTCTCGATCTCCCGCTCGGCCGCCGCGTCCCGGAAGCCGCCCGGGGCGTCAGCCCCAGGAACGACCACGGCCGTCGGCCACTCGGCGATGACCACCGACTCGCCGCCGGTCAGGGTCGTCCACAGCGTCTCGGTGACGAACGGCACGACCGGGTGCAGCAGGCGCAGGGTGACGTCCAGGACCTCGCCCAGCACGCGGCGGGAGGCGTCGGCGGCCGGGCCGCCCGCCATGAACGTCGTCTTGGACAGCTCCACGTACCAGTCGAAGACCTCGTCCCACGCGAAGTGGAAGAGGGTGTCCGACAGCTTGGCGAACTGGTAGTCGTCGTAGTACGCGTCGACCTCGGCGACGACGGAGTTGAGCCGGGAGAGGATCCACCGGTCGGTCGCCGACAGCGCGTCCGCGGGCGGCAGTTCGCCCTCCACCGTCGCGCCGTTCATCAGCGCGAAGCGGGTGGCGTTCCAGATCTTGTTGGCGAAGTTGCGGGAGCCCTGGACCCAGTCCTCGCCGATCGGCACGTCGACGCCCGGGTTGGCGCCGCGGGCCAGGGTGAAGCGGACCGCGTCCGAGCCGTAGGCGTCCATCCAGTCCAGCGGGTTGACCGCGTTGCCGAAGGACTTGGACATCTTCTTGCCGAACTGGTCGCGGACCATGCCGTGCAGCGCGATGGTGTGGAACGGCGGGGTGCCGTCCATCGCGTACAGCCCGAACATCATCATCCGGGCGACCCAGAAGAAGAGGATGTCGTAGCCGGTGACCAGGACGGAGTTCGGGTAGAACTTCTCGACGCTCGGGGTCTGCTCCGGCCAGCCCAGCGTGGAGAACGGCCACAGCCCGGACGAGAACCAGGTGTCGAGGACGTCGGTGTCCTGGTGCCAGCCCTCGCCGGTGGGCGCCTCGTCGTCGGGGCCGACGCAGACGACCTCGCCGTTCGGCCCGTACCAGACCGGGATGCGGTGGCCCCACCACAGCTGCCGCGAGATGCACCAGTCGTGGAGGTTGTCGACCCAGCCGAAGTACCGGGACTCCATCTCCTTCGGGTGGATCGCGACCTTGCCGTCGCGGACCGCGTCACCGGCGGCCTTCGCCAGCGGGCCGACCTTGACCCACCACTGCATCGACAGCCGCGGCTCGATGGTGGTCTTGCAGCGCGAGCAGTGCCCGACGGAGTGGGTGTACGGGCGCTTCTCGGCGACGATCCGGCCGTCGGCGCGCAGCGCGCCGACGATCGCCGACCGGGCCTCGAAGCGGTCCAGCCCCTGGAACGGGCCGTGCGCGGTGATCACGCCGCGCTCGTCGAGGACGGCCAGGTTCGCCAGGCCGTGGCGGCGGCCGATCTCGAAGTCGTTCGGGTCGTGCGCCGGGGTCACCTTGACCGCGCCGGTGCCGAACTCCGGGTCGACGTGCTCGTCGGCGACGACCGGGATGCTGCGGCCGGTCAGCGGCAGCTCGATCTCGGTGCCGACGAGGTGCGCGTACCGCTCGTCGTCGGGGTGGACGGCGACGGCGGTGTCGCCCAGCATCGTCTCGGCGCGGGTGGTGGCGACGACGATCGAGGCGTCCCCCTCGCCGTAGCGGATCGAGACCAGCTCGCCGTCGTCGTCCTGGTACTCCACCTCGATGTCGGAGATGGCGGTCAGGCAGCGCGGGCACCAGTTGATGATGCGCTCGGCGCGGTAGATCAGCTCGTCGTCGTAGAGCCGCTTGAAGATGGTCTGGACGGCCTTGGAGAGGCCCTCGTCCATGGTGAACCGCTCGCGCGACCACGCGACGCCGTCACCGAGCCGGCGCATCTGGCCCGAGATCTGGCCGCCCGACTCGTCCTTCCACTGCCAGACGCGCTCGACGAACGCCTCGCGCCCCAGGTCGTGGCGCGAGGCGCCCTCCTTGGCGAGTTCGCGCTCGACCACGTTCTGGGTGGCGATGCCGGCGTGGTCCATGCCCGGCTGCCAGAGCGTCTCGTACCCCTGCATCCGCTTGCGGCGGGTGAGGGCGTCGATCAGCGTGTGCTCGAAGGCGTGGCCCAGGTGGAGCGAGCCGGTGACGTTGGGCGGGGGGATGACGATGGTGTACGGCGGCTTCTCGCTCTTCTCGTCCGCCTCGAAGTAGCCCCGCTCTACCCAGCGCTCGTACAGCGGCCCCTCTACATCGGCCGGCGTGTACTGAGTCGGCAGTTCGGGGACGCTGTGCTTGGGCTGCTGAGTGTTCTCGGTCACGACCGACAGTGTACGGGCGCGGATGTAGCGGCTTCGAATCGGTTTCGCCCCCGAGGCACCGGCTGTCAGCAGCGTCATACAGGATGGCCGCAGCGCATCACCACACACCCGGATGTCACCCGCGGCATCCCGGCGTCACCAGCAGTCACGAGGGGAACCGCTCCATGAGCTACAACCAGCCGCCGCCGGGTCCGTACGGGCAGCAGCCCCCGCAGCCGGGCCCCTACGGCCAGCCGCAGCCGCCCGCCCCGCAGCCCGGCTACGGCTACCCCCAGCAGGGCGGCCCGGTGCCTCCCCAGCAGGGCTACGGCTACCCCCAGCAGGCCCCGCCACAGCAGTTCCCGCCGCAGCAGCAGTTCCCGCAGCAGGCCCAGCAGCCGCCCTACGGCCAGCCCCAACAGCCCCCCTACGGCCAGCAGTCGCCTTACGGCCAGCCCCAGCAGACGCCCTACGGGGCGATCCCCCAGGAGCCGGAGTCCGGCGGCAACGGCAAGAAGATCGCCCTGATCACCGGCGGGGTCGCGGTGGTCGCGGCGATCGCCGTCGGCGCCTACTTCGCCTTCGGCTCGGGCGGCAAGGTGAAGCCGTACACGATCGCCCTGCCGGACAAGCTGCTCAGCGGGCAGTTCAGCAAGGACACCACGGGCGGTGCCGTGGGCAGCCCCACCGACTTCTCGAACGACAAGGAGATGAAGAAGTTCGGCATCTCCAACGGCAAGGGCGTCGGCGGCAAGTACAAGGACGTGGCCGGACTGGGCATGTCGGTGAGCGGCATGTACGGCGACGTGGCCGATCCGCAGGGCGCCGTGACGCAGGCGTTCGCCCAGTTCAACACCAACCTCGCGAAGGGCGGCGGCACCCCCAGCAGCCCGAAGGTCGAGGACGTCACGCCGCTCACCGAGTACTCGCCCGGCGACTTCGACGGCTCCGTCATGAAGTGCGAGACGAAGAAGCTGACCTACTCGGCGAGCGGGATGTCCGTGCCCGTCACCGCCTCCGTCTGCATGTGGGGCGACAACAGCGCCCTCGGCGTCGTCACCATGATGGCCGCGCCGAACCCCAACGGCGGTGGCTCCGCCACCACCCCCGGCGCCGAGCAGCTCGCGGAGAAGACCGCCAAGATCCGCAACGAGGTCCGCAAGGAGAAGTAGCGGCGGCCCGGCCCCACCCCCGCATGCCGTGCCACCACCACGGTCCCGTCCCCCCCCCACCGCAGAACCGCCCGACAGCAACTCGGCTGTCGGGCGGTCCTGTTGGGCGGCGGGCGAGGGGAGGGCGGCTACGCGCTCTTCTCCTGGGGCTCGCCGGAGTCGCCGCGGGTGCGCGGGACCAGGGTCGGGTTGACGTTGGAGTGCACCACGTCCGCGGTGATGACGACGCGGGCGACGTCCTTGCGGGACGGGATCTCGTACATCACCGCCTGGAGGACCTCCTCCATGATGGCGCGCAGGCCGCGGGCGCCGGTGCCGCGGAGGATCGCCTGGTCGGCGATGGCCTCCAGGGCCGGGCGGTCGAAGTCCAGCTCCACGCCGTCGAGTTCGAAGAGCCGCTGGTACTGCTTGACCAGGGCGTTGCGCGGCTCGACGAGGATCTGCAGGAGCGCCTCGCGGTCGAGGTTGTGGACCGAGGTGAGGACGGGGAGGCGGCCGATGAACTCCGGGATCATCCCGAACTTCACCAGGTCCTCCGGCATCACGTCCTGGAGCTGATCCTTGGACTCGATCTCGCGCTTGGAGCGGATGGTGGCGCCGAAGCCGATGCCCTTGGCGCCGGACCGGGCCTCGATGATCTTCTCCAGCCCCGCGAAGGCACCGCCGACGATGAACAGCACGTTGGTGGTGTCGATCTGGATGAATTCCTGGTGCGGGTGCTTGCGGCCGCCCTGCGGCGGGACCGAGGCGGTGGTGCCCTCCAGGATCTTCAGCAGCGCCTGCTGCACGCCCTCGCCGGAGACGTCCCGGGTGATCGACGGGTTTTCGCTCTTCCGGGCGACCTTGTCGATCTCGTCGATGTAGATGATGCCGGTCTCGGCCTTCTTGATGTCGAAGTCCGCGGCCTGGATCAGCTTGAGGAGGATGTTCTCGACGTCCTCGCCGACGTAGCCCGCCTCGGTCAGTGCCGTCGCATCGGCAAAGGCGAAGGGGACGTTGAGCATCCGGGCGAGGGTCTGCGCGAGCAGGGTCTTGCCGGAGCCGGTGGGGCCGAGCAGCAGGATGTTGGACTTCGCCAACTCGATGCCCTCGTCGCCGCGGCCGGGGCCGTTCTCGCCCGCCTGGACGCGCTTGTAGTGGTTGTACACGGCCACGGAGAGCGCCTTCTTGGCGGGCTCCTGGCCGACGACGTAGCCGTTGAGGAACTCGTAGATCTCGCGCGGCTTGGGGAGTTCCTCCCAGCGCACTTCGGAGGTCTCGGCGAGCTCTTCCTCAATGATCTCGTTGCAGAGATCGATGCACTCGTCGCAGATGTACACACCAGGTCCCGCGATGAGCTTCTTCACCTGCTTCTGGCTCTTTCCGCAGAACGAGCACTTGAGCAGGTCGCCGCCGTCACCGATGCGTGCCACGAGGTGAATCCCCTTCGCCTGGGATCCGCATTGCTCCGCGGACCCGGGTGCTTGCCTATCGACGGTACCTTGCCGGGCCCCCCGTACGGGCCCCCCTTGGACCGACTCGGTTCACTCGGTCCAAGGGGGCAACGCTCCGGCGCAATTCGCGAAGATCGCGATCAGACCGAGACCGAGCTCTTCCGCGTCGAGACGATCTGGTCGACCAGACCGTACGCCAGGGACTCCTCGGCGGTCAGGATCTTGTCACGCTCGATGTCCTCGCGGATCTTCTCGATCGGCGTGGACGAGTGCTTGGCCAGCATCTCCTCCAGCTGCGTGCGCATCCGCTGGATCTCGCGGGCGGCGATCTCCAGGTCGGAGACCTGACCGCGGCCGGTCTCGCTGAACGGCTGGTGGATCAGGACCCGGGCGTTCGGCAGCGCCATGCGCTTGCCCGGGGTGCCGGCGGCCAGCAGCACGGCCGCGGCGGAGGCCGCCTGACCCATGCAGACGGTCTGGATGTCGGGCTTGACGAACTGCATCGTGTCGTAGATCGCCGTCAGCGCCGTGAAGGAGCCACCGGGGCTGTTGATGTAGACCGAGATGTCACGGTCCGGGTCCATCGACTCCAGGCACAGCAGCTGCGCCATGACGTCGTTGGCGGAGGCGTCGTCGATCTGCACCCCGAGGAAGATCACCCGCTCCTCGAAGAGCTTCGCGTACGGGTCGTACTCGCGCACGCCCTGCGAGGTGCGCTCGACGAAGCGCGGAACGATGTAGCGGGACTCCGCGGGCATGCCGGAGAACTCGGCCTTCGCGCTCTCGTAGAGACCGCTTCCGGGGAAGTTGTTCATCTGGAGGTTCACCGTCCTGGTGGCGAAATGGGGCTGGGGGTCGACTGCGGAGCGTGGGCCGGGGCTCAGGCCCCGGTGCCGCCCCCGCCCGGAACGCCGGCGGCGGAGGGCATGACGTCGTCGATGAGGCCGTACGCCTTGGCCTCATCGGCGGAGAACCAGCGGTCGCGGTCGGCGTCCCTGGTCCACTGCTCCAGCGTCTGGCCGGTGTGCAGCGCGGAGAGCTCGCCCAGGCGCTTCTTGGTGCGCAGCAGCTGCTCGGCGTGGATCTTGATGTCCGAGGCCGAGCCGGCCAGGCCCGCGGACGGCTGGTGGATCAGGATCTCCGCGTTCGGCAGTGCGAAGCGCTTGCCCGGGGTGCCGGCGCTCAGCAGGAACTGCCCCATCGAGGCGGCGAGGCCCATGGCGATGGTGACCACGTCGTTCTTGATGTACTGCATGGTGTCGTAGATCGCCATGCCCGCCGTGACCGAGCCGCCCGGAGAGTTGATGTAGAGGTAGATGTCCTTGTCCGGATCAGCGGCGAGGAGAAGCAGCTGCGCCGTGATCTTGTTGGCGATGTCGTCGTCGACCGGCTGGCCGAGGAAGATGATCCGCTCGCCGAGCAGCCGGTTGTAGACCTGGTCGCCGAGGCCACCGAAGGTCGGCTCAGCGGCGGCGGAAGGCATCGGGATCGTCACGTGTCCACCTGCTCGTTGTCGGACGGCTCGGGGCCGTCTCAGCGTCGTCTTCAGGGGCCGGGGACCGCGCCGCGTGGTGCGTCCGGCGCGCTTTCAGCAAGTCCCCTGCCCTCGTATCTACGGACCCTAACGCGCAGGTCGGACAACGCCATCCCAGACCGATAACTGTTCGCTGTGAGCGCAGGCTCACGGACCGGGACGACACACGGGCCCGAACACGCGGACGTGCGCGTTCGGGCCCGTGATCAGTCGGTCAGCGGTACGGCCGAGGCTCAGGCCTCGGACTTCTCCGCCTTCTCGTCGGTGCCCTCGGCCTCGGCGACGACGGCCTCGGCGGCCTCCGTCTCCTCCTCGTCCTCCAGGTCGACGACCTCGCCGTTGGTGTCCTTGACCGCGGCCGCCTCGACGACCACCGCGAGCGCCTTGCCGCGGGCGACCTCGCCCACCAGCATCGGCACCTGGCCACCCTCGACGACCGCCTGGGCGAACTGGTCGGGGCTCATGCCGGAGGACTGCGCACGCCGCATGAGGTGCTCGGTGAGCTCCTCCTGGCTGACGTTGAGCTTCTCCTTGTTGACCAGCTCGTCGAGGACGAACTGGGTCTTGATGCCCTTCTCCGCCTGCTCCTTGGTCTCGGCGTCGAACTCTTCCTCGGTCTTGCCCTGGATCTCCAGGTACTTCGCGAGGTCGAGGCCCATCTGGCCGAGCTGGTGGTGCTCCAGGTTGTGCTTGCGGGTGCGGATCTCGTCCTCGAGCAGCTTCTCGGGGATCGGGACCTCGATCAGCTCGAGCAGCGCCTCCAGGACCTTCTCCTGGGCCTGGGTCGCCTGGTCGAACTTCTTCATCCGCTCAAGGCGCTTGCGGCTGTCCGCCTTGAGCTCGTCGAGGGTGTCGAACTCGCTCGCCATCTGGGCGAACTCGTCGTCCAGCTCGGGGAGTTCGCGGGCCTTGACCTCGGTGACGTCCACCTTGACCTCGGCCTCCTTGCCCTGGGCGGAGCCGCCCTTGAGCTCGGAGGTGAAGGTGGCGCTGCCGCCGGCCTCCAGGCCCGTGACGGCCTCGTCGATGCCGTCGAGGAGCTCACCGGAGCCGATGGTGTAGCTGACGCCGTTGGCGATGCCGTCGGCCAGCACCTCGCCGTCGACCTTGGCCTCCAGGTCCACGGTCACCACGTCGCCGTCGGCGGCGGCGCGCTCGACCACGGCGGTGGTGGCGAAGCGCTCGCGGAGCTGCTCGACGGACTTCTCGACGTCCTCGTCCGACACCTCGACGGCGTCGACCTCGACCTCGATGCCGGAGTAGTCCGGGATCTCCAGGGCCGGGCGGATGTCGACCTCGGCGGTGAAGGCCAGCAGCTCGTTGTCCTTGAGCTCGGTGATGTCGACCTCGGGCTGGCCGAGGACGTTGAGCTCGGCCTCGTTGACCGCGCTGGTGTAGAACTTCGGGAGCGCGTCGTTGACGGCCTCTTCCAGCACGGCGCCGCGACCGAACCGCTGGTCGATGACGCGGGCCGGGATCTTGCCGCGACGGAAGCCCTTCACCGTGACCTGCTGGTTGATCTTCTTGTACGCCGCGTCGAGGCTGTCCTTGAGCTCCTCGAAGGGCACCTCGACAGTGAGCCGAACCCGGGTCGGGTTCAGGGTCTCCACGGCGCTCTTCACGGTTCGGTCTCCTTGGGCTGACTTCGGGGGTTTTGCCTGAGATCCGCCGGCGTCCGGTCATTTCCCGGCCCGGCCGATCGCGCCCGGTACAGAGACATACGGGCACGCAGCTTGCATAGTAACCGCAAGGAGGAGGGCGCCCACAACGCGATCTTGAACGGTCGCTTATGCCCGCTTTCCGTCGCGCGGGCCGCATACCTACTGGTCGGGGTGGCCGGATTCGAACCGACGACCTTCCGCTCCCAAAGCGGACGCGCTACCAAGCTGCGCCACACCCCGTCGGTGCGACACGTAGGGTACATGGCCGCGGACGGTGTGGCTGCCCGTTGTTGAGGAGCGCGATGCGGTGTGCACTCGACCGCCTCGACCCGCTACGATGCTCTGCGTGCCGGGGTCCCACCGACTCTTCGGCGCTCGCGGGCGTAGCTCAATGGTAGAGCCCCAGTCTTCCAAACTGGCTACGCGGGTTCGATTCCCGTCGCCCGCTCACGAGAGAGACCCCCGGGCCGTCCGCCCGGGGGTCTTCGCGTTCCCGTCGGCGCGGCCCGCGGCGGGACCGCTCCGCGCCACCACTTCTCTCCCGCAACGGACTTCCCTAGGGTGGCCCGCATGGAGATCTGGCTCAATCCCGCGTGCTCCAAGTGCCGTGCCGCGGTGGAGATTCTGGACGCCGAGGGCGCCCACTACACCGTGCGGAAGTATCTGGAGGAGCCGCCGGGCGCCGACGAGTTGCGCGCCGTACTGGAACGACTGGGCCTGGAGCCCTGGGACATCACCCGGACCCAGGAGGCCGAGGCGAAGGAACTGGGCGTCGGGGCGTGGGGGCGCGCCGAAGCGGACCGGGAGCGGTGGATCGAGGCGCTGGCGGCGCACCCGCGGTTGATCCAGCGGCCGATCATCACCGCCGACGACGGATCGGCGCTGGTGGGGCGCAGCGAGGATGCCGTACGCGACGCACTGACGCGGACCGGGGGCGGACGGACCCCCTGACGTCCGGTCTGCGGACCATGAGCGTTCCGGGCGCAGCCCTAGAACGTGATGTGGTTGATGGTCTGCGCGATGGAGTTCAAGAATCTGTTGATCGACGGCGCCATGCCCGTGGAGGCAAGGAAGAAGCCGAAGAGTATGGCGACGAATGCCGGTCCGGCCTTGATCGCCTTCTGTCTGATCAGTACGACCAAGATGATGCCCAACATCAGGACAACTGATAGCGACAGAGCCACAACTGATCACACCCTCGGTCGGAACGCCTCACCGGCCCTGGGGCATGCCGCGCACACCCCCGGCACCCATCGTGCCACCAACTCCCTGCCCATTGCAGGCGGGTGACGAATCATCGGCCAACGCTTTGCTCGTTCCCGATCGTTCATTCCGAGCGGCTTCCGGTCGGCCCGAGAAGCCCCCACACCCCCTCGGACCGGCCCTCAAACACCCTCGCACCGCCGCACAACGGTCACTGGTTAATGGTTTGGTAACCTAAGTATTGACCAGTTCTTGACGCCGTCTTGACCTCGTGTACGACCGGGACGTGCCCGGAGTCACACTGACGGCGCGCTGACGACCAGGAGGAACGGGCCCATCGGACACGCAGACACCCTGATCGCCATGGGCGGTGCCTTTCTCGCCGCCGCCGTCCTCGCCCGCCTGGGCGGGCGGATCGGACTCCCCACCATCCCCCTGTTCATCCTGGCCGGAATCCTGCTCGGCCCGAACACCCCCGGCATCGTGCTGGTCGCCGACCCGCACGACCTGGAGATGCTCTCCCTCCTCGGCCTGGTGCTGCTGCTCTTCTACCTGGGCCTGGAATTCCACGTCGACGACCTCAAGACGGGCGGGCGCCGGATGGCGTTGGCCGGCGGGGCGTACCTGACGCTGAACGTCGGCGCCGGGCTCGGCTTCGGCTTCGCGCTCGGCTGGGGCACGTCCGAGGCGCTGGTGCTCGCCGGGGTGCTCGGCATCTCGTCGTCCGCGATCGTCACCAAGGTGCTGGTCGACACCGGCCGGCTGGGCAATCCCGAGACCAAGCCGATCCTCGGCATCATCGTCGTCGAGGACATCTTCCTCGCCCTCTACCTCGCCGCGCTGCAACCGGTGCTCTCCGGGGCCGACTCGCTCGCCTCGGCGGCGCCGGCCGCCGGGAAGGCGTTCGGCTTCCTGCTGCTGCTCGCCGCGGCGGCCCGTTGGGGCACCCGGGTCGTGGGCCGGCTGATCGCCACCAGGGACAACGAACTGCTGGTGATCTCCTTCCTCGGCGCCGCCGTCCTGGTCGCCGGGGTCTCGGAGTGGTTCGGCGTCGCGGACGCCATCGGGGCGTTCATGGTGGGGCTGATGCTCGGCGGGACGAGTTCCGGGCCGCGGATCCGGAAGCTGGTGCACCCGCTGCGGGACGCGTTCGGGGCGATCTTCTTCTTCGCGTTCGGGCTCTCCATCGACCCCGGGGACCTGCCGAGCGTGGTGTGGCCGGTGCTGATCGCGGTGGCGCTGACCCTGCTGATGAACGTCCTCGCGGGGCTGGTCGCGGCCCGGATCTACGGTTTCGGCCCCGGGCCGGCCGCGAACATCGCCACCGCGCTGCTGGCCCGCGGCGAGTTCGCGCTGATCCTGGCCACGATGGCGGCGGCGGCCGGACTCGACGAGCGGCTGGCCCCGTTCATCGCCGGCTACGTGCTTCTCCTGGCCGTCCTCGGCCCGCTGGCGGCCGGCCGCTCCGGCGTGCTGGCCCGGGTGCTGCCGGGCGGCGGCGCGGCGCGGGCGGCGGCACCGGAGGCCCCAGGGGCGGCGGACGCGGCGGATGCAGCGACGGTCAGCCGTCCCGACAGATCAGCAGCAGCGCCCGGTCGTCGTTGACGTCCTTGGCGACGGCCTCGATCAGGTGCCAGGCGGCGCCGGCGAAGCCGCCGTGCACGTAGCGCTCGGCCTCGCCGGTCAGCCGGTCGATGCCCTCGGCGATGTCGCGGTCGGCGGCCTCCACCAGGCCGTCGGTGAACAGCATCAGGACGTCGCCGGGGCGCAGCGTGCCCTTGACCGGGTCGAACTGGGCGCCGTCGTAGACGCCGAGCAGCGGCCCCTCCCCCGCCTTCTCCTCCCAGCGGCCGGTCCCGGCGCTGAGTTGGAGGCCGGGGAGGTGGCCCGCGGAGAACAGCTCGTAGTCGCCGGACTCCAGGTCGAGGACGAGGTGGACGGAGGTGGCGAAGCCCTCGTCCCAGTCCTGGCGCAGCAGGTAGCCGTTGGCGGCCGGCAGGAAGCCGTGCGGCGGGAGCGAGCCGAGCAGGCCGCCGAAGGCGCCGGAGAGCAGCAGCGACCGGGACGCCGCGTCCATGCCCTTGCCCGAGACGTCGGTGAGCACGACCTCCAGGACGTTGCCGTCCTGGGTGCGGGAGGCGACCACGAAGTCGCCGGAGAAGGACTGGCCGCCGGCCGGGCGGAGCGCCATCTCGTGGTGCCAACCGTCCGGGAGCTTGGGCAGTTTGCTCTGCACGCGGATGCGTTCGCGCAGGTCGAAGAGCATGGTGCCGCCGCGTCGCCAGGGCACACCGACCCGGCTGCGGAACTGCGCGACCAGGAGCCCGGAGAGGCCGACCGCGGCGACCACCAGGACCGTGCCGGGAGTGATCCGGTCCCGCCCCTCGTCGTACGGGCCGAACAGCGCCGCCTCGACGATCAGGGCGGCGGCGGAGGTCGCGTACAGGGCGAGGAGGTTGGCCGGCCGCAGCAGCAGTCCGCCGGCGACGATCGGGAGGACCAGTGCGGTCGGCGCGATCCACTCCGGGTGCCAGAGGGTGCCGAGGGCGATGGCGGGGACGGCGGCGAGCAGGGCGGCCAGGGCGACCCAGTCGGAGCCGTCGCCGCGGAAGTAGTCGACCCCGGCCTTGCGCATGCCGATCCGGGCCCGGTGCAGCCGTTTGCGCATCCGGGCCCTCAGGCTTTCCGCTCCCGCGCCGCGTGTCATTGTCCTGGGACCTTATCCACCCGTTCGGCGGCGCGTCGATTCGTTGCACGTCACCCCGGGGAATTGCAGGGAATTCACGTTCGAAATGCGGTCGCGCGGCCGGAGGGGCGGCTGCTAGGGATGGCTCATGACAACAGAGTTGCGGCAGTTGCGGGACGTCGAGTGGGATGCCTGGTACGACAAGCTGGACGTGGCGTTCGGCGGGGTTCCCGACGGGCCGGAGCGGCGCGCGTGGTGGCGGTCGATCACCGAGGTCGAGCGGGCGTTCGCGGTCCGGGACGGCGCGGAGATCGTCGGCACCGGCGGATCGTTCTCGTTCGGACTAACGGTGCCGGGCGGCGCGGAACTGGCCGTGGCGGGGGTCACCCTGATCAGCGTCCAGCCGACCCACCGGCGGCGCGGCGTGCTGCGCTCGATGATGCGGCACCAGCTGGCGGACGTGCACGAGCGCGGGGAGGCGCTGGCGGTGCTGACCGCCACCGAGCCGGCGATCTACGGGCGGTTCGGGTACGGCCCGGCCACCCAGGACCTGCGGATGACCGTGGACACCGTGCGGTTGGCCGCGCCGGAGCTGCCCGGCACGGACGGCGTCCGGCTGCGGCTGGTGGATCCGGTGGCGGCGCTCGCCGCGTGCGAGGAGGTCTACGGGCGGCTGGTGCCGACCAGGCCCGGGATGCTGGCGCGCCGCCCGCACTGGGAGCGGTCGGGGGTGCTCGACCCGGCGGACGAGCGGCAGGGGGCCGGTCAGTTGCAGTGCGTGCTGGCCGAGGTGGACGGCGAGGTGCGGGGCTACGCCCGGTACGCCGTCAAGCCCGACTGGGACCACGCCGGGCCGTGCGGCACGGTGCTGCTGCGCCAGGTCGACGCGCTGGATCCGGTGGCGTACGCGGCGCTGTGGCGCTATCTGTTCGGGATCGACCTGACGTCGTCGGTGCAGGTGCGCAGTCGGCCGGTGGACGACCCGCTGCTGCACATGGTGGCCGACCAGCGGCGGTGCGGGCTCGGGGTGCGGGAGGCGCTGTTCGTCCGGCCGGTGGACGTCGGGGCGGCGCTGGCGGCGCGGACGTACCAGGCGCCGGTGGACGTGGTGCTGGAGGTGGCCGACGACGTCTGTCCGTGGAACGCGGGGCGCTGGCGGCTGTCCGGGGACGCGAAGGGCGCGAGCTGCGAGCGGACCACCGATCCGGCGGAACTCGCACTGTCCGTGCGGGAGTTGGGTTCGGCCTACCTGGGCGGGTTCGCGCTGTCGGCGCTGGCCGCGGCCGGGCGGGTGCGGGAGGTGCGGCCCGGGGCGCTGGCGACGGCGTCGGTGGCGTTCGGGTCGGACGTGGCGCCGTGGTTGCCGCACGGCTTCTGACGGTTGCCGGCGCCGACGGGGCGGAGCCGGACGGGGCCGGTCAGGGACGGGCCGCGGCGGGCTGGCAGCCGGGGCACCAGAAGAGGTTCCGGGCGGCGAGGTCGGCGGTGCGGATCTCGCCGCCGCAGAGGTGGCAGGCGGCGCCGGTGCGGCGGTAGACGTAGACCTCGCCGCCGTGGTCGTCGACCCGGGGCGGGCGGCCCATGGCCTCCGGGGTGTGCTCGGGGCGGACGGTGTCGATCCGGTTGTTCTTCACGCCCTCCTGCATCAGGGCGACCAGGTCGTCCCAGAGGGCGTCCCACTGGTCCCGGCGCAGGGCGCGGCCGGGGAGGTAGGGGTCGATGCCGTGCCGGAAGAGGACCTCGGCGCGGTAGACGTTGCCGACGCCGGCGATGACCTTCTGGTCGAGCAGCAGCGCCGCGACGGTGGTGCGGCTGCGGGCGATCCGCTGCCAGGCGCGGTCGCCGTCGTCGTCCGGTCGCAGCGGGTCGGGGCCCAGCCGCTCGTGTATCGCCTGCTTCTCGGCACCGGTGATCAGTGCGCAGGCCGTGGGGCCGCGCAGGTCGGCGTGGTGGCCGCCGCCGACCAGCCGGAGCCGGACGGTGTCGGTGGGCGGCGGGGCCGGGGTGGTGCCGAAGCCGAGCTTGCCGAAGAGGCCGAGGTGGACGTGGATCCAGCGATCCGGGCCGAAGCCGAGGAAGAGGTGCTTGCCGTGGGCCTCGGCCGTCTCCATGACCTGGCCGTCGACGAGCGCCGCGCCCTCGGCGAACTTGCCCTGCGGGCTGCTCGCGCGGACCGTCCGTCCCTCGAACCGCTCGCGGTGGTCCGCGGCCAGGCGGTGGATCGTGTGCCCCTCGGGCATGGGGTGGTGTCCTCCGGACGGACGGCGGTTTCGGGTGCGGCCCGGCGACCGGCGTGCCCACCCGTTCCGCCGCGCGGTTCGGGTGGGCACGGGCCGGCCGGTGCCGGGGTCAGTCCTGCTGCGGGTGGTGGGCCGGGATCGGGGGGAGCTCACCGGTGGTCTCGTAGCGGGAGAGCATCTCGATGCGGCGGGTGTGCCGCTCCTCGCCGGAGTACGGGGTGGCCAGGAAGACCTCGACGAAGCGGGTGGCCTCCTCGACGGTGTGCATCCGGCCGCCGACCGAGACGACGTTGGCGTTGTTGTGCTCGCGGCCGAGCTTGGCGGTCTCCTCGCTCCACGCCAGCGCGGCACGGACGCCCTTGACCTTGTTGGCGGCGATCTGCTCGCCGTTGCCGGAGCCGCCGATCACGATGCCGAGGCCCTCCGGGTCGGCGGCGGTCTTCTCCGCGGCGCGCAGGCAGAACGGGGGGTAGTCGTCCTGGGCGTCGTAGATGTGGGGACCGCAGTCGACGGGCTCGTGGCCGTGGGCCTTGAGCCAGTCGACGAGGTGGTTCTTGAGGTCGAAGCCGGCATGGTCGGAACCGATGTACACGCGCATGGCATGAGTGTGGCATGTCGTTCGCGGGGTAGACGCCATCGGGGCGGCGGCTCGTCCCCCACTCCGCGGCCTGCATCTCCAGGCAACTCCCCAGTAACGACAACGATCGGGATTCAGCCTCTTCCAAACGATCGTTAACAACGTTCTAATGCCTGGGTTCAACACCGAGAACCATCGAAGGACGGTGCACATGGGCGCGCACCCGCCTACCTCCCACGCGGTTCCTGCGGCCGGTGAACCCGGCAACGGCTCCGCGAACCGGTCGCCCGAAGGGCTCCAGGCCGGCCTCAAGAACCGCCATCTGTCCATGATCGCCATTGGCGGAGTCATCGGCGCCGGCCTGTTCGTCGGATCCGGGGCCGGCATCAATGCCGCCGGCCCGGGGATCCTCCTCTCGTACGCGCTGACCGGTCTGCTGGTCGTGCTGGTGATGCGGATGCTGGGCGAGATGGCCGCGGCCTCCCCCACCTCCGGCTCGTTCTCCGCGTACGCGGACCGGGCGCTGGGCCGTTGGGCCGGCTTCACCATCGGCTGGCTGTACTGGTTCTTCTGGTCGGTGGTGCTGGCGGTCGAGGCGACCGCGGCGGCATCGATCCTGACCGGCTGGATACCGGCGGTGCCGCAGTGGGCCTGGGCGCTGCTGGTGATGATCGTGCTGACCGGCACCAACCTGGTGTCGGTCGGATCGTTCGGCGAGTTCGAGTTCTGGTTCGCCGGCATCAAGGTCGTGGCGATCGTGATCTTCATCGTGGTCGGCGCGCTGGCGATCTTCGGACTGCCGCCGGGGCAGCACGCGGTGGGCACCGCGAACCTCCTGGGACACGGCGGGTTCCTGCCGAAGGGGCCGGGGGCGATCCTCTCCGGAATGCTGCTGGTGGTCTTCTCCTTCATGGGCAGCGAGATCGTGACGCTGGCGGCGAGCGAGTCGCCGAACCCGGTGGCGGCCGTCCGCAAGGCCGTGAACAGCGTGATCTGGCGGATCGCGCTCTTCTACATCGGGTCGATCGCGGTGATCGTGACGCTGCTGCCGTGGGACGACCCGGAGGTGACGAAGAGCCCGTACGTGGCGGTGCTGAAGTCGCTGCACATCCCGGGCGTGGACGTGGTGATGGACGTGGTGGTGCTGACCGCGGTGCTGTCCTGCCTGAACTCCGGGCTCTACACGGCGTCCCGGATGGCGTTCTCGCTCGGTGAGCGCGGCGACGCGCCGAAGGCGTTCGCGACCGTCAACAAGGGCGGAGTGCCGGCGGTGGCGATCTGGGCGTCGGTGGCCTTCGGGTTCATCGCGACGATCTTCAGCTACACCTCGAAGGACACCATCTTCCAGTTCCTGCTGAACTCCTCGGGCGCGGTGGCGCTCTTCGTCTGGCTGGTCATCTGCTTCTCGCAGCTGCGGATGCGCCGGACCATCGAACGGGAGATGCCGGAGCGGCTGACGGTGCGGATGTGGCTGTACCCGTGGCTGACGTACGCCACCATCGCGCTGATCGTCTTCGTCGTGGGCTACATGTTCTACGACAAGGACGGCCGGGAGCAGATGGTGCTGTCGGTGGTGGCGGCCGCGGTGGTGCTGGTGGCCGGGCTGGTGCTCCAGAAGCGGCGCCCGCGCGCGGCGGAACCGGCCGCGGCGGCCGAGGCGCCCGAGCAGGTGTGACGACGCGGACAGCCGGCGGGGCCCGCACCCAGGGTGGGTGCGGGCCCCGCCGGCGTCGGTGCGGGCGGTCAGCCGCGGCGGCCGGCCAGCTTCCAGGCGGTGGGCAGCGCGCCCATCGCCAGGGCGATCTTGACGGCGTCGCCGATCAGGAACGGCACCATGCCGACGGCGACGGCCTGGCCGAAGGACATGCCGGTGCTCAACGCGAGGTAGGGGACGCCGATCGCGTAGATCACGGCGTTGCCGGCGACCATCGTGGCGGCGGTGCGGAGCACCCCGCGGTCGCCGCCGCGGCGGGCCAGTGCGCCCACGGCGGTGGCGGCGAGCAGCATGCCGAGGACGTAGCCGAAGGTGGCCCCGCCGGCGCCCGAGGCGCCGCCCGCGAACCACGGCACGCCGGCCATGCCGAGCAGGGCGTAGAGCGCCAGCGACAGCAGCCCGCGGCGGGCGCCGAGCGAGGTGCCCACCAGGAGGGCGGCGAAGGTCTGGGCGGTGACCGGGACCGGGGAGCCGGGGACCGGGACCGCGATCTGGGCCGCGATGCCGGTGATCACGGCGCCGCCGGCGACCAGCGCCGCGTCGCGGACGCGGGCGCGGGTGTCGGTGGCGGCCGGCAGCAGGTCGGCGAGGACCGCTCCGGGCAGGAGGGTGGGGGCGGCTGTGCTCATCAGGGGACTCCGCGGGTGTGAGGGGACCGTCCGGGTGGAGCGGTCCGGCGGGACGTGATGACGTTAGTTCAGGGGGGCGGCGGCGATCATCGTGTAGCGGTGACAAAGCCGTACCGGCCCGCTTGGGGAGTTCCGGACAACCGCCAGAATGCCCGAGCCCTTCGGCGCGCGATACGTCTTCGCAGGTCACGTGATGCTCGTCACGGGCCGGGCAGTGGTGCGTGGCCGGTTTTGTGCTAGCCGGCCGGGGGCGGGGACACTGGGACGGCTCCGCGGTCACCTGTGGAGTTCCCCCAAACCGGGCGGCGATCCCGCCCCTTGCGAGAGTTACGAGCCGATGCACGACGCACCGCCCCTGGTCGAGAAAGAGCCGCTGTCCGCGGGGCTCAAGCAGCGCCACCTGACGATGCTGGGTCTGGGCGGGGTGATCGGGGCGGGGCTGTTCGTGGGCTCCGGCGCGGGCATCGCGGTGGCCGGACCGGGGATCGTGCTGTCCTATCTGATCGCCGGGGCGCTGGCGATGCTGATCATGCGGATGCTCGGGGAGATGTCCGCGGCGATGCCGGCCTCCGGGGCGTTCTCGGTGCACGCGGAGCGGGCGCTCGGGCGGTGGGCCGGTTTCAGCGTGGGCTGGTTGTACTGGTTCCTGCTGGTGGTGGTGCTGGCCGTGGAGGCCACCGGCGCGGCGCAGATCGCGCACGGCTGGCTGCCGGCGGTACCGCAGTGGGGGTGGGTGCTGCTCTTCATGGTGGTGTTCACCGTCGCCAACCTGGCCGCGGTGAAGAACTTCGGCGAGTTCGAGTTCTGGTTCGCGACGTTGAAGGTCACCGCGATCGTGCTGTTCCTGGCCCTGAGCCTGCTGGCGGTCTTCGGGGTGCTGCCGGACACCGAGCCGGTGGGGCTGACCAACCTGACGGGGCACGGCGGGTTGTTGCCGCACGGCTGGTCCGGGGTGGTCTCCGGCGTGCTGGCGGTGGTGTTCGCCTTCGGCGGCCTGGAGGTCGTCACCATCGCGGCGGCCGAGTCGGACGATCCGGCGCGGGCGGTGGGCCGGGCGGTGCGCAGCGCGGTGTGGCGGATCCTCTTCTTCTACGTGGGCTCGATGCTGGTCATCGTCACCGTGCTGCCCTGGTCGTCGATGGAGCCGGGCAAGAGCCCGTACGTGATGGTGCTGGACCGCGTCGGGGTGCCGGGTGCCGGGCAGATCATGAACGTCGTGGTGTTCGTGGCGCTGCTGTCGGCGCTGAACGCCAACCTCTACGGCTCGTCGCGGATGGTGTTCTCGCTGGCCGAGCGCGGCGAGGCGCCGCGCGGGCTGTTGAAGGTGTCCGGCGGCGGGGTGCCGCGGCGGGCGGTGCTGGCGTCGGTGGCGTTCGGCTTCGTCTCGGTGCTGCTCAACCTGGAGTGGCCGGATTCGGTGTTCCTGTACTTGCTCAACGCGGTCGGTGCGGTGCTGCTGTTCGTCTGGGGACTGATCGCGGTCTCCCAGTTGCGGCTGCGGCCGCGGATCGAACGGGAGGCGCCGGAGCGGCTGGTGCTGCGGATGTGGGCGTTCCCCTATTTGACGTGGGTGGCGCTGGCGGCGATGGGCGCGGTGATCGTGCTGATGCTGACCGATGACACCGCCCGGCCGCAGTTGCTGTGGTCGGCCGGTGCGACCGCCGCGGTGCTGGTGGTGGCGGGGTTGCGGGAGTTGAGGGCCCGTCGGGTGCGGGGCTGAGGGCCGGACGCCGGGCGGCGGGCCGCCGCGGGGCGCGCCGGCTCGTTGGGGCGGTTCCGCGCGGGTAGGTCGCCTTTGAGATGTACCTCACATCTCGCCACATTCGACGATGTATCAGACACTCTCGGTCACGATCGCGTCTGAATACCGAACAATCGCTGCACGACTGTTGCCCTGAGCGGACAGGGACACTCAGACTGAGCCAGCTTTGCCGAGGACCCCGGAGTGAGCCGTCCGCGGCCCCGGGAGAACGCAGTATCGCCCCGCCCGCATCTCACCTACTGGGACAGGTACGACATGAATCGGACACCCTCGTCCGCCGCGTCCGCCGGTGCGCGGAACGCCGCGGCCCCGGGCACCGGCCAGGACGGCGGCGCGCTGTCGCACGGCCTCAAACAGCGCCACCTCTCGATGATCGCCCTCGGCGGGGTGATCGGGGCGGGCCTGTTCGTCGGCTCCCGCGAGGGCATCGCGGCGGCCGGCCCGTCGATCGTGCTGGCGTACGCCGTCTCGGGCGCACTGGTCATGTTGGTCATGCGGATGCTCGGCGAGATGTCCGCGGCGCAGCCGTCCTCCGGTTCCTTCTCGGTGCACGCGGAGCGCTCCATAGGCTCCTGGGCGGGCTTCACCGTGGGGTGGATGTTCACCGCGCTGCTGTGCGTGGCGGTGGCGGCCGAGGCGCTGGGCGCCGCGGATGTGCTGCACCAGTGGTTCCCGTCCACCGAGCCGTGGATGTGGGTCCTGCTGATCATGGTGGTGTTCACCGCGACCAACCTGACCGCGGTCGGCAACTTCGGCGAGTTCGAGTTCTGGTTCGCCGCCCTGAAGGTCGCGGCGATCGCCCTCTTCCTGATCCTGGGCGTGCTGGCCATCTTCGGCCTGCTGCCCGGCACCTCGGCCCCCGGCACCAGCCACCTCACCGGTGACGGCGGCTTCCTGCCCAAGGGCGTCGACGGACTGATGGTGGGCCTGTTGGCGTCGGTGTTCGCCTACGGCGGCCTGGAGACGGTGACCATCGCGGCCGCCGAGTCCAAGGACCCGGCCCGCGGTGTGGCCCGCGCGGTGCGCACCGCGATGTGGCGGATCGCCCTGTTCTACGTCGGCTCGATGGCGGTCATCGTCACCGTCATCCCGTGGAGCGCGCCGTCGATCGCCAAGAGCGGCCCGTACGTGGCGGTGCTCGACTACCTCAAGATCCCGGCGGCCGGCCAGATCATGAACGTGGTCATCCTGATCGCGCTGCTCTCCGCGGTGAACGCCAACATCTACGGCTCGTCGCGGATGGCGTACTCGCTGATCGCCCGCGGCCAGGGCCCGGCCTTCCTCGGCAAGGTGAGCGGCGGGGTGCCGCGCCGGACGGTGCTGCTGTGCGCCATGTTCGGGTTCTTCGCGGTGCTGCTCAGCTTCTGGTGGCCGACCACCGTCTTCCAGTGGCTGCTGAACATGGTCGGCGCCGCGGTCCTGGTGGTCTGGGGCTTCATCGCCGTCGCCCAGCTGCGCACCCGACGGCGGCTGGAGCGCGAGGCGCCCGAGAAGCTCATCGTGAAGATGTGGGCCTTCCCGTATCTGACGTGGGTGGCGCTGGCCGGCGTCGCGGTGGTCCTGGTGCTGATGCTGCGCGACGAGAACCAGCGGATCCAGCTGCTGTTCACCGGTGGCTTCGGCCTGGTGCTGACGGTGATCGGCGTGGTCCGGCAGCGGGCGCTCAGCCGGCGCTGACGCCGTGACCGGGCCTGTCGGCCCACCTGTTCCCGAGGCGGGGCGGGACCTCCTTCCGAGGTCCCGCCCCGCCTCCGTCTTTGGAACCAGGACGCCCGACACGCCGGGCCCGTGATCACTCCTGCTGGTAGCGTGCTCTTGCACATGGATTGCAACTACGGCGTTTACGCAGCTTGGAGGCGGGGTCGGCATGGCGACCTACACACTTCCGGAACTCCCCTACGACTACTCGGAGCTGGCCCCGGTCATCAGCCCGGAGATCATCGAGCTGCACCACGACAAGCACCACGCGGCGTACGTGAAGGGCGCCAACGACACCCTTGAGCAGCTCGCCGAGGCGCGCGACAAGGACCAGTGGGGCACCATCAACGGCCTGGAGAAGAACCTCGCGTTCCACCTCTCCGGCCACATCCTGCACAGCATCTACTGGCACAACATGACCGGTGACGGCGGCGGCGAGCCGCTGGACAAGGACGGCGTGGGCGAGCTGGCCGACGCCATCGCCGAGAGCTTCGGCTCGTTCGCCAAGTTCAAGGCGCAGCTGTCCAAGGCGTCGGCGACCACCCAGGGCTCCGGCTGGGGCGTGCTGGCCTACGAGCCGGTGACCGGCCGCCTCATCGTCGAGCAGATCTACGACCACCAGGGCAACGTCGGCCAGGGCTCGGTGCCGATCCTGGTGTTCGACGCCTGGGAGCACGCCTTCTACCTCCAGTACAAGAACCAGAAGGTGGACTTCATCGAGGCCATGTGGAACGTCGTGAACTGGCAGGACGTGGCCAAGCGCTACACGGCCGCCAAGGAGCGCGCGAACAACCTGCTGCTGGCGCCGTGACCCGGTAGCCGGCCGAGACGTCCTGCCTCGTGATCGTCTTCTCACCTTTCACCCGGCGGACGGAACGGAGCGAAGCCCCGCGAGGACGTGACTCGCGGGGCTTCGTGCGTGCGGGACGGGACGGCGGCGGCCCGACGCTCAGTCGAAGGACGGCGCCTCGGTGCGGGTCCGCTTGATCTCGAAGAAGCCGGGGGTGGACGCCACCAGCAGCGTGCCGTCCCAGAGCCTGGCCGCCTGCTCGCCCTTGGGCGCGGGCGTGACGACCGGGCCGAAGAAGGCGATCTGCCCACCCGTCGCCCGACCTCCGCCCCCGGAAGAGCTCGCTTCGCTCGCGCTGTCGTAATCCGGCCCGGGCACCGCGATCACCGGAGTGCCGACCTCCTGGCCGACCAGGTCGATGCCCTCCTTGTGGGAGGCGCGCAGCTCGGCGTCGTAGACGTCCTTGTCGGCGTAGTCGATCAGGTCGGCGGGCAGGCCGGCGTCGGCGATGCCGGCCGCGAGGGAGTCGCGGCTGACGCCCTCGCCGGCGGTGTGGAAGCGGTTGCCGAGCGCGGTGTAGAGGCGGCCGACGACCTCGTCGCCGTAGAGCTGCTGCGCGGCGATCACCACGCGGACCGGGCCCCACGCCTTGCCGCCCGGGCGCATGTTCTCCGCGTACTGGGCGGGGAGTTCGTCGAGTTTGTTCTCGTTGAGCACGGCCAGGCTCATCACGTGCCAGCGCACCTGGACCGGGCGGAGCTGCTCGACCTCCAGCATCCAACGGGAGGTCAGCCACGCCCAGGGGCAGAGCGGGTCGAACCAGAAGTCTGCCGGGGTCTTCGCGGTCTCGGACACGGGGTCTCCTCTTGAGAGCGTCAACGACGTTGTTCCGTGGACGCTTCAACCGACGGCGCGCGTGCCATGATTCCCGGTGTTCGATATCCGAGACGAGGGTGAGGGAGGCACGCGGTGCCAGGTGAGAATCTGTCCCGGGAAGAGGCACGTGAGCGGGGCCGGCTGCTGACGGTCGAGGGGTACGACGTGGCGCTGGACGTCCGCTCAGCGGTCGCCCGAGGCGCGGACGCGGCCACGTACCGCTCCCGCACGACGATCCGCTTCCGCTGCGCCGAGCCCGGCGCCACGAGCTTCGCGGACCTCCTGGCGCCCTCGGTCAGCTCGGTCACCCTCAACGGCCGGGAGCTGGACGCGTCCGCGGTCTTCGACGGCACCCGGATCGCGCTGGCCGACCTGGCCGCCGAGAACACCCTGGTCGTCGACGCGCAGTGCGCCTACAGCCGGACCGGCGAGGGGCTGCACCGCTTCGTCGACCCCGAGGACGGCGAGGTCTACCTCTACACCCAGTACGAGCCCGCCGACGCGCGCCGGGTCTTCGCCACCTTCGAACAGCCCGACCTGAAGGCCCCGTTCACCTTCGAGGTGACCGCGCCCGAGGGGTGGCTGGTGCTCAGCAACGGCGCCCAGGAGGGCCCCGCCGAGGCGGGCCGGCACCGCTTCGCGACGACCAAGCCGATCTCGACGTACATCACCGCCGTGGTCGCCGGTCCGTACCACTACGTCACCGACACCTACCGCCGCACCTTCGAGGACGGCACCGAGCTGACGGTCCCGCTGGGCGCGCTGTGCCGCAAGGGGCTGGCCCGGCACTTCGACGCGGACGACATCTTCGCCGTCACCAAGCAGGGCCTGGACTTCTTCCACGACCACTTCGACTTCCCGTACCCGTTCGGGAAGTACGACCAGGCGTTCGTGCCGGAGTACAACCTCGGCGCGATGGAGAACCCCGGCTGCGTCACCTTCCGCGAGGAGTTCATCTTCCGCGGCAAGGTCACCGAGGCGTCCTACGAGCGGCGCGCCAACGTCCTCCTGCACGAGATGGCGCACATGTGGTTCGGCGACCTGGTCACCATGGACTGGTGGGACGACCTGTGGCTGAAGGAGTCCTTCGCGGACTTCATGGGCAGCTTCGCGCAGGTCGGCGCGACCCGCTTCACGGACGGCTGGATCACCTTCGCCAACCGCCGCAAGTCCTGGGCGTACCGGGCCGACCAGCTCCCCTCCACCCACCCGATCACCGCCGACATCCGGGACCTGGAGGACGCCAAGCTCAACTTCGACGGCATCACCTACGCCAAGGGCGCCAGCGTCCTCAAGCAGCTGGTGGCGTACGTCGGCCAGGACGCGTTCCTGGAGGGCGCCCGGCGCTACTTCAAGCGGCACGCCTACGGCAACACCCGCCTCGCGGACCTGTTGGCGGTGCTGGAGGAGACCTCCGGGCGGGACCTGGCGGCCTGGTCGCGCGCCTGGCTCCAGACGGCCGGCGTCAACTCCCTCACCCCGCAGGTCACCTACGACGCGCAGGACCGGATCACCGAGCTGAGCATCCTCCAGGAGGCGTCGGAGAGCCACCCGGAGCTGCGGCCGCACCGGGTCGCGGTGGGCCTGTACCGCCGCCTCGACGCGGACTCGGCGCTGGTGCGCTACGCCCGCGCCGAGGTGGACGTGGCCGGGCCGCGGACCGCGGTGCCGGAGCTGGCCGGGATCGAGCGGCCGGAGCTGGTCCTGGTCAACGACGAGGACCTGACGTACTGCAAGACGCGCTTCGACGAGGGGTCGCTGGCCACCCTGCGGGCCCGGCTCGGCGACCTGACGGACCCGTTGGCGCGGGCGCTGTGCTGGGCCGCGGTGTGGGGACTGACCCGGGACGGGCTGATGCCGGCCCGCGACTTCCTGGACCTGGTGCGGCGGTTCGCCGGGGCGGAGGCCGTCATCGGGGTGCTCCAGTCGGTGCTCGGCCAGGCGGAGGCGGCACTGGAGCACTACGTCGCGCCCGAGTACCGCGAGCGGGCCACCCGCGAACTGGCCGAGAACGCGCTGCGCGAACTGCGGCTGGCCGAACCGGGCAGCGGCCACCAGCTGAGCTGGGCCCGGCACTTCGCCGCGGTGGCCACCACCGCGGCCGACCTCCAGCTGCTCCAGGGGCTGCTGGACGGCACCGCGAAGATCGACGGGCTGGCGGTCGACCAGGAACTGCGCTGGGCGTTCCTGCTGCCGCTGGCCGCGCACGGGATCGCCGACGCCGCGGCGATCGACGCCGAACTGGCCCGCGACGACACCGCGTCCGGCAAGCGGCACCAGGTCCGCTGCCTGGCCGCCCGCCCCTCGGCCGAGGTCAAGGCGGCGGCCTGGGCGGACGTGATCGACTCCGACGCGCTCTCCAACGCCCTGGTCGAGGCGACCATCAGCGGCTTCGCGCAGCCGTCGCAGCGGGAGCTGCTGGTGCCGTACGCGCCGCACTACTTCGCGGCGATCGAACGGATCTGGCGGGAGCGGTCGATCGAAATCGGGATGTCGGTGGTGCGCGGGCTGTTCCCCTCCTGGCAGGTGGACCGGGCCGCGCTGGACGCCGCGGACGCCTGGCTGGCCGAGCACGCCGAGGCCGCGCCGGCGCTGCGCCGACTGGTGCGCGAGGAGCAGGACGACCTGGCACGGGCGCTGCGTGCACAGGCTTGTGACGAGGCGGCCGGACCCAGGCCGTAACCCGGCGCCGGACCAGCCCCAATCGGCCGTCGAACGCCCGTACTTGAGGGCGGGATTGTCCCGCTTGTGCCACAGGCGGGTAACAGCGGTTAGGGGGTGGAGCGGGACCGGGAATCTGCCGGGCATGAACCACGACGCCCCGCTCTCCCCGCTCCCCCTCCACCACCTCGCGGACGGCCACTGCCCGGTGCTGACCACCCATCAGCTCCGGGCGCACGGCGTGCCGCCGGCCGAGATCGCCGAGCGCTGCCGGCCGGGCGGGCCCTGGCAGCAACTGCTGCCCGGCGTGCACCTGCTGCACCAGGGCCCGCCCACCAGCGAGGAGCGGCTGCACGCCGCGCTGCTCTACGCCCGCCACCGCGGCCCGTCCGTGCCGAGCCAGCCGCGCAGCGCGGAGGCCGCCCGGGACCCGATGATCACCGGGCTGGCGGCGCTCGCCCTGCACGGCTTCGCCGCCGCCCCTCCGCTGCTGTCCCTGGACCACATCGAGGTGCTGGTGGCGCGCACCCGGCGGCTGCGCTCGGCGGGCTTCGCCGACATCCTCCGGGGCGCGGACCTGCCGGACCCGCAGGACGTCACCGGGGTGCCCACCGCACCGGTCCCGCGGGCGCTGGCGGACGCGGTGGCCGGCCTCACCGACGGGACCCTGGTGCGCCGGCTGCTGACCGAGGCGGTGCGCGGCGGACACTGCGAGGCCGCCTCGGTGGTGCGGGAGCTGAGCCGGGCCCGGCTGCTGACCCGGCCGCACGTGGTGGACGCGGTCGACGCCCTGATGGCCGAGGGGCGGGCCCTGGCCGAGCAGCGGCTCTACGACCTGGTGCACGCCTACGGGCTGCCCGACCCGCTGTGGAACGTCGACCTGCGACTGCCGGGCGGCCCGTACCTGGGTGGGGTGGACGCGTACTGGCCGGAGTACGGGGTGGCCGCGGAGATCGACGCCCGCACCCCGCGCCCGTCCGACCACGGCCCCGCCGGCGCCGAGAGGGACGAGCACCGCGAGCACCTGGAGCGGCTGGGCATCACCCTCGTCCGCTGCCGGCCGCGGACCCTGCGGGAGGCCCCGGAGCAGCAGGCCACGGTGGTGCGCACGGCACTGATGGCGGCAGCCGACCGGGAGCCGACGCAGTACGTCGTGGTCCTCCCGCGCTGACCGCCCCATCACAGAGGGTGACGATCCGCAATCGTCGGGCACGCTCCGTGCGCAACCGTGCGGTCCGCTTCTCCATCTATTGGAATGGATTGGACAAGGCGACGGGTCTCACACACATGATGGGAGCGCCACTGAGCAGGTGTTCCAGCAGACACCCGGAGCCAGGCCAGCGGGCCAGGTCAGAAAGAAGGAGTCCCATGAGGATCGGAATCGTCGGAGCGACCGGACAGGTCGGCGGCGTGATGCGGCGCATTCTCGCCGAGCGCAACTTCCCTGTCGAGCAGCTGCGGCTGTTCGCTTCGGCCCGGTCCGCCGGACGGACGCTGCCCTGGCAGGACACCGAGATCACGGTCGAGGACGCGGCCACCGCGGACTACTCCGGTCTGGACATCGTCCTCTTCTCGGCCGGTGGCACCACGTCCAAGGCGCTGGCGGAGAAGGTCGCCGCGGCCGGCCCGGTCGTGATCGACAACTCCTCGGCCTGGCGCCGCGACCCGCAGGTGCCGCTGGTGGTCTCCGAGGTCAACCCGCAGGCCATCACCGACCGACCCAAGGGCATCATCGCCAACCCGAACTGCACGACCATGGCCGCCATGCCGGTGCTGCGTCCGCTGCACGAGGAGGCCGGACTGGTCTCCCTGGTCGTCGCCACCTACCAGGCGGTCTCCGGCAGCGGCCTGGCCGGCGTCGCCGAGCTGGACGGGCAGACCCGCAAGGTCGTCGAGCAGGACGCCACCAAGCTGACGCACGACGGTGCCGCGGTGGAGTTCCCGAACCCGGAGACCTACGTCCGCCCGATCGCCTTCAACGTCCTGCCGATGGCCGGCTCGATCGTCGACGACGGGCTGAACGAGACCGACGAGGAGCAGAAGCTCCGCAACGAGAGCCGCAAGATCCTGGACATCCCGGAGCTGAAGGTGTCCGGCACCTGCGTCCGCGTCCCCGTCTTCAGCGGCCACTCCCTCCAGGTCAACGCCCGCTTCGCGCGCCCGATCTCCCCCGAGCGCGCCCAGGAGCTGCTGGCCGGCGCCCCGGGCGTCGCGCTCTCCGACGTCCCCACCCCGCTCCAGGCCGCCGGCCAGGACGCCTCCTTCGTGGGCCGGATCCGCCGGGACGAGACCGTCGACAACGGCCTCGCACTGTTCGTCACCAACGACAACCTCCGCAAGGGCGCGGCGCTGAACGCCGTCCAGATCGCCGAGCTGGTCGCCGCCGAGCTGCGCGGCTGACCCGCCCGCCCACGGCGCGCACCGCGGCCGGTGCCGGTACGGATCCGCTCCGTACCGGCACCGGCCGCGGCCGTTGCGGCGCCCCGCCGGGTCAGGGGCGGCGCACCTCGTACAGGAAGCAGCCGTACTCCAGCGCCCGGACGTGGACGGCCGCCACCTCGGGGTCGGCGAACGCCTCGTCGAAGGCCGCCTCGAAGCCGGCTCCGGCGTCCTGGGGGATCTCGAAGTACCGCCCGCCGGCGATCCGGCCCTGCCGGTCGTAGCGCCGCAGGGTCCGCAGGGCCCCGGCGTGGGCGTGCGGGTACGGGTCGGCGGCCGGGTCCGGCCCCGGACACGGTTGGGCGTGGATGAAGACCGGTCCCTGCTCGTCGTAGGCCCCCGGGGCGGCGCCGGTCTCCGCGGCCCAGCGGCGCAGCGGCGCGTAGGAGACCAGGGCGACCCGCTCGCCCTCCTCGATGGCCCGCAGGCAGCAGCGCAGCGGGCTGCCCACGCAGTCCACCGGCGCCCCGTCCGCGCGGGCGGTGTAGGGCTCCATGGGGCGGCCGGCGTCGTCGGTGCCGCGCAGCTCGGTGAGGGTGGCGGCCGGGATCGGAAGCGGTGCGTACGTCGTCATGCAGACAGGTTCGGCGCTCCACGGCCGGGCCGCTGGCGGGATCCGGACGTCGTCCTGGCCGCGGCGGCGCCGTGGAAGGATGGCCGGACGCTGCGATATGACCGATCGTGAAGGAGAGGGACGGGTGCCTGGTACGAATCTGACCCGGGAAGAGGCCCAGGAGCGCGCGCGCCTGCTGACCGTGGACGCGTACGCGATCGAGCTGGACCTGAGCGGGGCACAGGAGGGGAGCGGCACGTTCCGGTCGGTGACGACGGTGCGGTTCGACGTCGCCGGCGAGGACGGCGCGGCGTCGTTCATCGACCTGGTCGCGCCGACCGTGCACGAGGTGGTGCTGAACGGCACGGCGCTCGACGCGGCGACGGTGTTCGAGGACTCGCGGATCGCGCTGTCCGGGCTGCGGCAGGGCCGCAACGAGCTGACGGTGGTCGCCGACTGCGCGTACACCAACAGCGGTGAGGGGCTGCACCGGTTCGTCGACCCGGTGGACCAGCAGACCTACCTCTACACGCAGTTCGAGGTGCCGGACGCCCGCCGGGTGTTCGCCAGTTTCGAGCAGCCGGACCTGAAGGCCACCTTCCAGTTCACCGTGACGGCGCCGCAGGGCTGGACGGTGGTCTCGAACTCGCCGACGCCGGAGCCGGCCGGCGCGGACGGCACTGTCTGGCGGTTCGCGCCCACGCCGCGGATCTCCACCTACATCACGGCCCTGATCGTCGGGCCGTACCACAGCGTGCACAGCACCTGGGAGGGCGCCGACGGCCGGTCGGTGCCGCTGGGGATCTACTGCCGGCCGTCGCTGGCCGAGCACCTGGACGCGGAGGAGATCTTCGCGGTCACCCGGCAGGGCTTCGACTGGTTCCAGGAGAAGTTCGCCTACGACTACCCGTTCGCCAAGTACGACCAGCTCTTCGTGCCGGAGTTCAACGCCGGGGCGATGGAGAACGCCGGTGCGGTCACCATCCGCGACCAGTACATCTTCCGCTCGAAGGTGACGGACGCGGCCTACGAGGTGCGTGCCGAGACGATCCTGCACGAGCTGGCGCACATGTGGTTCGGCGACCTGGTCACCATGGAGTGGTGGAACGACCTGTGGCTGAACGAGTCGTTCGCCACCTACACCTCGATCGCCTGCCAGGCGTACGCGCCGGGCAGCAAGTGGCCGCATGCCTGGACCACGTTCGCCAACTCCATGAAGACCTGGGCGTACCGGCAGGACCAACTGCCGTCCACCCACCCGATCATGGCGGAGATCCATGACCTGGACGACGTCCTGGTCAACTTCGACGGCATCACCTACGCCAAGGGCGCCAGCGTCCTCAAGCAGCTGGTGGCCTACGTCGGCATGGACGAGTTCTTCAAGGGCGTGCAGGCGTACTTCAAGGCGCACGCCTACGGCAACACCCGGCTGAGCGACCTGCTGGGCGCGCTGGAGAAGACCAGCGGCCGGGACCTCGCCACCTGGTCGAAGAAGTGGCTGGAGACGGCCGGCATCAACGTGCTGCGGCCCGAGATCGAGGTGGCCGGGGACGGCACCGTCACCGCCTTCGCGGTGCGCCAGGAGGCGCCGGCGCTGCCGGCCGGGGCGACCGGCGAGCCGGTGCTGCGGCCGCACCGGATCGGGATCGGCTACTACGACCTGACGGACGGCAAGCTGGTCCGCACCGGCGGCGTCGAGCTGGACGTGGACGGCGAGCGGACCGAGGTGCCGTTCCCGGCGGGCTTCCGCCGGCCGGACGTGGTCCTGCTCAACGACGGCGACCTGTCCTACGCCAAGGTGCGGATGGACGAGCAGTCGTTGAAGGTCGTCACCGCGCACCTCGGGGACTTCACCGAGTCGCTGCCGCGGGCGCTGTCGTGGGCCTCGGCCTGGGACATGACCCGGGACGGCGAACTGCCGGCCCGGGACTACCTGGCGCTGGTGCTCTCCGGCATCGGCAAGGAGACCGACATCGGCGTGGTCCAGTCGCTGCACCGCCAGGTGAAGCTGGCGCTGGACCTGTACGCGGCGCCGGAGTGGCGCGAGAGCGGCCTGGCGACCTGGACCGAGGCGGCGCTGACGCACCTGCGGGCCGCCGAGGCCGGCAGCGACCACCAGTTGGCGTGGGCCCGGGCGTTCGCCGCGGCGGCCCGCACCGACGCGCAGCTGGACCTCCTCAAGGGCCTGCTGGACGGCACCCAGGAGCTGTCCGGGCTCGCCGTGGACACCGAGCTGCGCTGGGCGCTGCTGGAGCGGCTGGCGGCCACCGGCCGGGCCGACGAGGCGGAGATCGCGGCCGAGCTGGCGCGGGACGCGACGTCGGCGGGCGAGCGGCACGCGGCGACGGCGCGCGCCGCCCGGCCGACCGCGGAGGCGAAGGCCGCGGCCTGGGCCTCGGTGGTGGAGTCCGACGCGCTCCCCAACGCCGTGCAGGAGGCCGTCATCGCCGGCTTCGTCCAGCCCGACCAGCGAGAGCTGCTGGCGCCGTACACCGCGCAGTACTTCTCGGCGGTCAAGGGCGTGTGGGACAGCCGCAGCCACGAGATGGCGCAGCAGATCGTGGTGGGCCACTACCCGGCCCTCCAGGTCTCCCAGGAGACCCTGGACGCCACCGACGCCTGGCTGGCGCAGGTCGACCCGAGCCCGGCGCTGCGCCGCCTGGTGACCGAGTCGCGGGCCGGCGTCGAGCGGGCGCTGAAGGCCCGGGCGGCGGACGCGGCCGCCGGGGCCTGACCGGCGCGGTACGAGAAGGGGTGTGCCCCCGGAACCGGTGCGGTTCCGGGGGCACACCCCTTGCTGCGGGCCCGGGCCCGCGAGGTGGAATCGCCCGGCGGACGGGCGTCAGGAGCGTGACCGTCCGCCGGGCGGGTCGAGTGGCCCCGCCGCGCGGGGCGGACCGCCGGGCCCCGTCCCCCTCCTACGGGGCCCGGCGGGACGGGCGGATCAGCCGCTCAGCTCGTCGAAGCGGCGGACCAGTTCGGCCCGGCCGGCCTCGGTGAGGTCGCCGTGCACCCGCATCCGGGCCAGGCCGCCGTCGGGGTAGACGTCCAGGCGGACGTGGGTGGCGGTAACCCGGCGGGGCAGCACGAAGCGGTGCGGGGTGTCGGGCTGGAGCTTGGTCTTGGGCAGCACCTCGAACCACGAGGAGGCGTCGTCCGGGTTGCCGTCGCAGGCGGAGAGCCGGGCCCAGCCGGCCGAGTTGCCCTTGAGGTAGGCGGTGTCGATCTCGACGGCGCGGACCTCGCCCTGCGCGGCGAGCTTGAAGAGCACCCAGTCGTTGGTGCCGCGGACCCGGCGGCGGCGGTTCTCCCAGCCGTCGTCCATCTTGCGCGACAGGTCGGGCTGGATGATCTGGGTGGGCGAGGAGTAGAAGCGGTCCGACGCGTCCTCGACGGTGCCGCCGTGCATCACCGAGGCCAGGTCCAGGGTGCCCAGGACGTCCAGCCACTCCGGGTCCGGGACGACCTCGCCGTAGACCCGCAGGCGGGCTACGCCGCCGTCGGGGTGCTGCTTGAGGCGGAGGTGGGTGAAGCGGCGCTCGGTGGTGACCTCGAAGCCGTTGGCCGCGTGGCCGCGCACGGGGGTGCGGGGTACGAGCTCCTCCCACTTCACGCCGTCGGCGAGCAGGTCCTCGGGGCTGGGGCTGCCGGGCAGCGCGGTGGCCTCGACGGTGACCTGCTGCGGGTAGTTGCCGCGGAAGTGGGCGGTGTCGACGATGACGCCGCGGATCACGCCGGGGGCGGCGAGGCGGATCAGCGCCCAGTCGTGCTCGTCCTCGGTGGGGAAGGGGTGGTCGCCGTCGGCGCCCCGGCGGCGCCGGGTCTCCCAGCCGTCCATGATCTTGCCCTTGTGGCCGAAGTGCTCGGGGTCGAAGACCGCCGGGTTCGACTTCAGCAGGTTCTCCCGCTCGGCGAAGAACTCGTCGTTGGCGGCGATCACACCGGCGCCGAAGCGGCGGTCGGCCAGGTCGACGAGCGACGTGAAGGAGAAGTCACCGCCGCGGTAGTCGGCGTACGGGTCGCCGCCGGAGTACGGCTGGGCGTCGTTGGCGTGCGGATCGGTGGAATCGGCGGCCGGGGTGGCGGACATGCGTTTCCCTTCTGCTCCTGTGTGCGGTGCTGGGGACCGGTCCACCGTCGCAGCAGAACACCCGACAGGTCCATCGAAAGTTCGTGAGGAATATCTTCAGCCGGGCTGAAAGGTCGCGGTTGAGCGGACGCCTTCGGTCCACTCGGGCCGGCGGCCGGCCCGCGGCGTCGGGGTCACTCGCCGCCGGTGCGACCCACGGCCGCCTGGGCGGCGGCCGCCTGCCGCAGCGCGGCCAGCACCCGGGCAAGCCCGGGCGCCCCTTCGGAGCCGCGCCGGGCGGCGGCGACCACGTGGCGGCGCGGCTGGTCGGCGTGGAGCACCCGCAGCGCGACCCCGCTGCCGCGCCCGGGAGCCCGCAGGCCGCCGGCCATCGCCATCCGGGGCACCAGGGCCACACCCATCCCGGCGGCGACCATCGCCCAGATCGCGCTCCAGTCGGCGGCGGAGTGCGCCTGTTCCGGGACGAACCCGGCGTTCTCACAGGCGGTGGTGGTGATCTGGGACCAGGGGCCGCTACTGCCGAAGATCCACGGTTCGCCGGCCAGGTCGGCCAGCCGCAGCCCCGGCTCGGCGGCCAACGGGTGGCCGGCCGGCAGCGCCACGTCCAACGGGTCGGCGAGCAGGGAGACCCGGCTGAACTTCGGGTCGCGCGGGGTGGGCGCGTGCGCGGCCAGCGACAGCGCCAGGTCGACGCTGCCCTCGGCCAGCAGCTCGTACGCGGCCTCCGCCTCCGCCTCCCGCACGGTCACGGCCAGGCCCGGGTGGGTGCGGCGCAGCTCCTGGACGGCCGGCACCACCAGGGCCGGGATGGCGGTGGAGAACGCCCCGACCCGCACCGTGCCGGCCTCGCCCTGGAGGTAGCCGAGCAGGTCCGCATCGGCCCGTTCCAGCTGCGCGAAGACCGCCTCGGCGTGCCGCAGCACCAGTTGGGCGGCGCCGGTGAGCCGGACCCGCCGGCCGTGCGCCTCCAGGAGCGTCACCCCGAGGGACTTGGCGAGCCCGGTCAGCTGCTGCGAAACCGCCGAGGGCGTCATGTGCAGCGCCTCGGCGGTCGCGGTGACCGTGCCCAATTCCTCCAGGGTGCGCAGGATGCGCAGCTTCTTGATGTCCCAGTCGGCCATGCGGGCAGCGTACGCACCCGGCGCGGCCGGTCCGGTCACCGTCCGCTGCCCGCCGCCCCCAGGGCCACCCCGGCGACGATCAGCGCCATGCAGAGCACCTGCACCGCGGTGATGCCCTCTCCCAGGACGGCCAGCGAGAGCAGCGCCACGCAGACCGGCTGGAGGTAGTAGACGACCCCGGCGCGGGCGGCGCCGACCAGGGCGATCGCCTTGTTCCAGGTGAAGTAGGCGACGGCGGAGGAGCACACGCCGATGTAGAGCAGCGGTCCGGCCGTGCCGGCGGTGAGCGGGAAGCCGCCCTCGACGCCGAGGGAGACGGCGTAGGCGGGCAGCAGCATCGCGGCGCCCAGTGCGAACGTCACGAACAGGAACGAGAGCCCGCCGATCCCCTCGGGGCGGCGGCGCAGCAGTGCGCTGTAGCCGGCGAAGGTGGCGGTGGCGGCGAGCATCCACAGGTCGCCGCCGGCGAAGTCCAGGTGCAGCACCGCGGTGGGCGAGCCCTTGCCGACCAGGGTGACCACGCCCAGCAGGGCGAGCACCATGCCCGCGGCGCGGCGGGCGCCCAGCGGTTCGCGACCGCCGCGCCGGCCGCCGATCAGGTCGAAGAGGGCGATCATCATCGGCGAAGCCGCCGCGATCATCGCCATGTTGGTGGCGGAGGTGCTCTTCCCGGCCGTGTAGATGAGGGTGTTGAAGAGCGTGACGCCCAACAGGGCGGCCAGGGACAGGAATCCGAGGTGCCGACGGATCACCGGCCACTCCCGGCGGACCTGCCCCAGGGCGAACGGGGCGACCGCCAGCAAGGCGATGATCCAGCGCCAGAACGCGGTCTGGACGGGCGGCACGGTGTCGTGCAGGGCCCGGGCGATGACGAAGTTGCCGGACCAGACGACGGTCGCCGTCAGGGCCAGGGTCAGCCCCACGGCCTGTGTGGACGGTGTGCGGTGTGCGCGGGCCCGCTCCAGGACTGCCACGGTTTCCTCTCCCTCGATGGTGGATACGGATCCACCGTGGCAGTCACCTAACCATCAGGTCCATCGAATAATTCAGACCATTCCTTTCAGGGAAACTGAAAAGAATGGTAGAAGCGGCACTCAGCCGCGGGCCGCCCGGCGGGCCAGGATCGCGGCCTGCCGCTCGTCGAAGCGGCGCGCCTGCCCGTCCAGGCCCTCCAGGAACGCCCCGAGCTCCTCCTGGGCGGCGAGCCCCTCCGGGCCCAGCCCGCCGCGCTCCAGGACCTTCAGGTGGCGCAGCACCGGCTGGAGCACGTCGTCGTGGTGGATCCGCAGGTTGTAGATCCCGCCGAGGGCCATCTGCACGGCGGCCCGCTCGAAGCCGGGCATGCCGTGGCCTGGCATCCGGAAGCCGGTGACCACGTCCCGCACGGCGCACATCGTCCGGTCGGGAGCCAGCTCGAAGGCCGCACCGAGGAGGTTGCGGTAGAAGACCATGTGGAGGTTCTCGTCGTTGGCGATCCGGGCCAGCATCTGGTCGCACACCGGGTCGCCGGAGTGCCGGCCGGTGTTGCGGTGCGAGATCCGGGTGGCCAGCTCCTGGAAGGCGACGTAGGCCACCGAGTGCAGCATGCTGTGCGCGTTGTCGGACTCGAACCCGGCGGACATGTGGGCCATCCGGAACCGCTCCAGCTCGACCGGGTCGACGGCACGGCTGGTGAGCAGGTAGTCGCGCATCACGATGCCGTGCCGACCCTCCTCCGCCGTCCAGCGGTGGACCCAGGTGCCCCACGCTCCATCCCGCCCGAAGAGGGTGGCGATCTCGTGGTGGTAGCTGGGGAGGTTGTCCTCGGTGAGGAGGTTGACCACCAGCGCGGTGCGGCCGATCGAGGTCACCTTGGACTGGTCGGGGGCCCACGCCTCGCCGTCCAGCACCCCGTCGAAGTTCCGCCCGTCGCTCCACGGCACGTACTCGTGCGGCATCCATTCCTTGGCGACCTTCAGGTGCCGGTTCAGCTCCTTCTCGACGACCTCTTCGAGGGCGTACAGCAGCCGGGCGTCGGTCCAGGCGGCCTGGCCGCGCGCTCCGTCGAGGCGGTCGGGGGCGATGGTCACGAGGGAACTCCAGGGGACGACGGACCTACGGCTCCGTAGGTTTGGACTTACGGCCCCGTAGGTTACGCCATCGTAGGTACGGCCCGGTTAAACACTTCCCCAAGGGGTGAATCACCCGGAACGTCCGCAACTGACGCTCCATGTCCGGTTTTTCGTGACCCTTTCCGGGCAACGCAAAGGGGCGCCCACCGGTCCGGGAAGAACCGGTGGGCGCCCCTTGTGAAGGCGTCGCGGATGCGGGCGCGCGGCCCGCGCGGGACTGTCGTCAGCCCTTGGACTTGGCCTGCTTGCGGGACTTGTCGGTCATCACGACGAGCCCGGCGATGACGAGGAAGAGCACGATGGGCGTCACGACGTAGAGGCCGAGCGTCTGGATCACGTTCAGGCCCGGACCCGGGTCGTCACCGTCGTCGCGGGTGAGCGCAAACGCGGGGGACGACATCAGCAGCATCAGCGCGGTGCCGGCGGTGATGGTTCCGGCGCGCAGGGCGGTGTTCTTGACCTTGTTGCTCACCCATTCAACGTAGCGGACGGCACTCGGCCCCGCGCGTCCGGGGTGGGGCTAGCGACGTCCCGGCAGGCCGGACCGGCGCCGCGGGCCGTGCCGGCTCAGGGCGCGGCGGTGGCCAGCTCCCGCATCAGCGCGTGCAGGCGGGGCGAGGCGGCCAGCTCTTCGAGGGTGTGCGGGCGGCCGTCGGGGCCGGCGATGGGCAGGCGCCAGTTGGGGTACTCGTCCCAGGTCCCGGGGAGGTTCTGCGGGCGGCGGTCGCCCACCGCGTCCGGGAGCCAGATACCGACCATCCGGGCCGGGGTGCGCAGCAGGAAGCGGTGGACGGCCCGGACCACCGCCTCCTCGTCGCGGACGCCCTTGGGCAGCAGCCCGTGCCGGGTGAGCGCGCCGAGCCATTCGCGCAGTTCGTGGGCGGCCCGGGAGCGCTCGCGCTCGGGCGGGCCGGCGAGCAGGCCGAGGCGGGCGCGCAGCGCGACGTCGTCGCCGGCGAGCCGGGCGGCGGTGGGCGGCAGGTCGTGGGTGGTGACGGTGGCCAGGCAGCCGGCCCGCCATTCGTCGGGGGCCAGGATCCGGGCCGGGGCCACGGTCCCTTCCGACGCCGGCGCCGGGTCCCCGGCACCGCCGGCCGCGGCACCGTCCGTCGCGGC
>LIQL01000240.1:0-224 GCA_001418405.1 Streptomyces diastatochromogenes | reverse complement strand
ATCACCGCGGCGCCGGCCCGGTGCGCCTCCAGGGCCAGTGCGGAGAGCATCGCCTCGCCGTCGTAGCGGACGTAGGCGCCCTCGGTGGGCGGCCGGCCCTCGGGGACCCACCACAACCGGAACAGGCCCATCACGTGGTCGATGCGGAGCGCGCCGGCGTGCCGGAGCAGACCGCGCAGCAGGGCGCGGTAGGGCGCGTAGCCGGACCCGGCCAGGGCGTTCGG
>LIQL01000024.1 GCA_001418405.1 Streptomyces diastatochromogenes | reverse complement strand
TGGTGGGCCGGTCGACGACGGCCACGGCCACACCTACCGCGCGCCGACGCGCAGCACCGTCGTCGACCGGCCCACCACCGGCGTCACGGGGTGGTCGGACGGTGCCGGCCTGGTGCGCGGCGGTGCGGCGAAGGAGTTCGACCTCAGGGTCAAGAACACCACCAAGCGGGCCTATCCGGAGCTCAACGCCGGGTTCTCCGCCTACGGCCAGGGCGGTGACCGCTTCGTGGCCCCCAAGGACCTGGTGCTGCAGCAGTACGTGCCCGAACGCGGCTGGCAGCACGTGCCGTTGGTGCCCAGCGGCTGCGACCCCGGCATGAGCGCCGCACTGGTCCCGACCGCCAAGAAGCCGCTGGCCCCCGGCGCCACGGCCGTCTACCGGTTGCGGCTGGCGGTCGCGCCGGACGCTCCCGTGGCCAAGGTGGAGGCGGGCCTGTCGGTGGGCAACGGTGACACGTCGCTCTCCTACCGGTCGCTGCCGTTCGCGATCCGCGCCAGGTAGTAGTCCCGCCGGGTACGGCGATCCCGCGGGGGAGTAGGGGCGGGGAGGCAGGGTGCTGCCTCCCCGCCCCTGTCGCTGGCCGGTGGTGTGGTGCGCGTACGGCCCCGCCTACCGGGTGGACGTGCCCCGGGCCTGCTCGGGTTGCGCGTGGAGCAGGTCGCGGGCTTCGTCGGCGGCGCGGGCGATGCTTTCGGAGACGTGGTCCACGAAGCGGGCGATGTTTTCCAGGCGGGTGGCGGCCGGGGTGTCGGGGCCGAGGACGCTGACGCCTTGGCGTGCGGTTTCGGCCAGGTGGGCGGTGCCGCGGACGCTGGCCATCATCGATTGGTACCAGACGTCGTCGTCGACGACGTAGCGCTCGCGCCGGCGGTCGTCGCGCTCGCGGCGGACCAGGTCCTGGCTTTCGAGGAACGCGATGGCCTTGGAGACGGATGCCGGGCTGACGTGGAGGCGTTGGACGAGCTCGGCGGCGGTGAGGCTGCCGGTGTCGCTGGTGCACAGGCAGGTCAGCACCCGGGCGCTCATCTTGGGGGTGCCCGATTGGATCAGGACCGTGGTGAACGTCTCCTCGTACGCGCGTACCGCTTCGGGGTCGCGCCCGTGGGCCTGCGGGGGCGCGTCGGGGCCGTGGGGCGTGGGGTGCCTGCGGCGTTGGGCGCGGTGTTCGGTGGCGCGGTGGGCGAGTTCGGCGCGGTAGGCGGTGGGGCCGCCGTTGCGCATCACTTCGCGGGTGACGGTCGAGGTGGGGCGGTCGAGACGGCGGGCGATCTCGGCGTAGGCGAGGCCGTCGGCGAGCCCCAGTGAGATCTGTTGGCGTTCCTGCTGGGTGAGCCTGCCGCCCGGCATCGCGGCCTCCTTCGTGCGTCGTGCGTGTGCGTGGCCCCTGGTGCGCCTGGCGCGGTCAGCATAGCGTTCACTCTCAGTTCATTGCAACGGTCGGGGTGGGATCGTTGCGTTAGCTTTGGGGTCGTTGCAATGATTTTGCGTTCTCTACCTGGCATGATGGCGTTTATGTGCAACGGGATCGTTGCTTGAATGTTGAATGCAACGTAGCGTTTCGGTCGTTGGAAACGATGGGTGGATCGGAGGAGCGCACGATGCGGAGGTTCGACACCCCCGCGCCGGTGGCCGTCGTCGTCGACATCCCCGCGGGACGGATCCAGTTCATCGCCGGCGACCGGGTCGACACCACCGTCGAGGTCCGGCCCACTGACGCCGCGAAGAGCCGTGACGCCAAGGTGGCGGAGCAGGCCGAGGTCGCGTACGGCTGCGGTGCCCTGCGGATCGAGTCAAGTGCCCACATCGCACCAGCCGTTCGCTCGACCGACGTGCACGACCGAGAAGAAGGAGCACCCGCCATGTCCCTCACCCGTACCGACCAGAAAGCCGTTGCCGGCCCGGAGCGCCCCGAGTTGCAGCAGGCCCTCCAGGAGATCGTCGATTCCGGTTTCGCCGGGGTGCAGTTGCGCGTGCACGACGAGCGGGGCGCGTGGGTCGGCAGTGCCGGGGTGCGGAAGCTCGGCGCGAGCGCCAAGCCGTCGACCGACGGGCGGTTCCGGATCGGCAGCAGCACCAAGACCTTCACCGCGACACTGGTGTTGCAACTGGTGGCGGAGGGCAAGCTGGGGCTGGACGCGCCGGCGGCCGACCACCTGCCGCAGTTCGAGCTGGACCGGCGGATCACGGTGCGGATGCTGCTCCAGCACACCAGCGGGGTGTTCAACTTCACCGGCGAGTACTACGAGGACGGGACGTTCGCACCGGGGATCCCCTGGCAGGGGCCGGAGTTCGTGGCCAACCAGTTCCGCACCTACCTGCCGGAAGAACTGGTACGGCTGGCGCTGTCCAAGCCGGCGCGGTTCGCGCCGGGGACGGACTGGAGCTACTCCAACACCAACTACGTGCTGGCCAAGCTGCTGGTCGAGGCGGTCACCGGCCGCCCGTACGCCGAAGAGATGCAGCGGCGGATCCTCGGACCGCTCGGACTGTCGGGCACCTCGGTGCCTGGCACCTCACCGGAGATCCCCGCGCCGCACGCCCACGGCTACTACACCTTCCAGGACGCCGGCCAGTGGAAGACGGTCGACCTCACCCGCTACAACGTCTCCTGGATCTCCGCCGCCGGCGACATGATCTCGACCACCGAGGACCTCCACGTGTTCTTCTCCGCGCTGATGGCCGGGAAGCTCCTGCCGGCCCCGCTGCTGGCGGAGATGCGCACGCCGCACCCCGAACTGGGCTACGGCCTGGGGCTGTTCGTGCAGGAGACCGACGGCGGCGGCACCGTCTTCCACCACAACGGCGGCTTCTTCGGCTGGGCGGCACTGATGTACGGCACCGCCGACGGCGGCACGACCCTGACCGTATCTCTCACCACCGGGGACGCCCAACTCGACTTCGCCGCCACGGCGGCCGCGTTCCAGAAGGCGCAGCAGCGGCTCGTCGACGCGGTGTTCTGCGGCGGGCGGCAGCCCGCGCCGGCCCGGGCCGACGGGCACTCCGCCCACTGATCCCCATCCACCCGGGGCGACGAGCGCGGGCCACTCGCCCCACGGGCGGGCCGGGTCCTCGTGGAGCAGGCGCAGTGCGCGGCCCACCGCCGGGTCGTCCATCGCGCGGTACCACGCCGGTGCGTGCGCCGCGGACCGGTCGAACCAGGTCCGCAGGGTGGCGAGCAGCAGCAGGTCCAGCAGTCGGTCGCGCATCACCTGCTGCCCGGGCCGGTCCCCGTCGACCTCACCGGTGAGCTGAGGCTGCCGGCCGGAGACGGCGCGGCCTCCTTCGTCGACGCCGGCAACATCGCCGCGGTCGCCGTCGCGGCACTCACCGAGGGCGGCCACGTCGGTGAGACCTACGAACTCTCCGGGCCCCGGGCGCTGACCTCAACCGAGGCCGCCGCCGAGATCTCCTGGGCCACCGGCCGCGATCTCCGCTACGTCCCGCTGTCCCCGGAGCGGTTCGTCACCGGGCTCACCGGACAGGGCTGGTCGCCGGCCGCGGCGGAGGACTACGCGGAGGCGGTGAGCCCGATCCGACGCGGCCTGGACGCCCACCTCTCGGACGGCGTGCAACGCGCCCTCGGCCGGCCGCCGGGGGACTGCACCGCTCACGTATCGGCTGCCGTCGCGGCATGGCGCCATTGAGCCCGAAGAGGTGCGCCAGCGACGGCAGCGGTCCTCCTGGGGCGTATTCCTGCCGCAGGTCGCGGCGCATCATAGGTGCGATGCCGAAAACCCGCTGGAAAACGCCGGGGCGGAGGAGGTAGTCAAACCGCCGAGCGGGTGATTCGTGGCGTGATGGCCGGGGATTGGTGGCATGAATTCGACGTCCTAGCGACCCCGACGTATTTCGGAGCTCAGCATGCGTATGCGCACTGCACTCACTGCCGCACTGATGTGTTCGGCTGCCCTCCTCGGTCCCGTCGGCATCGCCGTCGCCGACGACCACACGGGAGGGGTGCAGGACACCGGCACCATGAACTTCCAGGACGTGAACAATGACGACGGCGGCAACGCCTGGATCTTCGACGCCGGCTCGGAGCACGGCAAGGAGGACAAGGGCGGCAAGGAGGCCAAGGGCGGTAAGGAGGACGAGGGCGGCAAGGAAGCCAAGGGCGGCGACCACGGCAAGGAAGCCAAGGCGGACGGCACCGAGCAGGTTCCGGACGAGGAGTAGAGCCTTCGCGACCCCGCCCCTCCTTCCGCTTCGGCGTAGAAGGAGGGGCGGGGTCTTTCGTCGTCCCGGGGTGCGGTGAATTGCGGTGAACTCCGGATCGGCGCCATGGTCCTGGGTTTTCCGGGTGAGGCTCGACGGGGAATGTCCGCGGCGTCCCGGGAGAAGGTCGAGCCGTGGTCGCCAGCCGTCACCCCGTCCGGTGATTCCGCCGCCTTGGATGCGGCGCGAAGAGGGAGAGGGAGAGGGACGGGGAATGCGGGGCTCGGCGCCTTTTTTGGGGGCCGCCCGAACCATGCGGAATCGTGCCCGTGCAGTGTGCGTGCGCCGATCACGGCGTCAACTCGTTCGCCCGATTGCCGATTGCCGATTGCCGATTGCCGATTGCCGATTGCCGATTGCTCATCGGCGAATGCTCATCGGCGAATGCTGATGAGGGAATGCCGCATGCGGAGGCCGGGCCGGGGGGCGTTCCGGAACGTCAAAGGCGGCGCGCTGCCGGGGGGTTGCTCCGGTGCGGGCCGGAGGGCGGTTCCGGGGCGTGTCCCGGGCCGCCCTCCCGCGCGGGGTCAGTCCCGGCCGTCGCGCGGGGCGAAGTGCAGCAGCCGGTCGGCCTCCCGCTGGGTCTCCTGCGCGACGCGGCGGCTCTCGGCGACCACGTCGCCGTGTTTCGAGACCAGGCTCTCGTAGATCGGTGAACCGCTCGCCGGGGCGGGCGCGGGGGCTGGCAGGGGGGCGGGCATGCGTTACTCCTGAAAATCGATCGGGCAGACGGCGGCAGCCGAGCACGGTGCGCGCCGCCGGCGCCCGACTACCCAATCACGCCGAGCCCATTCACCGCCTCCGATGTGATCAGTTCCACGTCCGGATGGTGAGACGTAGTGCCTGAAGGGCGGTCACGACTCCCGTGCCACCGGGCCGTCCGTCACGGGCTCCGCGTTGCGTCGGGTCTTCGCCCAGCCGTTGCGGCCCCGCAGCATCCGCACGAAGCCCCGGGCCGACACCACGAACAGGTGGTAGGCGTACAGCCACAGTGCCAGACCCCACAGGACGGCCGTCAGGCGGGACGCCTCCGGCGCGTGGTCGCGACGGTACACCGGACCCCACAGCACGAACGGGCCGACGGCGAGCACCGCCAGGACCGGTGCCACCGGCCACAGGACGAGGGCCCCGCATCCGCCGAGCACCAGCAGCGCCGCGGTCAGCGCCAGCGTCACCAGGTGGGCCACCGGCTGGCAGAAGGTGTAGAGGGTCTCCAGTACGCCGCGGCCGCCGTAGTGGCGGGAGGAGACGATGCGCGGGGCGTAGCGGACGCACTGGAGGTTGCCCTGGGCCCACCGGGTGCGCTGGGTCAGCAGTCGGCGCAGGCGCGGCAGCCCCTCCTGGGAGACCCAGGTGTCGGCGACGTGGGTGACCCGGTAGCCCGCGAGGATCATGTGCAGACCCAGTTCGTAGTCCTCCAGCAGTGCGCCCCGCTTCCAGGGCCGGCGCTCGACGGCGGCGATCCGGTCGAGGGCGGACAGCCGGGTGAACTGGCCGTTGCCGCCCAGTCCGACCGAACCGGTGCGCACCCGTAGCAGCTGCATCCCCGCGTTCGACACCGCGAACTCCATGTCCTGGACGCGGACCAGGAGCCGGGCCAGGGCGTTGGGGACCCGGCCGCGCTCGGGCAGCGGGCGGCGCTCGTCCACGTTGCGCATCCGGACGCCCACCTGCACCCCGCCGACCTCCGGATCGCCGAAGCCGGCCGGTCCCGACACCGCGGCGAGGGCGCCGGGATCCAGCCGCCCGTCGGCGTCGACCACGCACACCACGACCCCGGCGCGGTCGGTGTCCGCCGGCAGGAACTCGCCGAGTTGGTCGTAGGCCGCGTTCAGGGCGTCGCCCTTGCCGGTGCGGGCGTCGGGGCGCACCCGGCGGACGAGGTGGATCCGGCGGTCTTCCTCGGCGAGCGCGGCGACGATGTGCCCCGTGCGGTCGTCACTGTCGTCGTCGATCACCCATACGTGGGCGGCGGGGAAGTCGCCCCGCAACTGCGTGACGGTGGCGCCGACCACCGCCTCCTCGTCGCGGCAGGGCACGAAGAAGTGCCAGTCCAGCGCGGTCGGATCCCCGGCCTCGGTGCGGGGGCGGTGGCGGTAGGCGTGCCGGGCGCCGGCCCAGTAGAGCAGGAAGCAGGCGAGCAGCACGAAGGGGAAGAGGAAGAGCAGAAGACTGTCGAACACGGTTTACTCCGGGGCGCGTTGGGGCGGGCGGATCAGGCGGCCGCGGCGTACGGTGCGGTCCGCTCGGCCACCAGACCGGTCAGCAGGCCGGCGATCCGGTGCGAGGCGCGGCCGTCGCCGAACGGGCTGGGCAGCGCGGCGAGGCGGGCGCGGCCGGCCGTGCCCAGTGCCAGGCGCTCCCGCGCGGCCCGGCCGAGCGCCGGTCCCGGGGCGACCAGCGTGGCGAAGTCGCCCATCGCCTCCGGGCGTTCGGTGGAGTTGCGGACCACGACCAGCGGCCGGCCCAGCACGGTGACCTCCTCCTGCACGCCGCCGGAGTCGGAGACCAGCAGCGCCGCGTGCCGGGCCAGCGCGAGGAAGTCGCGGTAGCCGAGCGGACGGGTGACCCGCAGCGGGGTGAGCAGGTCGGTCAGCCCGGCGGCCTCGGCGCGGGCCCGGGTGCGCGGATGGAGCGGCAGCACGACCGGAGTTTCGGCCGCGAGCGCGGCCAACTCGCCGAGCACGGCCCGCAGCGCGGCCGGGTCGTCGGTGTTCTCGGGCCGGTGGACGGTGGCCAGGACGAAGCCGTCGCAGGTCAGTTGGCGCCGGGTCAACTGCGCCAACCGTTCGGATTCGGAGGGGAGTTGTCGGTGCACCGCCTCGACCACGGTGTTGCCCGTGACGGCGATGCGGTCCGCCGGGACGCCCTCGGCGCGGAGGTTGTCGCGGTTCTGCGGCGTCGCCGCGCACAGCACGTCGGCGAGCCGGTCGATCAGCACCCGGTTGTGCTCCTCCGGCATGTTCCGGTCGTGGCTGCGCAGCCCGGCCTCGACGTGGACGAGCGGCAGCGCGCGGGCGTTGGCGGCCAGTGCGCCGGCCAGGGCGGCGTTGGTGTCGCCCTGGACGACCACGGCCCGGGTCGGCCCGGCCCGGAACACCGCATCGAGTTGGCCGAGCGCCGCCGAGATCTGCACGGCGCGCGGCTGCCCGCCGACGCCGGTCAGACGTGTCGGCTCGGGAATCCCGAACTCGGCCAGGAAGCGGCCGGAGAGCTCCTCGTCGTAGTGCTGCCCGGTGTGCACGACGTGGGCGGCGGGGCCCAGCAGCCGGATCAGCTCGGTGAGCTTGACCAGCTCGGGGCGGGTGCCGAGGACGACGGCGACGCTGCGCGGCGGCAGGGCGGACAAGGCGACTCCCAGGGGACGGGGCGGTGGGGACGTCCGCCACGGTCGCCGCCGTCCGTTGCCGCGACGGCTGGCGTTCGGTTGCCCGAGGGTTGCTTTCCCGCCCCGGCCCGCAGGAGGGGACCTTCGCCGTGCCGCGGCGCGGGACCTTGGTCCCGGCGCGGGCGGGACGTCCGCCACCCCGCGGCCGGCCGCGGTCAGCCGTCCCGGCGGTCCTGGTCCGGACGGGCATCGGTCGCGGTCAGGCGCCCCCGGCCCCGTCGCCGCGGTAGCGGTAGCCCAGTCCGCGCACCGCCTCGATCGGGTCGGTGTCCGGGCCGCCCGCGGCCTGCTGGAGCTTGCGCCGCACCCGCAGCACCGCGAACTTCACCCGGTCCCGGCCGATGCCCTGCGGATCGTCCCAGACCTGGTCGAGCAGCTGGTCGGTGGTGACCACCCGGCCCCGGTTGCGGACCAGCACCTGAAGCAGCCGGTACTCGATGTCGCTGAGCCGGACCTCCGCGCCGCGCCAGACCGCCGAACGGCGCTCGGGCACCAGCCGCAGCGCCTCGTCCTGCGCCGCGCCGGCCCAGCGCACGGGGCCGGCGCGGCGCAGCAGGGCCTCGATCCGGGCCAGCAGCTCGTCGTTGCCGAACGGCTTCGGAAGGTAGTCGTCGGCGCCGGCCCGCAGGCCCCGCACCCGGTCGCTCTCGGCGCCGCGTGCGGTGAGCAGCAGTACCGGCAGGTCGGTCAGGTCCCGGGTGCGCTCCAGCACCTGCCAGCCGTCCAGACCGGGCAGCCCGACGTCGAGCACCATGAGGTCGGGGTCGTCGGCGAAGAGGCGGCGCAGGCCCGCGCGGCCGTCCGCGGCGGCCAGCACCTCGTAGCCGGCCCTGGTGAGCAGGGTGCGCAGCGCCATCGCCACGTCGGCGTCGTCCTCGACCACCAGGATCCGGGTCACGGCCCGTCCGTTCCCTCGGTGTCGTCGTCCGGTCCGGGCCCCTCGGTCGGCAGCCGCACGGTGAAGACCGCTCCGCGGCCCGGCGCGTCGGAGACCGTCAGGTCGCCGCCGTGCCGGCGCACGATGTCGCGGCTGAAGGCCAGCCCGAGGCCGGTGCCGGGGAAGCCGCCGTGCTCGGCGTTGGGGGCCCGCACGAAGCCGGAGAAGATCTCCTCGCGGTACTCGGCCGGTACGCCGATGCCGCTGTCCGTCACCTCGATGCGCCAGGCGTCGCCGTCCGGCGCGGCGTCGATCCCGACCCGGCCGCCGGACGGCGTGAACTTCGCGGCGTTCTCCAGGAGGTTGTCCAGCACCTGCGCCAGCCGGTGCTCGTCACCGCGCAGCGGCGGCCCCGGTTCGCAGCGCAGCACGGTGAACACGCCGGCCGCCGTGAGGGTCGGCATCCGGTCCAGTACGGCGTGCTCGACCAGCCGGGCGACGTCCACCGCGGCGCACTCCAGCCGGCGCCGCGGTTCGCGCAGCACGGCGGTCTCCAGCAGCGCGGTGATCACCGACGCCATGCGCTCGGCGTTGCGCCGGATCGCGGCCAGGAACTCCCGCTGCTCGGGCCCGAGCGGACCGGAGGCCGGGTCGGCGAGCAGGTCGCAGAAGCTCAGGACGGAGGTCAGCGGGGTCCGCAGGTTGTGCGAGGCGGAGGCGAGGAACTCGTTGCGCCGGCGGGCGAGTTCGGCGAGCGCCGCGTTGGCGCGGTGCAGGGCCTGCTCGCGGCGCTTGGTCTCGGTGACGTCCTCGGCGGTCCACAGCGATCCGCTGGGCCGCCCGTCCGGGTCGTACAGCGGCGCCGTCTCGCGCCGGATGATCCGGCCGTCCGCGAGCGGGAACTCGGCGACGCGGTGCACTCGGCGCGCCGCCAGGGCGGTGGTGCGCGCGGCGGTCGGGTCCGGGCGCACCGCGAACCGGCCGGCCACCTCGTCGACGACCGGGCCCAGCGGTGCACCGGGAGAGTGGTCCACCCCGTCGAGGGCGAACATCTCGATGAATCGGCGGTTGACGGCGACCACGTGCGCGTCGCCGCCCTGCACGATCGCCGCCCGTGGCAGGGCCTCCAGGACGGCCTGTAGTCGGTCGCGCGCACGGTCCACCCGCTCACGGTACGCGCGGGGGCGGGCGCGGCCGTGCATCTGCCGGGTCGGACGGCCGCCCGTGCCGCGAGTGCGGCCCCGCCGGGCTCCGGTCCGCCGCCCGCCACCGGGCGCTTCCCGGGCTCGTCGCACGTCCGGCGGGGCGGTCGCGCCGGAAACCCCCCTTGACGGGTCGAAGCTCTCGCTCTACGTTCTCCTTCCATAAAGCAAAACATTAATTCCATGATGCGGAATTAAGTCCGACCCCTTCGGTCGGGCCAGCCCGTGACAGGTCGACGCAGGAGTACTCGATGCCTCGAATGACAGCCGCCCGCGCGGCGGTGGAGATCCTCAAGCGCGAGGGCATTACCAACGCCTTCGGAGTGCCGGGTGCGGCGATCAACCCCTTCTACGCGGCCCTCAAGGCCGCGGGCGGGATCGACCACACGCTGGCGCGCCACGTCGAGGGCGCCTCGCACATGGCCGAGGGCTACACCCGGACGAACCCGGGCAACATCGGCGTCTGCATCGGCACCTCGGGTCCGGCCGGCACCGACATGATCACCGGTCTCTACTCCGCCACCGGTGACTCCATCCCGATCCTCTGCATCACCGGCCAGGCGCCCACCGCGGTGATCCAGAAGGAGGACTTCCAGGCCGTCGACATCGCCTCGATCGCCAAGCCGGTCGCCAAGGCCGCGACCACGGTCATGGAGGCCGCCCAGGTCCCCGGCGTCTTCCAGCAGGCGTTCCACCTGATGCGCTCCGGTCGTCCCGGCCCGGTCCTGATCGACCTGCCGATCGACGTCCAGCTCACCGAGATCGACTTCGACCCGGACCTGTACGAGCCGCTGCCCGCCTTCAAGCCGGCCGCGACCCGCGCCCAGGTCGAGAAGGCGATCACCCTCCTCAACGAGTCCGAGCGCCCGCTGATCGTCGCCGGCGGTGGCATCATCAACGCCGACGCGTCCGACCTGCTGCTCGAGTTCGCCGAGCTGACCGGCACCCCGGTCATCCCGACCCTGATGGGCTGGGGCATCGTCCCCGACGACCACGAGCTGAACGCCGGCATGGTGGGCCTGCAGACCTCGCACCGCTACGGCAACGCGAACTTCCTGGAGTCCGACTTCGTCCTGGGCATCGGCAACCGCTGGGCCAACCGCCACACCGGCAAGCTGGACCTGTACACCCAGGGCCGCAAGTTCGTCCACGTCGACATCGAGCCGACCCAGATCGGCAAGATCTTCGCTCCGGACTACGGCATCGCCTCGGACGCCAAGGCCGCCCTGGAGCTGTTCGTCGAGGTGGCCAAGGAGCTCAAGGCCGCCGGCAAGCTGCCCGACCGCAGTGACTGGGCCGCCTCCACCCAGGAGCGCAAGGCCCAGCTCCAGCGCCGCACGCACTTCGACAACATCCCCATGAAGCCGCAGCGCGTCTACGAGGAGATGAACAAGGCGTTCGGCCCGGAGACCCGCTACGTCACCACCATCGGCCTCTCCCAGATCGCCGGCGCGCAGATGCTGCACGTCTACAAGCCGCGCCACTGGATCAACTGCGGCCAGGCCGGTCCGCTGGGCTGGACCATCCCGGCCGCGCTGGGCGTCGCCAAGGCCGACCCGGAGACCCCCGTCGTCGCGCTCTCCGGTGACTACGACTTCCAGTTCATGATCGAGGAGCTGGCGGTCGGCGCCCAGCACAAGATCCCCTACGTCCACGTCCTGGTGAACAACGCGTACCTGGGCCTGATCCGCCAGGCGCAGCGCAACCTCGACATCAACTTCCAGGTCAACCTGGAGTTCGAGAACATCAACTCGCCCGAGCTGGGCGTCTACGGCGTGGACCACGTCAAGGTCGCCGAGGGCCTGGGCTGCAAGGCGATCCGGGTCACCGACCCCAGCGAGCTGGGTGCCGCCTTCGAGGAGGCCAAGAAGCTGGCCGCCGAGCACCGCGTCCCGGTCGTCGTCGAGGCGATCCTGGAGCGGATCACCAACATCTCGATGGCCGCCGCGGAGATCGACAAGGTCAACGAGTGGGAAGAGGTCGCGACCGAGCCCGGTCACGCCCCCACCGCGATCAAGCCGCTCAAGGTCTGATCGAGGGGTCGGTTTCCGGACCCGATCCGGACGATGTGCCGGGCGCGGCTTGACGGTCGCGCCCGGCCCCCACCAACATCCCGTAAAGCAAAAACAGAAATCCGCTATCCGGAAGGAGCGCCGGGACCTATGGGTTTCACGGACACGCGCTTCAACGTCAATCTGTCGATCCTGTTCACCGAGCTTCCGTTGTTGGAGCGGCCTGCGGCCGCGCGGGCGGCGGGCTTCACGGCGGTGGAGCTGTGGTGGCCGTGGGTGGATGCCCCGACCCCGGAGCGGGCCGAGCTGGATGCGTTGCGTGATGCCTTGCGTGATGCGGGGACGCAGTTGACGGGGTTGAACTTCTACGCCGGGCAGTTGCCGGGTCCGGACCGTGGTGCGTTGTCGGTGCCGGGGGCGGAGTCGGAGAAGTTCCGGGCGAACGTGCCGGTGGCGATCGAGTTCGCGTCGTCGCTGGGGTGCACGACGTTCAACGCGTTGTACGGCAATCGGGTCGAGGGGGTCGATGCGGCCGAGCAGGACGCGTTGGCGCTGGAGAACCTGGTGTTCGCGGCGCGGGCGGTGGCCGAGGTGGACGGCACGTTGTTGATCGAGGCGTTGAACGCGCCGGAGTCGCCGGCCTGTCCGATCGTGTCGGCGCCGAAGGCGATCGAGGTCGTGGACGCGGTGAACGCCGCGAGCGGTCTGGACAACGCCCGGTTCCTGATGGACCTGTACCACCTGTCGATGAACGGTGAGGACCTGGAAGAGGTCATCGACCGTTACACCGCCAAGACCGCGCACGTGCAGATCGCCGACAACCCGGGCCGTGGTGCGCCGGGCACCGGTTCGCTGGACTTCGTGGCGTTGTTGGGGCGGTTGAAGAAGAACGGTTACGCCGGTTTCGTCGGCCTGGAGTACAAGCCGGGCGACGCGCCGAGTGCGTCGTCGTTCGCGTGGTTGCCGGCGCCTTTGCGCGCTGCTCGGTAGCCGGTCGCGCTGCGCTGTCCCGTTTGCGGTTCCCTTTGTTTTGAGTGTGAAAGAGGCTTTTCGATGAGCAACCTGCCGAAGATTGCGTGGGTCGGGCTGGGCATCATGGGTTCGCCCATGGCCGAGAACCTGATCAAGGCCGGCTACGCGGTGACCGGTTACACGCTGGAGGCCGACAAGCTGCAGCGGCTGGCGGATGCCGGGGGCACGGCGGCGGCGAGCATCGCCGAGGCGGTCGCCGAGGCGGACGTGATCATCACGATGGTGCCGGCGTCGCCGCAGGTGGAGGCGATCGCCTACGGTCCCGAGGGGATCTTGGAGAACGCCAAGAGCGGTGCGCTGCTGATCGACATGTCCTCGATCACGCCGCAGACCTCCATCGACCTGGCGAAGAACGCGGCGGAGAAGGGCATCCGGGTTCTGGACGCGCCGGTCTCCGGTGGTGAGGCCGGGGCGATCGAGGCGGTTCTGTCGATCATGGTCGGTGGTCAGCAGGCCGACTTCGACGCGGCGAAGCCGCTGTTCGATGCGTTGGGCAAGACCATCGTGCTGTGTGGTCCGCACGGTTCGGGTCAGACGGTGAAGGCCGCCAACCAGCTGATCGTCGCGGTGAACATCCAGGCGTGCGCCGAGGCCGTGGTGTTCCTGGAGAAGTCCGGTGTCGACCTGCCGGCCGCGCTCGACGTGCTCGGTGGCGGTCTGGCCGGCTCCACGGTCCTGGCCCGCAAGACGGCCAACTTCGTCAACCGGGACTTCAAGCCCGGCTTCCGCATCGACCTGCACCACAAGGACATGGGCATCGTCACCGACGCCGCCCGCACCGTCGGCGCCGCCCTGCCCGTCGGCTCCGTCGTCGCCTCCCTCGTCGCCTCCCTGCGCGCCCAGGGCGACGGCGGCCTGGACCACTCCGCCCTCCTGCGCGGCGTGGAACGCCTCTCCGGTTACGACCTCAAGGGCTGAGACCCGGTAGCGGTCCCGGACCGCGACCGGCACCGGACAACCGGCGCCGTGACCGCCGCACTGCGGTCAGGGCGCCGGTTCGCCGTTTCCTGCCGCGTCCTCGTCGCCGGCCGACGAGGACGCGGCCCCGGCGGCCGAGCCGAGATCGAGGGTCGCCCGGGCGCCGCCACCGGGCAGGTTCTCGAAGCGCACGCGCGCCCCCAGCACCCGCGCCTGACCGACGACGATGGTCAGGCCCAGGCCCAATCCCCGGCCCCGGGCGCCGGTGCGGAACCGCCGCGGGCCCTCGCTGAGGAGCGCGTCGGGAAAGCCGGGGCCGTGGTCCCGGACGCCGACGACCGGTCCCGCCACCTCGACCACCACCGGCGGTGCCGCGTGCCGGTGGGCGTTGGAGACCAGGTTCGCGATGATCCGTTCGACCCGGCGGGGATCGGTCCGCACGGTGCCGTCCCGAACGACCCGGACCTCGGTGTCCTTCCCCGTCCGCCGCACGGCCCGTTCGGCGAGCGCGCTCACCAGGACGTCCGCGCAGTCCGCCTGCTCGACGCCGGGGACGTCCAGGCGCGCCACCTCCAACACGTCCTCCACCAGGTCGCGAAGGGCCGTGACGGACGTGGTGACCAGCTCGGTGGGCCGGCCCGGGGGCAGCAGGCCGGTGGCGGTGACCAGCCCGGCGACGGGGGTGCGCAGCTCGTGCGCGATGTCCGCGGTGACCCGCCGCTCGGCCTCCAGACGGTCGTTGAGGGCGTCCGCCATGGTGTTCACGGCGGCGCCCAACTGCCCGATCTCGTCCTTGCCGGCCCGCCGGACCCGGGCGGTGAGGTCACCGTCGGCGATCTGCCGCGCCGCCTTGGCGGACGCCCCGATCCGGCGCCCGATGACGGCCGCCGCCCCGCCGCCCAGCACGCAGCCCAGCACCGTGGTGGCCATCCCGGAGCCCAGCAGCACCCGGTCGAGGTCGGCCAGCGCCCGGGCCTGCGGGGCGTAGGGGCGGCGGACGGCGATGACCTCGTCCCCCTGGCGGGCGGCGGCCCACATCACCGGTCCGTCGGCGCCGCCGGGCGCGCTCAAGTAGGTGGCCCGCACCGGGCGTTCGGTGACGGCCCGTCGCAGGGCCGCGGGCAGCTCCGGCGGATCGACCAGGGCGCTGCCGCCGGTGCCGGAGGCCACGTCGTGCAGGGCCTCGACCAGCAGGTCGTCCACCGCGGTCCGGGCGTTCTGCTGCTGGTTCTCCGCGGTGCGGTGGTGGACCAGGAAGCCGATGACGGTGGCGGCCAGTGCGGTCGTCAGGGCGATGACCAGCGCGGTCTTGGTACGCAGCCCCATGGTTCAGCCCGCGGTCGGGCACCCGCGGGGGCGGGTGGCCAGGTCCTCGCGCCCGTGGCGCGGCGGGACGGCCGGGACGGCGTTCATGGCGGGGCTGCTCACGGTGCGGGGACGGGCAGGGGGACGTCGCGCAACTCGCGCGCCCGGTCGGGCGGCAGGTCCGCGGACCGGACCGTGGCGCGGGTGTAGTAGGAGACCCGCTCGTGGTGCTCCAGCCCGGACAGTTCCACCGTGGCCGGGTAGCCGGACGACGCACAGCCGGGCAGGCACCACATGCCGCCGACCCGGCCGGTGGCGACGGCCTGGGGGCCGCCCCAGCCGCGCCAGCGCAAGCTGGACAGCGAGGCGTGTTCGGTGAGCGCGAAGTGTGCCGGCCGCCCCAGAGGCTGGCCCATGGCGTCCGCGGCGTACACCGGCCCGCGGGTGGCACCGGACTGCGGAGCCGCGCCCTCCACCCGCAGCGGGGCCACCTCCCCGCACCCCGCCACCGCCGTGAGCGCGACGACCAGCGCCAGCGCGGGCGCCGGACGCATCGGCTTCGGCTTGCCCACGGGCACCCTCTCGGTCGGACGGGTCGGCGGACCAGGGGTAACCCTGGAGGTCGCCAGCATCATACATTCCGCTTTTTTCGACCAAATCAATTCATAGTGCATGAGAATGGGCGGGGTGCGTACAAGGGGCATCCGCCCCGCCCGCGTCCGCGGGTGCGGTCAGCCCCGACCCTCCGGCGCCTCCCGCAACGGCCCCAGGAGCACCGGCAGTTGGGCCGGTCCGCGCATCAACCGCGTGCGCCGCCACGTGACCCCGTCCGGGCCGTCGGAACCCCCGGCACCCTGGCCCCCACCCGCTGCCGGCCGCAGTCCGGGGAACCGCGCGAGCAGGACCTCGAACGCGATCCGCGCCTCGGCGCGGGCCAGCGGCGCCCCCAGGCAGTGGTGCGGACCGTGCCCGAACGACAGGTGCCCGCCCGCGCCCGACCGGGCCAGCCGCACGGCGTCCGGCTCGTCGAACCGCGCCGGATCGCGATTGGCGCCACCCGGGGAGACCAGCACCACGTCCCCCGCTCCGATGCGGACCCCGCCGAGGTCGAACGCCTCGGTGGCGTAGCGGAAGGTCGCCAGCGTCACCGGCGCCTCGTACCGCAGGAACTCCTCCACCGCGGCCGGCAGCAGCCCCGGATCGTCCCGCAGGCGGGCGTGCAGCGCGTCGTCACGGAGCAGGGCCAGCGTCCCGTTGCCGATCAGGTGCGTCGTGGTCTCGTGCCCGGCGACCACCAACAGCACGGCCAGCGAGACGAGTTCACGCTCGGACAACCGGTCGCCGGCGTCCCGGGCGGCGATCAGCGCACTGAGCACATCGTCCCCGGGCGCCGCGCGCCGGGCCGCGATCAGCTCCGCCACGTACCCGGCCAGGGCGTGCGAGGCCCGGTCGGCGGTGCCCGGGTCCGCCGCCGCGAACAGGTCGTCGGACCACCGGCGCACCGCGGCCCGGTCCGCCTCCGGCACCGCCAGCAGCTCGCAGATCACCGCGATCGGCAGCGGCACCGCGAACCCCTCGACCAGATCGACCGGACCGCCGGCCGCCCCCGCCGACCGCCCCAGCTCCGCGGCCAGCCCCTCCGCGATCTCCCGGATCCGCGGCTCCAGCCGGCCCACCGCCGCCGGGGTGAAGGCCGCCATGGCCAGCTTCCGCAGCCGGCCGTGGTCCGGCGGATCGGTGGCCAGCATGCTCTGACTGACCGCCGGCGCCAGATCGCGCCCGGAGGGCCGGTTGGCGAAATAGCGGGCGGTGTCCTTCGACAGCCGTCGGTCGGCCAGCGCCGCGCGCGCCTCGGCCCAACCGGTCACCACCCACGTCGTGCGGCCCTTCCCGGTCCGCACCCGCTGCACCGGGCCGCGCGCCCGGAGCGCGGCGAGCAGCGGATACGGATCCCGGGAGAACTCGGCGGATTCCATGGGGTCGTTCACTGGCGTCCTCGGCTCTCGCTCGCGGTTCGGGTCCGCGCCCGCCGTCCCGGGCCGGCCCGGGACCACGCCCGCACCGGCGCCGGCGGTGCCGCCCGGCCGGGATCCCAACCATCCGGGTGAGATCACGCCGCCGACGTGCGAGCGCGCGGAGCCCGGCGCACGCTGGAGGCATGTCCGAGCATCCGCCTGTCATCGTGCACCCACCGACCCCCTCCGGTGGACGCCGGGTGACCGTGCACGGGCAGATCGTCGGCCTGGCCCACGGCCGCGGCGACGTCGCGGAGTTCCTGCGCCGCGCGGGCGTCGCCGATCCGGCGCACGCCGTCTCGCTGGACGACCCCCGCCTGATCGAGTGGCGTGGCGGCTCCCTGGACGACTGGCCGATGCCGCCGGCGTGACGGCCCCGCCCCGGCCGGTGGAGCGGGCACCCTCTGCCGACCACCGAGGCACCCACCGCACCGGACGCCATGTCCGATTTCCGCCAGAGCGCGGGCGCGGGATGGCGCACAGTGGGGGGTGTGATGAGCGAGGACAGCAGGTACGAGGCGGTGCGGAGCCGGGACGCCAGGTTCGACGGGGCGTTCTTCTTCGCGGTGTCCACCACCGGGATCTACTGCCGGCCGAGCTGCCCCGCCACCACCCCGCGGCGGCGCAACGTCACCTTCTTCCCGACCGCCGCGGCGGCCCAGGGCTCCGGCTACCGGGCCTGCCGGCGGTGCCGCCCCGACGCGGTCCCCGGCTCGGCCGAGTGGAACGCCCGGGCCGACGTCGTGGGACGGGCGGTGCGGCTGATCGGCGACGGTGTGGTCGACCGGGAGGGCGTCGCCGGGCTGGCCTCGCGGCTCGGCTACAGCGCCCGGCAACTCCAACGGCAACTGACCGCCGAACTCGGCGCCGGGCCCACCGCACTGGCCCGGGCCCAGCGCGCGCACACCGCACGGGTCCTGTTGCAGACCACCGGCCTGCCGATCGCCGAGATCGCCTTCGCCGCCGGCTTCGCCAGCGTCCGGCAGTTCAACGACACCATCAAGGAGGTCTACGCCCTCACCCCGAGCGGGCTGCGGGCGGTCCGCCCCGGCGCCCGTAGCGGCCCGACACCCTCGTCCGGCACGCCCGGCGTACTGCCGCTGCGACTGGCGTTCCGCGGCCCGTACGCGGCCCGGCAGGTCTTCGACCAGCTGCAAGCGCAGGCGCTCGGCGGGATCGAGGAGGTCACCGGGGTACCCGGCCGCCGCACCTACCGGCGGACCCTGCGGCTGCCGAACGGCACCGGCATCATGGAGGTCGACGAGGTCATCGGCGACGGCTGGCTGGACTGCCGCCTCCACCTCGCCGAACTGCGCGACCTCACCACCGCCACCCAGCGCGTCCGCCGCCTCTTCGACCTCGACGCCGACCCGTACGCCGTCGGCGAACGGCTCGGTGCGGATCCCGTGCTGGCCCCGCTGGTAGCCCGTTCCCCCGGACTGCGCTCCCCGGGCACCGTGGACCCGGTCGAACTGGCGGTGCGGGCCGTCCTCGCCCGCCGGACCGGACCGGCCGCCGGCCGGGACCTGGGCGAACGCCTGGTCGCCGGCTACGGTGAGCCGCTGCCGCGCCCCGTCGGCGGCCTCACCCACCTGTTCCCGCGGGCCGTGGAACTGGCCCGGGCCCCGCTCGCCGGGCTCGTCCCGTCCCCGTCGCGGGCCGCCGCACTGCGGGCCCTCGCCGCGGCGCTCGCCGCCCGGGACGTCGTCCTGGACGCCGGCACCGACCGCGACCGGGCCGAACGCGCCCTGCGCGCACTGCCGGGCATCGGCCCGTGGACCGCCGGTTACGTGCGGATGCGGGCCCTGGGCGACCCCGACGTCCTCCTCGGCACACCGCCTCCGGGCACCACTCCGGCACTCTGGAGCCCCTGGCGCTCCTACGCCACCCACTACCTCCACGCGGCCGACCCCGCCGGCACCCCGGCCCGGCACTCGCCCCAGGAAGAACGGATCGACGCATGACCCTGTACGCCACCCTCGACAGCCCCCTGGGCGAACTCCTGCTGGTGGGCGAGCGATCGGCCACCGCGCCCGGCGGCACCGCACTGGCCTCGCTCTCGGTGCCGGACCAGAAGCGCGGGGCGGTCGTCCAGGAGGGCTGGACCCACGACCCGGCCGCGTTCGCCGAGATCGCCCGCCAGCTCCGCGCGTACTTCGACGGCGCGACGGCACCGTTCACCGTCGAGTGCGTCCCCCGCGGCACCGAGTTCCAACAGCGCGTCTGGACGGCGCTGGAGGCCGTCCCGCGCGGCACGACCACCACCTACGGTGCGATCGCCACCGCCATCGGCGCCCCGCGCGGCGCCGTCCGCGCCATCGGGACGGCCATCGGCGCCAACCCGCTCCTGGTGGTCCGCCCCTGCCACCGCGTCATCGGCGCCGACGGCTCACTCACCGGATACGCGGGCGGCCTGGCGCGCAAGCGGCTGCTGTTGGACCTGGAAGGCGCGGCAGCGGACGCCGCCTGAGAGGGCGCGGCCCGGGCGCTCCGGACGGGGGTCGGAGCACCCGGGCCCGACCGTCACAGCATCGACCCGCCGGTCACGTCGATGCGCTGGCCGGTGATCCAACGGGAGTCGTCGGAGGCGAGGAAGGCGACGACGTCGGCGATGTCGGTGGGCCTGCCCAGCCGGTTGAACACCGAGATGGCGGCAAGTGCCGCGTGCGCTTCGGGAGTTGCCCGCATGGCGGCGTTCATGTCGGTTTCTATGAAACCGGGTGCCACGGTGTTCACCGTGATGCCGCGGTCACCGACGTCCTTGGCGAGGGTGCGGGTGAGGGTGTCGATCGCGCCCTTGGAGACCCCGTAGGCGATCGTCGAGGGGAAGGCCGTGCTCGTCACCGCGGACGAGACGTTCACGATCCGCCCGCCGTCCCGCATGCGCCGCAGACCGTGCTGGATCAGGAAGAACGGGGCCTTGGTATTGACCGCGATGGTCCGGTCGAACTCCTCCGGTGTCACGGCGTCGATGTGGCCGGGCAGGCTGATCGCGGCGTTGTTGACGAGGACGTCCAGGCCCGGTCCCGCGCCGGCCGCGGACAGTTCGGCGTCGAAGGCGGCGAACAGCGCCTCAGCGTCGCCCGGGACGCCCAATTCGGCGGCGATCGAGAACGCCCGCCCGCCGGCCTCCTGGATGCTCTCGACGGTCTCCTTGGCCGCGATGTCGTTGGTCCCGTAGTGGACGGCGACCAGCGCTCCGTCCTGGGCGAGGCGCTGCGCGATGCCCCGGCCGATGCCGCGGCTGGATCCCGTTACCAGCGCGGTCTTTCCGTAGAGGTCACCCATGGTGGTTGTCGGCCTTCCGTAGTGCTGAGCGCGGTTCGTTGTCACCGTGATCGGTGGATGCGCGGGCACGTCGGGCCGTCCGGCGGGTCAACCGGCATGGTGCGGCCGCCCGGGTCCGGCCCGACGCTCGCCCGCACACGGCACGAGCCCCTGCGGCTCGTGAAATCGGATGTGAGCCGTGCGGACTCAGAGGGGGGACCGGCACATGTCCAGTGCGGTCAGGGTCGAGACGAAGACCGGTTCGCCGTGTTGGGAGCCGGTGACTTCCACCGTGGTGGTGCCGGGAATCGCGCACGGGGTCCGGCGCGCTTCGATCAGGCAGGGGATGCCGTGCTCCGCATAGCGACGGAACTCCGTGCCGAAGGCATACGGGACGAACTGCTCGGGCGCGGTCAGTGCGCGGGCGGCCTGCTGCGCCGCATCGAGGAGTGACAGCCCGGGGATGTGATCGTTCTCGGGGTTGACGACCGTGGCGTGTCCGGGCGCGATCCGCAGCAGCCACGTGCCGAACCGGTCGGTGGGGGAGAGCAGCACGTCGTGCTCGGTGACGCTTCCGGTCAACTCCGGGGCCACCGAAGGGCCGGCCGGGCCCGTGGCGCGGCGGGCAGCGAGGCGTTGGCCCCGGAGTCGGCGGTAGACCGCGGGAGTGGTGACGTTCACGCTGGAGTGACCGGTGGCGACGATGCGCCCCCCGGCGCGGAGCGTCATGTCGAATCGGCTGCTGGCCAGTACGCCTGCCCGCATGCGGGTCTTCCGGCAGAGGACGTCGATGGTCAGTCGGGTCGGTGCGTCCCCAAGGACATGGTGTTGCGGGTCCGTCGTGTAGACGAGGTCGTCGAGGATGAAGTGATGGCCGAGCGGTACGCCGAACTCGGCGTGCGACAGCAGCAGACCTGCCTGGCGGATGGTTTCGCCGGCGAGCATGACGTGGTGCCGGCCGTGGCTCGGGACGAAGTACGGGTGATCATGGGGCCACCGGGCATCGACGGTGAAATGGTTCTCGTCGACCCGCCGCCACGACGCGATGAGGATGTCCTCGGCGTGCGGGCGGTGCACGAACGCACCGGGCACGGCGAGATTCCCGCCGCGCTCCGAACAGACCGCAGCGGGTCGACTCCGCGCGGGCTGCGTGTGACGTCGGGTCGTAGGCCGATCTGTGGCGCTGACCTGCAACGTGTCGCTCATGACCGCCCCTAGGCATCAATACAGAGGACTTCCGGACAACGGTTAAGATACGTACCATCCGGTTTTCTTTTCAATGCCGATGTCGAGGTGCGGAGCAGCTGTGAATCTGGAGGAGACTTAGGGCGTAGCGAATTGCTGAGAGGCTCAGGCCTTTGAGGGACGGGAGGCGTTCTGTGGCACGTCAGGACCGCGCGATTAGGACTCGGCGAGTGATCTTGGAAGCCGCTGCGTCGGTCTTCGACGAGTTCGGCTTCGACCGCGCGACCATCGCGGAGATCCTCACGCGCGCGGGCGTGACCAAGGGTGCCCTGTATTTCCACTTCCCCTCCAAAGAGGATCTTGCCCTCGCGGTGCTTCACGAACAGGTGCTGGACATCGCCGTACGGCCGCAGGCGATCAAACTGCAGGAGTTCGTGGACGCCGGGCAGATCCTGGCCTACCGGCTCCGCCACGACGCGATCCAGCGTGGTGCCGCCCGTCTCGCCATCGAGCAGAGCTCGAGCCACCTTGACCGCAGGCAGTCGATGTCGGCGTGGTCGTCCTTCGTCGAAGGGCTCCTGAAGGAAGCCAAGGCGCGGGGCGAGGTGATGGGCAGCGTCAACGTACGGGACGCCGCCGAGTTGTTCGTCGGCGCCTTCGCCGGGCTTCAGATGATGTCGAAGGCGTTCACCGACCAGAACGACCTGAGTCAACGGCTCACCGTCTTCTTCGAGCACACCCTTCCCACCATCGCCGTGCCCGCCATACTCGCCAAGCTCCGAGTCGATCCGGAGCGGGGGGAGCAGCTCGACGCGGAACTCCAGCGCCACGCCGTTCTGGAGGGCGAAGAGCACCTTGGCGAGGCGGGGTCGAACCTGTTGGACGTGGCGCCGTGACGCAAGCGGTGGCCCGTCGCCCCGCAGCAGATCCAAGGGCGGAGGTTCCGCCGCTGGGCCGGAAAGTCACTTCTGTCCCGGCGTGACGTCGAGCGGAACGCTCCATCTTTGACCCGCTTCTGATCCCCCCGGCCGGATGAATGTCAGTGGCGTGCGCTTCACTGGATCCAGTGTCAGTGACGAGGCCGGGGGAGAGCCGATGGCTGGGACGGTGAGCGGAGGCGGGCGCGGATCGAGGGGCGCGCGGGCCGGTACGGCTCTGGAGTCGCAGGGGGCGACCGGCCCTGCCGCGTACGGCAGTTGGCGCAGACCGGGGCGATGCACGAGGGGCGTGAGGGAGATCACTGCCCAGGGTGCGAGACGGCCCGCTGGCCTGGAATAGCCCCTTGCGTTGAAACGTTCGTCATGCACGTATCAGGGGGTGTATTCCCCTGCCCGCGTAGCGCGCACCGCAGCGCATGGCGCACCCTTTCGCTTGCTCCTGCCGCCCTGGAGGCCGCCCGCATGACCCAGACGACGACCGACCAGCTTCCCGTGAGGACGGCGGACTCCGCCGCCGGACCGCCGCCCGCCCCGCTCCCCGCGAGCGGGCACCGCAGAGCGCGCGCCGGCCTCGTCCCCGTCCTCGCCTTCGCCGGCATCGTCGTCGCGGTGATGCAGACGCTGCTGGTGCCGGTCATCAAGGACCTGCCGACGCTGCTCGGCACCGCCTCCAGCAACGCCACCTGGGTCATGACGGCCACCCTCCTCGCCGGAGCCGTCGCCACCCCCATCATGGGGCGCCTCGGTGACCTCTACGGCAAGCGCCGGATGCTGCTGGCGAGCCTGGCCGTCATGGTCATCGGCTCCCTGATCTGCGGATTCACCAGCCAGTTGCTCATCATGATCGTCGGCCGGGCGCTCCAGGGCTTCGCGATGGGCGCGATACCCCTCGGCATCGGGTTGATGCGTGACGAACTGCCCCGGGAGCGGCTCGGCTCGGCCATGGCCCTGATGAGCTCCTCGATCGGCGTCGGCGGTGGTCTGGCGCTGCCCGTGGCGGCGTTGATCGCCCAACACGCCGACTGGCACACGCTGTTCTTCGCCGCCGCCGGGCTCGGCGTGCTGTCGATGCTGCTCACCCTCTTCGCCGTTCCGGAGACCTCGGTGCGGGCGCCCGGACGCTTCGACATCGCCGGCGCCGTCGGCCTGTCCGCCGGACTCGTCGCCCTCCTGCTGCCGATCACCAAGGGCAGTGACTGGGGTTGGGCATCGACGCGCACCCTCGTCCTGTTCGGGGTCGCCGTGGTGATCCTCGTCCTGTGGGGCGTGATGGAGCTGCGGATCGCCGATCCGCTGGTCGACCTGCGCACCAGTGCCCGGCGCGAGGTGCTGCTCACCAACCTCGCGTCCATCACCGTCGGAGTGGCGTTCTACGCGATCTCGCTGGTGCTGCCGCAGCTGCTCCAACTGCCCAAGTCGACCGGTTACGGCCTCGGTCAGTCGATGGTGGTCGCCGGGCTGTGCGTGGCACCGCTGGGGCTGACGATGATGGTCGTGGCGCCGGTGTACGCCCGGATCGCGGCCCGCCGCGGCCCCAAGGTCTCGCTGTTGCTCGGCATGCTGATCATCGGCGTCGGCTACGGCGGCGGGATCGGCCTGATGCAGGCCCCCTGGCAGACCGTGATCATCGCGGTGGTGGTCGGTGCGGGCATCGGCCTGGCGTACTCCTCGCTGCCGGCGCTGATCATCGGGGCCGTCGACCCGTCCGAGACCGGCGCGGCCAACGGCCTGAACACCCTGATGCGTTCGATCGGCACCTCCGTGTCCAGCGCCGTGATCGGCATGGTGCTGGCCCACATGTCCGAGCCGCTGGGGCCGGTGGCGGTGCCCACGATGGCCGGGTTCCGGGTCTCGTTCCTGATCGCCACGGCCGCGGTCGCGCTCGGCGTGGTGGTGGCGGCCTTCCTGCCGTCCCAGCGGAAGGCGACCGGCACGCGGGTGGCGCAGAGCGCGGAGGGCGCGCCGGCCGCCGGCCAGGAGTCGACGGCGGTCCGGCCGACGCCTCCTTCCCCGGGTGCGGTCGCGTCCGAGGAGCCGAGCGCGGCCGGGGCGCCGGTCGCGGAGCAGACCGAAGCGGCCGGGGAGGTCGGTGCGGGCTTCCGCGGGCGGGTCGTCGATTCCGCGGGTGGGCCGGTCGCGGGCGCCACGGTCACGTTGATCGACCGGCACGGGCAGCAGGCCGGGGTCACCACGGCCGCGGCCGACGGCAGCTATGCGCTGGCCGTCCCGACCGCCGGCACGTACGTCCTCACCGGCGCCGCCCCGGGCCACACCCCGCAGGCCGCCTCGGCCACGCACTACGGCGAGGGCACGGTCGCCGAGGTGCGACTGGCCCTGGTGCCCACCGGCAGCCGGCTCCGCGGCACCCTGCGGGGCGGTCCGGACGGCGCGGCGCTGACCGGCGCCGGCGTGGTGGTCACCGACGGCCGGGGCGACGTGGTGACCTGCACGTCGACCGACGCCGACGGGCACTGGGAGGTGGGCCAGCTGCCGGACGGTGACTACACGCTCGTCCTCAGCGCCGCGGGGCACCAGCCGGAGGCCCGTGCGGTGCAGCTGACCGGCGGTGACGGGACGGACTCCCCGAAGCGGCCGGGCAGCCAGGACGTGCGGTTGCGGCCGACCGCCACGGTGCGCGGTACCGTCCGCGGCCCCGACGGACGGCCGTTGGCGGATGCCGCCGTGACGCTGCTGGAGGACGGCACGGTCACCGGCCACACCGTCACCGGCGCGGACGGCGCCTACGCCTTCGCAGACCTGAAGGGCCGTCAGTACACGCTGTCGGCGGCCGGGTATCCGCCGCACGCGGAGCCCATATCCCTGACCGGCGGTGCAGACGAGCGGCTGGACCTCGACTTGGCCCAACCGGGTGCCGCCGGCGGGCGCTGACGCCCCACCGCGACGACCCCCACCGCGACGACCCTCCCCGTCGGCCCCGCCCGCCGCGGCCGACGGGGCGTCGTCCCGGACCGGCGGCCGGGGGAGCCTGCCTGTCATGGGCGGGGAGTCGTCAACTCCGCTTTTCCGTAGGCCAGTTGAGAGGTGGAAGACCCAGCCGGGGAGGGGTTGAGGTCCGGCCCTCGACGGTGGGGCTCCGCCCGGCGGGCGTCGCCCTGCGGCAACCGTCGGCCCGCGCACGTAATCCCCAGGCGGGACTCCGCTCCTACGCCCGAGCCTCTGCCCCGCCACCTTCGCGCTCGCCGCCTCCCCGCTGCCTCCTCCCGGGCCCCGGCAACGGCCCGCGCCACTCCCGTGCACCCGGCCGCCATCGAGCGGAGCGGAGGAGTGCCACCGAAGGGGTCCGGTCCGGAAACGCCGTCAGTTGCGGACGGCGCGGCGCCAAGGTAGCGCGGTCGGGTGACCGGTGGCCCGTGGCCGGAAAGTGCCGTCGCCGTGCAACCCCGGCGTCAAGGAGAGCGTCTCGTCCACACCCTATGGTGGGATTTCGGTCGAGTGCGGACCCCCGGTCCGCCCCGGGCGCGCAGCGACTCCCTCAGCACCGGCGCTCGGGGATCGGCCCTGCGCACTTACCAGGGGCATGGGACCGCGAGGTGGGGCGCCTGGGAATTCATGGGTTTTCTGAGGCCCATGAGCAGGAAGGCTGAAACGGCCGAACCTCGTAGTGCCGCGCCCGCAACCGCGCGGATTTCTGCGAGCCTGGGCGGCGCACCGGAGTTCCGCCTGGTCACACCGGGCGCCGGAGCAGCGTCGAGCCGGGCGTGCGGCCTCGTTAGCGGGGTGTTAGTGCCTCGTTAGCGGACCAGCAGTGCCCGGGAGCACGCTGGAAGAGCAACGGACGGACCGTACGCACCCACTGATACGAGGGTACCCACCAACCCCAGACGAGGGGGACTCATGTCGCTCACCTTCAAGACCCTCGGCCGCGGCCGCCGTGTCGCCGCCGGATCGCTGATCGCCGTCACCGCGCTGACGCTCTCCGCCTGCCAGAACGGCACGGACGGCGCGTCGAAGTCCTCCTCGGCCGCGGCGCCCGCCACCTCTAGCGCGAACGGTGCGCCGTCGGCCGGTGGCAGCGCGCAGTCCGCCGGCAACGGCGCCCGGCCCTCCGGCGTGGCCAAGCCCTCCGCCGGCTCCCCCGGGGTCCCCAACGCGAGCAAGGCCAACCCCTCGGGCATGACCGACCCGGACCGCTGCACCGCCGCGAACATGTCGCTGCACATGGGCCGCACCGACATCGGCGCGGGCAACATCCGGGTGCCGCTGGTCTTCACCAACAAGGGCAAGAAGGCGTGCTCGCTGCGCGGCTTCCCGGGCGTCTCGCTGATCCAGCGCGACGGCTCGTCGGTCGGCACGCCCGCCTCCCGCGAGGGCGGCGCCGGCGGCAGCGTGCGGCTGCAGCCCGGACAGAGCGCGCACGCGGTGCTGCACACGGTCAACGAGGGCGTCTCGGACATCCCGTGCTGGAAGAACTCGCAGATCGTGTTCGTCTACCCGCCCGGCTCCAAGGAGTCCATGACCACCGGCAGCAGCGGGCTGCGGGTGTGCGGCGGCACCTTCACCGTCACCACGGTGGAGGCGGGAGTGCCGTCCTGACGGCAGTCCCTTCCCGGGCCCGAGGGCCGTTCCGGTGCTGGTGCGTCACTGGAACGGCCCTCGTCGGCTCTCCTCGTCCCCCCGGCGGTGTTACCAAGGTGAACGGAAGCCGTGCCGAGCGCTTCCGCTGCCCACCTCCCCGAGGAGGCACATCGCCATGGATGCCGCACCTGCCACCGCGACCGCCCCGTCCGCCCGGAAGGACGAGGAAGAGTCCCCGATCCACATCCTCTGGATCAACGCCGGTCTGAGCTGCGACGGTGACTCGGTCGCGCTGACCGCCGCGACCCAACCGAGCATCGAAGAGATCGCCCTGAGCGTGCTGCCGGGTCTGCCGAAGATCCAGGTGCACTGGCCACTGATCGACTTCGAGTGCGGGCCCACCCAGGGCGCGGACACCTTCATCGAGTGGTTCTTCAAGGGCGAGCGGGGTGAGATCGACCCGTTCGTGCTGGTCGTCGAGGGGTCCATCCCCAACGAAGCCATCAAGCCGGAGGGTTACTGGTGCGGCTTCGGCGACAACCCGGAGACCGGGCAGCCGATCACCACCAGTGAGTGGATCGACCGACTGGCCCCCAAGGCGCTCGCCGTCGTCGCCATCGGCACCTGCGCCACCTACGGCGGCATCCACGCCATGGCCGGCAACCCGACCGGCGCCATGGGCGTGCCCGACTACCTGGGCTGGGACTGGAAGTCCAAGGCCGGCATCCCGATCGTGTGCGTGCCGGGCTGTCCGATCAAGCCGGACAACTTCTCCGAGACCCTGGTCTACCTGCTCTACCAGGCGGCCGGCGCGGCCCCGATGATCCCGCTGGACGACCAGCTGCGACCCACCTGGCTCTTCGGCGAGACCGTCCACGAGGGCTGCGACCGGGCCGGGTACTACGAACAGGGCCAGTTCGCCACGACCTACGACTCGCCCAAGTGTCTGGTGAAGATCGGTTGCTGGGGTCCCGTGGTCAAATGCAATGTGCCCAAGCGGGGCTGGATGGACGGCATCGGCGGCTGCCCCAACGTCGGCGGGGTCTGCATCGCCTGCACCATGCCCGGCTTCCCCGACAAGTTCATGCCGTTCATGGACGAGCCGCCCGGCGCCAAGCTCTCCAGCACCGCCAGTTCCGCCTACGGCAACGTCGTCCGCCGACTGCGCGGCATCACCGCCCGGACCGTGGACCACGAACCCAAGTGGCGGCACCGCGGCGAGCAGCTGACCACCGGCTACCGCCGGCCCTGGTGACCCCACCCCTACCCGACGCTCCGTCAGATCCCCACCCCGGCACGCGAAGAAGGGCATGGCACAGAAATGGCACCGAAGACCAAGACGGCCGGTGACGGCAGCGGTCTGACGGAGATGTCCTGGGACCCGATCACCCGGATCGTGGGCAGCCTGGGCATCCACACCAAAATCGACTTCAAGCAGAAGCGCGTCGCCGAGTGCTACAGCACCTCGTCGGTCTTCCGCGGCTACAGCGTCTTCATGCGCGGCAAGGACCCGCGCGACGCGCACTTCATCACCAGCCGGATCTGCGGGATCTGCGGCGACAACCACGCGACCTGTTCCGTCTACGCGCAGAACATGGCTTACGGCGTCAAGCCCCCGCACCTCGGCGAGTGGATCATCAACCTCGGCGAGTCCGCGGAGTACATGTTCGACCACAACATCTTCCAGGAGAACCTGGTCGGGGTCGACTACTGCGAGAAGATGGTGCGGGAGACCAATCCGGGCGTCTGGGAGCTGGCCCAGCGTACCGAGGCCCCGCACGCCGGCGAGCACGGCTACCGCACCATCGCCGACATCATGACCTCCCTCAACCCCATCGAGGGCGAGTTCTACCGCGAGGCGCTCCAGGTCAGCCGCTACACCCGGGAGATGTTCTGCCTGATGGAGGGGCGCCACGTGCACCCCTCCACGCTCTACCCGGGCGGCGTGGGCACGGTGGCCAGCGTCCAGCTCTTCACCGACTACCTCAGCCGGCTGATGCGCTACGTCGAGTTCATGAAGCGCGTGGTGCCGCTCCACGACGACCTCTTCGACTTCTTCTACGAGGCGTTGCCCGGCTACGAGGAGGTCGGCCGACGGCGGGTGCTGCTCGGCTGTTGGGGTGCGCTCAACGACCCCGAGCACTGCGACTTCACCTACCGCAACATGACGGACTGGGGCCGGCGGATGTTCGTCACCCCGGGCATCATCGTGGACGGGAAGCTCGTCACCAACGACCTCACCGAGATCAACCTCGGCATCCGCATCCTGCTCGGCAGCTCCTACTACCAGGACTGGGAGGGTCAGGAGCAGTTCGTCACCCACGACCCGCTCGGCAACCCCGTCGACCCGCGCCACCCCTGGAACCAGCACACCATCCCCGCCCCGCAGAAGCGGGACTTCAACGACAAGTACAGCTGGGTGATGTCGCCGCGCTGGTTCGACGGCAAGGAGCACCTGGCGCTGGACACCGGCGGCGGCCCGATCGCCCGCCTGTGGTCCACCGCGCTCTCCGGGCTCGTCGACACCCCGTACGTCAAGGCCACCGGCAACAGCGTCGTCATCGACCTGCCGCGCAGCATGACCCGGCCCGAGACCCGCTTCGAATGGAAGATCCCGAAGTGGAGCAACGCGCTGGAGCGCAACCGGGCCCGCACCTACTTCCAGGCGTACGCGGCGGCCATGGCGCTGCACTTCGCCGAGCAGGGGCTGGAGGAGGTGCGCGCCGGGCGCACCCAGACGTGGGAGAAGTTCGAGGTGCCCGACGAGTCCATCGGGTGCGGCTTCACCGAGGCGGTGCGCGGCGTCCTGTCGCACCACATGGTGATCCGCGACGGGAAGATCGCCAACTACCACCCGTACCCGCCGACGCCGTGGAACGCCAGCACCCGCGACTCCTACGGCACCCCTGGCCCCTACGAGGACGCCGTCCAGAACACCCCGATCTTCGAGGAGAACTCCCCGGAGAACTTCAAGGGCATCGACATCATGCGGGCGGTGCGCAGCTTCGACCCGTGCCTGCCCTGCGGCGTGCACATGTACGTCGGCGGCCGGACCGTCGAGACCATGCACGTTCCCACCGGGCTGAGCGGGCTGGCCGGATGACCGCGCCCGTCGCCGCCCCGGACGCCGAACTGACCGGCCGTCGGGTCGAGGAACTGCTGGACCGGCTCGCCGGGCAGGGCGACGCCGCGACGGTGCAGACCGCCGAGGAACTCGTCCGGGTCCTGATGGACTTCTACGGCGCGGGGCTGACCCGCGTCATGCAGCTGGTCGAGCGGCGCACCGGTGACGCCGGCCCGCGGGCCGCGCTGTTGGGCGACGCCCTCGTCAGCAGCCTGTTGGTGCTGCACGACCTGCACCCCGAGGACGCCGCCACCCGGATCGACCGGGCGCTGTCCAGCGCCCGGAGCCAGGACGCGGTCACCGTCGAGGAGTTCGTCCCGGAGACCGGGGCGCTGCGGTTGGTGGAGAGCGCCTCCGGCGGCTGCGGGTGCGGCGGCGGGGCCGACCGGTCCGCGGTCGAGGGCGCGCTGTCGTGCTTCGTGCCGGAGGTGACCTCGGTCGGGTGGGAGACCCGGGCCGCCGCGCCGGAGCCGCCCCTGCTCCAGATCTCCCGCCGTCCGCCGACCGCCGCCCCGGCGACGTGAGCGCCCCGCGGACCGCCGCCGCCCACCGGGGCCTGCGGCGCTTCCGGGCCCCCGCGCCCCCGCTGCCCGAACGCTGCGAATTGTGCGGCACCGAACTCGGCGGCCGGCACCGCCACCTCGTCGACACCCGCAACCGCGGACTGGCCTGCGCCTGCCCGCACTGCGCGCTGCTCTTCGAGCGGCCCGGGGCCGGCGGCGGGCAGTTCCGAACCGTGCCGGACCGCTTCCTGTCCGACCCCGCGCACCGCCTCGACGAAGCCGTCTGGGACCGGCTGCGGATCCCCGTCGGCGTCGCCTTCCTGCTGGACAACACCGCCCTGGGCCGGGTGGTGGCGCTCTACCCCAGCCCGGCCGGCGCCACCGAGAGCGAACTCGACCCGACCGCCTGGCAGGCCGTCCGCGACGCCACCCGCCTCGCCGACCTGCTCGCACCCGACGTCGAGGCCCTGCTGCTGCACCGCGACGACGACCGCACCGACTGCCACCTGATCCCGGTCGACCTCGCCTACGAACTCACCGGCCGGCTGCGGCTGCTGTGGCGCGGCTTCGACGGCGGCGCCGAGGCCCGCGCCGCCCTGGCGGACTTCTTCGCCGACATCACCCACCGGGCCCGCGAACCGCGCGAGGAGGCCCGGCGGCCGTGACCGAGCTGTCCTTCGACTGCACCGGCGTCCGCGCCGACCGCTACGCCGCCGCCCCGACGCTCCTCTTCCGGCTGCGGATCACCGCCGCCGACGGGGCGCGGGTGCACGCCCTGGCACTGCGCTGCCAGTTGCGCATCGAACCGGCCCGCCGCGACTACGACGACGAGGAGACCGCCGCGCTAGCCGACCTCTTCGGCGCCCGGTCCCGGTGGAGCAACACCCTCAAGCCCCTCCAGTTCGCCCAGGTCTCCCAGGTGGTTCCCGGCTTCACCGGCGAGACCGAGGTGGACCTGCCGGTCCCGTGCAGCTACGACCTGGAGGTCGCCGCCGGCCGCTACGTGCACGCCCTGCGCGACGGCGAGGTACCGCTGCTGCTGCTCTTCTCCGGCACCGTCTTCTCCGGCCCGGGTGGCTTCCAGGTCTCCCCGGTGCCCTGGCACAAGGAAGCCGAGTGCCGGCTGCCGACCGCCGTGTGGCGGGAGATGACCGACACCCACTTCCCCGGCTGCGGCTGGCTGCGGCTGCCGCGGGAGAGCCTGGACGCGCTGTTGGCGTTCCGGTCCCGGCACGCCCTGCCGTCCTGGGAGGCCACCGTCGCGGCGCTGCTGGCCGCCGCGGAGGGCAGCGGGCCGGGATCCCGGGGCTTCCCCAGCGCCGTCGTCCGCCCCGCCACCGAAAGGACCGCACCGTGACCACCTCCGCGCCCACGGACACCCCGGCGGACCGGTTCGCAGCCGCCCGGCAGGTCGCGGACGCCGTGCTCTTCGAGGGCTACGTCCTCTACCCCTACCGGGCGTCCGCCGCCAAGAACCGGCTGCGCTGGCAGTTCGGCGTCCTCGTGCCGCCGGGCTGGGGCGCCGACCGGGCCGAACCCTCCCACCAGCGCACCGAATGCCTCGTCGAACCCCGCGCCGGCGCCCGGCTCGCCGTCGAGCTGCGGTTCCTGCGCGCCCAGCGCCGCACCGTCCAACGGCGGTGCCCCGACGGGCAGTTCGAGGACGTCGCGGAACTGGAGCTGCCCGACCGGGTGCTGGTCCCCTGGGACGAGGGCACCGAGGAACGCTGCCCGCTCGACGTGGCGGTCGCCGACCTCGTCGGGGACGGCGTCACCGTCCCGCTGGTCTGGCCCCCGGGCGAGGACACCGAGCCGGTGCACGACGCGGACGGCCGGGTCGTCGGCCGGCTGGTGCGCCGCCGCGAGGAGATCAGCGCGGTGCTGCGGCTGACCGCGCAGGAGATCGCCGGCCCGTACGCGGTGCTGAAGCTGACCGCGACGGTGCGCAACACCAGCGGCTGGGTCCCGGACCCGGCGGCGGACGACCGGGACGCGGCGCTGCCCCGCTCCCTCGTCGCCGCGCACCTCTTCCTCGGCGTGACGGCCGGTCGGTTCCACTCCCAGACCGACCCGCCCGAATGGGCCCGCGGCGCGGTCGCCGACTGCCGCAACGAACACACCTGGCCGGTGCTGGCCGGTCCGCCCGGGAGCGCCGAGGTGATGCTGTCCGCCCCGATCATCCTGGAGGACCACCCGGCGATCGCCCCCGAGAGCCCCGGGGCGCTCTACGACGCCCTGGAGATCGACGAGATCCTCGCCCTGCGCACCGCGGCCCTGACCGACCAGGAGAAGCGCGAGGCCCGCGGCACCGACCCCCGGGCCGCCGAGGTGATCGACCTCGCCGACGGCATGCCGCCCGAGGTGCTGGAGCGCCTGCACGGTGCCGTCCGGGCGCTGCGCGAGGTCACCGGACCCGACCCGGCGCCGGAACCGGCCCGCCCGGACACGCCCTGGTGGGATCCGGGCGGCGACCGCGACGTGGACCCGCTCACCGACCGGATCACCCTCGACGGCCGCTCGGTCGGGGCCGGCAGCCGCGTCGTCCTGCGCCCCGGACGCCGCCGCACCGACGCCCAGGACCTCTTCCTGCACGGCCGCGCCGCGCAGGTCGAGGCGGTCCTGCACGACGTGGACGGCGGGGTGCACCTCGCGGTGACCGTCGACGGCGACCCGGGCGCCGACATCCGGCGCGAACAGGGCCGGTTCCTCTACTTCCAACCCGACGAACTCGCGCCCCTGGAGAACGAGTGAGCAGCGCCGCGCCCGCCACCCCGCCGTCCGGCCGCACGCTCGTCGCGGGCGTCGGCAACATCTTCCTCGGCGACGACGGCTTCGGCGTCGAGGCGGTCCGCGCGCTCGGGGCGCACGCCCTGCCCGACGGGGTGGAACTCGTCGACGCCGGCGTCCGCGGCGT
>LIQL01000239.1:22031-22207 GCA_001418405.1 Streptomyces diastatochromogenes | reverse complement strand
CCGCCCGATGGCGGTCTCCCGCGGCGCCGAGGATCCCCACGACACCGGGCGGTCCGGGGAGCAGTTGGAGATCGACGCCGAGGCCGACGAGGCCGGCGGACCGCCCCGACGGAAGGGGGCGACCGACGACGAGCGGCCGTGGCGCGGCCGGGACGAGCGCGGCGGACCGGGGACGG
>LIQL01000239.1:0-22026 GCA_001418405.1 Streptomyces diastatochromogenes | reverse complement strand
AACCAGAACCAGAACCAGAACCGGGGCCGGAGCGGACCCGGGCCGGTGCCCGGGTCCCGCGGTTCACTTCCCGGGACGGGTGAGCAGCAGCTCGGTGTTGTGGTCGGCGGCGGTGCCGAGCTTGGCGTCCGGGGTGGCGTAGGGGTCGTTGTAGGACAGTTCGCGGTAGAGGGCGGCCAGCCCGGCGTCGGAGGTGTCCGTGACGTCGGTGGTGTACGGGGCCGCGGACTCGATGAGGGTGGTGAACAGGGACAGTGTGCCGTCGCCGTTGTCGGCCAGCTCGATGATCCGGGCGTGCTGCGGATAGTCGACGTGCGAGGCGGTGTTGATCTCCCAGAAGGCGCGCTCCGGCACCGGGTGGCCGTGCGGGGTGATGCGGTTCTCGTGGGTGTGGCCGTTCACCCAGGCGACGACGTTCGGGTAGCGCTGGAGCAGGTCGACCAGGGCCTTGCCGTCGTGCCGCGCCTCGAAGGGGTGGTACGGGTCCGGCAGCAGGTTGCCCATGCTGGTGCTGGTGTGGTGGCTGAAGAGGACGATGAGTGCGTCGCCGCCGCTGCCGCGCACCGTACGGCCGTCGGCGTCGTACCAGCGGCCGCTGTGCTCCTGGAGGACCGACTCCAGCCAGCGCAGCTGGGCGGTGCCCACCGAACCATCCGCCCAGCCCGCCCGGTTGGTGGTGTCCAGGCTGATGCCCAGGACGCCCTCGGCGAGCGGGAAGGAGTAGTAGAGGCGACCGCTGGCCGCCGCGTCCGAGGTGAAGCCGTGGCCCACCGGGCCCGCGCCGGTGTACGCCGGGTCCAGATGGGCCTTGGCGAACTCGGCCGGGGTGAACGGGCGGCGCCGCTCGTCCGGTGTGATCTTGCGGATCGCGCCGCCCCCGGACAGCAGCGCACCGAGCAGCGTCGCGGCGTGCGCCGGGTCGTTCTTGAGCGCGTCCGCGAGCCGGGCCGCGGCGGCGTCGTCGCAACCCTCCAGCTTCCGGTCGCCGGTGTACAGCTCGCCCAGCAGCCCGAGGTCGGGCAGGGTGCCCTCGATGCTGTCGTCGTGGTTGCCGACCGTGGTGTACCAGGGCACGGACAGGCCGGGTGCGGTGAACGGGCGGGTCGCGCCGGTCAGGAAGCCGGGTATCTGCGGCAGCCCCTTGGCCTTGTAGGCGTCCTGGAGCGCGGACTCCGGGTTCCAGTACGCCGCGTTGCCGGAGTTCTGCACGCCTTCGTAGCGCCGGGGGTCGCCGCTGCTGGGGGTGATCCGGCCGCCGCTCATCACCGTCAGGTACCAGTCGAGCTCGATCTGCTCGTGGTTGTCGGTGTTGTCGCCGGTGGCCATCACCGAGCCGAACGGCAGGTCGGTGTACGGGCCCCGGCGCACCGCGTTGACCCGCTCGACCAGTGACGAGGCGCCGCGCACGGTCAGCGCCTCCTGCGGGCGGTACGCGCTGTCGTTGAACCGCGCCAAGTACTCGAACCGCACGGGCGATTCGACGTCGGCCAGGTGCAGGTCGGTGAACTGCACGAACGAGGCGAGCCCGGTGCGCCGATCGTCCCGGCCCGCGCGGCCCCCGGCCAGGTCGCCGCGCACCACCAGCGGCCAACCGGGCCCGGCCGCCAACCGCTTGTACGCGCCGGTGCCCACCGGGCGGGCGGCCTGCTCCAGCGTGGTGCCCCTGGTGCGCACGGCCCGGGCCGCGGTGACGGCCAGCGCCTGGTCGTAGGAGGCCGCCGACCACAGGGCGGCGCCCGCCACCGCGGCGGACATTCTCGACACGAACTGGCGGCGGTTCATCCCGGTCATCGAATCCCCCTGGGGCGGTGGTGCATGGCGGCAGGCAGCAGTGCCCGGCGGGCCGTCCCGGCAGCGGGGGCCCTCGGTCGGCCGACACGCTACTTGCCGGTAGCGAGGTGCAACAGGTCCTGTGGACAACGGCTTCATGGACAACAGGTGGCGTCCCGGGGCACTCCGGGGCATCCGGCGGCGCCGCCTTGGGCCTCCGCCAACGCTCAACTCGCACAACGGAGTTCGGCGTCCTTCCCGTCACACGGCCGCGCCCCGCGCCGTCGACGACGGGAGAAATCCGCCCATGCAGCGCCAAAGCGCACGCACGTCCCTCCTGGCCCTGACCGTGGCGTCCGTGGTGGCGGCGGGGACCCTCGCCGCGCCCGCGCAGGCCGCCGACACCGCGGCGAACGCACCGGCCCGCGCGGCCGGTTCACGCCACGCGGCGACGCAGGCCGCGTTAGGGAGACTGGTCGAGGCGGGCGGGCAGCCCGGTGCGTTCGCCCGGGTCGACGACGACGCGGGCACCTGGACGGGTGCGGCCGGCTTCGCGGACACCGCCACCGGACGGCGACACACCGCCGACCAGCACTTCCGCGCGGCGAGCAACACCAAGCCGTTCATCGCCACGGTCCTGCTCCAACTGGCCGCCGAGGGACGGCTCGACCTGGACGACACCGTCGACGACTGGCTCCCCGGACGCGTGCGGGGCCACGGGCACGACGGCCGCACGATCACCCTGCGCCAACTGCTCAACCACACCAGCGGCATCTTCAACCACACCGATGACCCGGTCTTCCGCGAACGCTCCGCCGGCGCCGGCTTCCCCGCGCACCGCTACGACACCCACCGGCCCGAGGACCTGGTGGCGGTCGCGATGCAGCACCCGCCGACGAACGCGCCGGGCGGGCCGCCGCACTACTCGAACACCAACTACGTCCTCGCCGGGATGGTCATCGAGAAGGCCACCGGGCACCCCTACGCCCACGAGGTCACGCGCCGCATCCTGCGACCGCTGGGGCTGACGGAGACCTCGTTCCCCGGCACCGACCCGACGCTGCCCGCACCGCACCCGGTCGGCTACAGCCGGCTCCACGACCCGGCCCCGAACGCCCCGGTCCACGACGCCACCGAGCAGGACATGAGCTGGCTGGGCGCGGCCGGCGAGATCATCTCCACCACCCGCGACCTCAACCGTTTCCACCGGGCGCTGCTCGGCGGCCGGTTGCTGCCGCCCGCCCAGATGGCGGAGCTGCGGCGCACCGTTCCGGCGGGCGAGGGCTACGCCTTCGGGCTCGGGGTGGACGCCGTCGAGCTGTCCTGCGGGACGACGGTGCTCGGGCACACCGGCCGGACCAACGGCTCCCTGTCCGCGATGTTCGGCACGGCGGACGGGCGGCACCAGCTGACGTTCGACGTCAACGGCGACTGGTTGCCGGATCCGGCGCTCTACGTCGACGTGGCCGAGGCGGAGTTCTGCGGCGCGGCGCCGGCCGGGGGAGACCGGCCCGCGCCGCCGCCGGCCGGCTGACCCGAGGGCCGGCCGGCTTCAGAGCCGCGCCGCCTTCAGCGCCATGTGCAGCAGCAGCCGGTCCGCGCCCTCGTCCAGGTCGAGGCCGGTCAGCTTCTCGACCCGGCCCAGGCGGTAGTACAGCGTCTGGCGGTGGATGCCCAACTGCTGCGCGGTGCGGCCGGCCTGCCCCGCGCAGTCCAAGAACGCCTCGGCGGTCCGGGCGAGTTCGGCGTGCGCGGGGGCCAGCAGCGGCCCGACCGCGGGGTCGGTCGGGGTGGCCGGGAGGGCGGTCAGCATCCGGTAGGCACCGAGGGTGTGCCAGGCGGCGACGGGGCCGAGCCGGGGTTCGGCGCGGGCCGCGCGGGCCGCGTCCAGGGCCTGCCGCCAGGAGGTCGCCAGGTCGGTGAGCTCCCGGGTGGCGAGCCCGATCCCGGCGGCGGCCCGGGAGGGGCGGGCCCCCGCCCGGCCGGCCGGGCTCGGGATGCCGCCCGCCCGCGGGGAGCGCAGCAGGTGCTCGGCGGCCGTGTGCGCCGGCGTCAGCGACCCGGTCTGGCGCAGCCGGACGAGCGCGGCCAGTGCGGGCTCGGTCCGTGTGCGGCCGGCGGCGCCGGAGCCGGCCGCGGCGGGAGCGTCCGGGCGGTCCGCGCCGTCCGGCGGGCCGCCGGCGGCCGTGGGCAGCGGACAGGCCGCGAGCAGCCCGGGCAGGCTGGGCAGCGGAGCGGTGTCGGTGGCGGCGGCATCCCAGGGCAGGACCGCCACCAGGGTGAGCGGGGTGCCGGGGGTGAAGCGCAGGGTGTCCCGCAGGGCGTCCCGCAGCGCGGCCGCCGCGGCGGCCCGACCGGCGGCCCGGGAGGTCAGCAACTCCCGCAACACCTGGGCGAGTTCGGAGCCGGCCCGGGACTCGTCGGCCAGCAGCGCGCCGATCCGCGCGGCGATCTCCATCGCCTGGGCCATCCGGGGGTCGGGCGGGGCGCTCGCGCCGCCCAGCTCCAGGTCGGTCAGATGGCCGTCGTCCAGCAGCCACACGTACCCGTGCACCACCCCGCGGTGCCGTACGGGGAGACAGATCCGGCCTTTGAAGACGCCGGCCGCCGGGTCCGGGGGGATCCGCAGCGGAGCGGTGGCGCGGGCGATGCCGAACGCCTCGAACCACGCGCGCACCGCCGCCGAGGACCGCCGCTGGAGGATCGAACGGGTCCGCACCGGGTCCATGACCTCGTCGTCCTCGCTCTCGTGCGCGCCGAACGCGATCAATCCGAAGTCCCGGTCCTCCAGCGTCGCCGGCGCCCCGAGCGCCGCCGAGATCTCGTCCACCAACTGTTGGTAGTCCCCGCGCACCGCCGCCCGACCCCTCTCCTGTCGCAGCCGTCACCTGCCTCCCATTCTCATACATCTGTCTGAGATGCCGGCCACGAAGGCGTGACAGCTGTCGATGGCCGGAAAGTGGCGAGATCCTTAAATTTCAGGTGGCTCATCTTGCCGCCGCGACCGCCCGATCGGCGCCCGCCCCGGCATTTGTCATCCTGAATCGTGGAGGTGCCCCATGCTGGGTCCCGTGCTCCTCGCCGCCGCGCGCAGCGACAGCATCCGCCGCGTCGTCGCGGCCGCTCCGGTCACCCGCCCCGTGGTCGAGCGGTTCGTCGCGGGCGAGCGATTGGACGAGTCGATGGCGGCCGTGCGGCTGCTGGCCGCCCGCGGCATGGAGGTCACCCTCGACCACCTCGGCGAGGACATTACCGACCCGGCGGAGGCGCTGCGCAACCGCGACGCCTACCTCCAGCTCGCCGGCGCCCTCAAGGAATTGGGGCTCGGCGCCCGGGCCGAGATGTCGGTCAAGCTCTCCGCCTTCGGCCAGGCGCTGTCCGGCGGGCACGACCTCGCACTGCGCAACGTCACTCCGGTGGTCGAAGCCGCCGCCGAAGCCGGCACCACCGTGACGCTGGACATGGAGGACCACACCACCGTGGACTCCACCCTCGCCATCCTCGGCACGCTGCGCGAGCGCTTCCCCCAGACGGGCGCGGTGCTCCAGTCCTACCTCTTCCGCACCGAGGACGACTGCCGCGCACTGGCCGGGGAGGGCTCCCGGGTGCGGCTGGTCAAGGGCGCGTACAAGGAGCCCGCGACGGTCGCGTTCCAGGACAAGCGGGAGGTCGACCGGGCCTACGTGCGCTGCCTGAAGATCCTGATGGCCGGACAGGGCTACCCGATGGTCGGCTCGCACGACCCGCGGATGGTCGCCATCGCCCAGGAACTGGCGCACCGCAACGGCCGCAAGCCCGCCGACTACGAGTTCCAGATGCTGTTCGGCATCCGCGAGGCGGAGCAGCAGCGACTGGTCGAGGAAGGCCACCGGATGCGGGTCTACATCCCCTACGGAACCGACTGGTACGGCTACTTCATGCGCCGCCTCGCCGAGCGCCCGGCCAACCTCGCGTTCTTCCTGCGGTCCCTGGCCACCCGCGGCTGAGGACCTCCCCACACCTGCGGCCGGGGGAGACCCCGGCCGACCCGGGACCCGCCTTTGCGGTTCTTTTGGCACCGTATGGGTGGATCCTGGGGGACGGGGGAACGTACCGGGACGGCACCCCCACCGCCGGTCACCCCCGGCCACCCGCCGTGGCAGCGGCCTCGGCACGACCGACGTACACCGACGTACGACAACGGAAACGATCGCGAACCGACGATCGCAAGCGTAAGGAGACACGGCCACCATGGACGCTGTGACCCAGGTCCCCGTGCCGGTGAACGAGCCGGTGCACAGCTACGCCCCGGGCAGCCCGGAGCGCTTCCGCCTGGAGGCCAAGCTCAAGGAGCTGGCCGGCAACCCCATCGAGCTGCCGATGACCATCGGTGGCGCGCGGCGGATGGGCGGCGGCGAACGCTTCGACGTCGTACAGCCGCACCACCACTCCGCCCGCCTGGGCACGTACGCCAACGCCACCGTCCAGGACGCCCAGGAAGCGGTCGACGCCGCGCTGGCCGCTGCCCCCGCCTGGCGCGCGATGTCCTTCGACGACCGGGCCGCGATCATCCTCAAGGCCGCCGACCTGCTGGCCGGCCCCTGGCGCGAGACGATGGCCGCCGCCACCATGCTCGGCCAGTCCAAGACCGCCCAGCAGGCCGAGATCGACACGCCCTGCGAGCTCGTCGACTTCTGGCGCTTCAACGTCCACTTCGCGCGCCAGATCCTGGCCGAGCAGCCCCCGGCGAACGCCCCCGGCGTCTGGAACCGCTCGGACCACCGCCCCCTGGAGGGCTTCGTCTACGCGATCACGCCGTTCAACTTCACCGCGATCGCCGGCAACCTCCCCACCGCCCCCGCCCTCATGGGCAACGTGGTGGTCTGGAAGCCGTCCCCCACCCAGACCTTCGCCGCGGTGCTGCTGATGCGCCTGCTGGAGGAGGCCGGTCTGCCGCCCGGCGTCATCAACCTCGTCACCGGCGACGGCAAGGACGTCTCGGAGGTGGCCCTGACCCACCCCGACCTGGCGGGCATCCACTTCACCGGCTCGACCAAGACCTTCCAGTACCTGTGGAAGACGGTCGGCACCAACATCGAGAAGTACAAGACGTACCCCCGCCTGGTCGGCGAGACCGGCGGCAAGGACTTCATCGTCGCCCACCCGTCGGCCGACCGGGCCGTGCTGAAGACCGCCATGACCCGCGGCGCCTTCGAGTTCCAGGGCCAGAAGTGTTCCGCGGCCTCCCGCGCCTACGTCCCGGCGTCCCTGTGGAACGCCGGCTTCAAGGAGGAGTTCGCCGCCGAGGTCGACGCCCTGACCATGGGCGACGTCACCGACCTGGCGCACTTCATGGGCGCCGTCATCGACGAGCGCTCGTTCGCCAAGAACAAGGCGGCGATCGACCGCGCCAAGGCCGACCCGACCGTCGAGGTCGTCGCCGGCGGCACCTACGACGACGGCGTGGGCTACTTCGTCCGCCCGACGGTCCTGGTCTCCACCGACCCGGAGAACGAGATCTTCAAGGACGAGTACTTCGGCCCGATCCTCGGCGTCCACGTCTACGACGACTCCACCGAGGGCGGCTACGAGGCCATGCTCGACCAGATGGAGTCCGCCTCGGCCTACGGCCTGACCGGCGCCGTGATCGCCCAGGACCGCGCGGCGGCCGCCGCCACCTGCGAGAAGCTGCGCTTCGCGGCCGGCAACTTCTACATCAACGACAAGCCCACCGGCGCCGTGGTCGGCCAGCAGCCGTTCGGTGGCGGCCGCGCCTCCGGCACCAACGACAAGGCCGGCGCCAAGCAGAACCTGATGCGCTGGACCTCCACCCGCTCCATCAAGGAGACCCTGGTTCCGCCGACCGACTACCGCTACCCGCACATGGGCTGACGCCCCCTGCCCGCCCGCGGCCCGGTGCCCCTTCCAGGGGTGCCGGGCCGCGGCCGTGGGCGGCGCCGGACCGCGCCCGGACCCGGCCCGTTCATGATCGCCGTCTCAAATAGTAGGAAGCCCAAGTAATTGTGCAGACATCACGGCCGGGCTGTCCTAGCTTTGTAGGAGCCGAACGTATCGCTCCACCAGCGAATGCGGATGCGGCCCGGTGCGCCCGCGCAGGTGACCCCTGCGGCGCCGCGGCCCCCGCCCTTCCGGCCACTCGCACCACCCACCCCTCTTCATCGACGCACCCGACCGTTCTCGGGGCTTTGGCATGGGAGACGCGCATCATGGCCGACACCACCGTCCGCAGGACCCGTCACTCCTCCCGTCAGATCAACGACGCCGACCGCCGCAACGCCGCGGCCGCCCTCCAGCGCGCGCTCGACCGCCGGGACAACGGCGGCTCCACCGGTCACTGAGCAGCGCCCACCCCCCACACGCACGAAGGCGCCCGGGACCGTGGTCCCGGGCGCCCCTGGCGCGGTGGTGCGGGCGGTCAGCTCCGGCGGCGGGAGCGGGTCACCTCGAAGTGGTCGACGCGCTCGCCCGACTCGGCGAGGGCGGTGACCGCCATCCTGGGACGGGCACCCGGGGTGACCTCGACGGCGATGAACGAGTAGCCGGTGTAGCGGACCCGGGACCACTCGACGGTCTCCTTGGCCTTCGCCCGGCCCTTGACCCAGTGGTAGGTGTCCACGTGGTCCAGGTCCTTGACGTGGCCCTCGTAGCTGTCCGGCACGGGGAAGTCGTAGAGCGACTTCCCGGCCCCGCCGGCCGTCACGTACACGATGCCCTCGCGCGCGGCGTCCACGGTCTCCCCGATCGGGACCCGCTTGGCGACCCGACCGCCCTTGATGGCGTCGGTGCGCTCGTAGACGTGGTTGTGACCGTTGACCACCAGGTCCACCTGATGCTTCTCGAAGAGCGGCAGCCAGGTGTCGCGGACCCCGCCCTCGGAGGCGTGCGAGTTGGTGGTGGAGAACGCGCAGTGGTGGAAGAAGACCACCACGAAGTCGATGCCGGCGGTGGCCCGGAGCTCACCGAGCCGGCGGTCCAGCCAGCGGGTCTGCCGGCCCTGCGTGTAGCCCGCGTTCGCCGGGATCTCGTAGGAGACGTCGTTGGCGTCCAGGGCGACGACGGCGACGTTGCCGTAGGTGAACGAGTAGATGCCGGGCGCCCGCTCCGGGTCCGGGCCGTTGGTCGGCAGCGACCAGCGGGCGGACTGGCCGCCGTAGCCGTTGGGCGAGTACCACGCCTCCATGTCGTGGTTGCCGGTCGTCACCATCCACGGCACCGACTTCGCGACGGTCTCCGTCTGGGCGAGGAACTGGTCCCAGGCGCGGGCGTCGTAGGTGTCGTGCTCGGATCCCTGGCCGTCCGGGTCGGCGTAGCAGATGTCGCCCGCGTGCAGGTGGAACGACGGGTTCTGGCCCAGGATCAACTGGTCGTTGGCGAGGGCGTGGTAGCTGACGCCCTGGTCGCCGAAGGCGGTGAAGACGAACTTCTCGGCGCGCGCCGGCGCGGTGCGGAAGGTGCCGACGGTGGAGAAGTGACGCGGATCGGCCGGGTCGAAGCCGTCGTGGCCGACCCCGTAGTAGTACGTGGTCCCCGGGCGCAGGCCGTCGAGCGCGGCGTGCAGGTAGAACTGGTCCACCGCCGGCAGCTTGGCCGACAGCGACGGGGTGTGCAGATGGCGCACCTCGGCCGGCACCTTGCGGCCCAGGTCCCACGGCTTGACGCCGACCCGCAGGTACGGCCGCTTGACCGCGAACGGCACCTGCCAGCCGATGCGCATCTGGCTCCGCGGGTCCGCGCCGAAGGCGAGGTGCCGGCCGAACGGGGCCACCAGGTGACCGTCGACGGCGGTGGTGGCGGGCGCGGACAGCAGCACCGGCCCGGCGGCCTGCGCGGCGGGCGCGGCGAGCAGGCCGCCCCCGGCGACCATGCCGGCGGTCACCGCGGAACTGCGCAGCAGCCCCCGGCGGGTCAGCTTGGTGCGGAGGTACTCGTGTTGCTCGGGCATGGTCATCCGGGCCGCGAGCTGCTCCGGTATGCCGACGCGGGGGGTGTGCGAGGGCAGTGGGCGCTCCCCCCGGGGATGTGCAGTCATGTGGCCGAATCTCGCAGTGCCGGCCGACGGTCGTGCGGCGCCGGGGTGAACGCGGGATGGCCGCTGCTCGTGCACCAGGCGGCGATGTCCGCATGTCGGACGTTACGTGTCAATCACTGGGACGGAGAGTAGGGTCCAAACATGTCTCGCAGCATTCGCCTCGCAGTGATCCCCGGTGACGGTATCGGCCAGGAAGTCGTGGCGCAGGGCCTGAAGGTCCTGACCGCGGTCCTCCCGCAGGACGTCAAGCTGGAAACCAAGGAATACGACCTCGGGGCCAAGCGCTGGCACCGGACCGGCGAGACCCTGCCGGAAGCGGAGCTGGAGGCGCTCAAGCAGCACGACGCGATCCTGCTCGGCGCGATCGGCGACCCGACGGTGCCGTCCGGCGTCCTGGAGCGCGGGCTGCTGCTCAAACTCCGCTTCGCCTTCGACCACTTCGTCAACCTGCGCCCCTCGAAGCTGTTCCCGAACACCGCGACCCCGCTCGCCGGCCGCCCCGACATCGACTTCGTCGTCGTCCGCGAGGGCACCGAGGGCCCGTACACCGGCAACGGCGGCAGCCTGCGCACCGGCACCCCGGCCGAGGTCGCCACCGAGGTCAGCGTGAACACCGCCTACGGCGTGGAGCGGGTCGTCCGCGACGCCTACGAGCGGGCCAACGCCCGGCCCCGCAAGAAGCTGACGCTGGTCCACAAGAACAACGTCCTGGTCTACGCCGGCCACATGTGGAAGAAGATCTTCGACCGGGTCGGCCAGGAGTACCCCGACGTCACCACCGACTACCTGCACGTCGACGCGGCGACGATCTTCCTGGTCACCCAGCCCGAGCGGTTCGACGTGATCGTCACCGACAACCTCTTCGGCGACATCCTCACCGACCTCGCCGCGGCCGTCACCGGCGGCATCGGCCTGGCCGCCTCCGGGAACATCAACCCCACCGGCGACTTCCCGTCGATGTTCGAGCCCGTCCACGGCTCCGCACCGGACATCGCGGGCACCGGCAAGGCCGACCCGACCGCCACGATCCTCTCCGTCGCGCTGCTGCTGCGCCACCTCGGCTTCGAGGAGCAGGCCGCCCGCATCGAGGCGGAGGTGGCCACCGACCTGGAGGCCCGGGACGGTGCGGCCCGCACCACCGACGCGATCGGCGACGCGATCGCCGCACGCGTAGCGGGCTGACGCCCGACGCACCAGCAGCACTTCAGCGCCGGGCCGGTCTACGGTCCGGCGCTGTCCGCATTGACCCCGTCTGGGCTACCGGCGAGTTGGATGCCACCATCTGACGCGGGCCGCGCACACCGGTTCCGACGGCGGACACCCACGAGCGATAATCGGACGAGGGGCCGCCGTGCGGCGGGAAAGTTGGACGTCCCAGTAACGACCGGTACGACCGACTACCCACAGTGCGCGCGGCCGCTCCCAACCGCACCGGTGCCGCGAACGGGCAACCTCCCCGACCCCCGGCCGGAGGGCTGGGCCGGTGACCCTCCCCAGCGCACGCCGGTGGGGGAGCGCCCCCAGGCATCGGACCACCGCAGTGAAGGACACGCATACATGACGACGCCGACGATCGAGCTCAAGCCCTCCTCGCACCCGCTGCCCGCGGCGGAGCGGGAGCAGATCCTGGCCGCCCCGGGCTTCGGCCGCCACTTCACCGACCACATGGTGACGATCAAGTGGACCGAGGGCCGCGGCTGGCACGACGGACAGCTCGTGCCCTACGGGCCGCTCTCCCTCGACCCGGCGACCAACGTCCTGCACTACGCGCAGGAGATCTTCGAGGGCCTCAAGGCATACCGCCAGCCCGACGGCAGCGTCGCCACCTTCCGCCCGGACGCCAACGCCCGCCGCTTCCAGGCGTCCGCCCGCCGGCTGGCCATGCCCGAGCTGCCGGTCGAGACCTTCATCGAGGCCTGCGACCTGCTGGTCCAGCAGGACAAGGACTGGGTGCCGGCGCACGGCGGCGAGGAGTCGCTGTACCTGCGCCCCTTCATGATCGCCACCGAGGTGGGGCTGGGCGTCAAGCCCGCCGGCGAGTACCTCTTCGTCGTGATCGCCTCGCCGGCCGGCGCGTACTTCCCCGGCGGCGTCAAGCCGGTCTCCATCTGGCTGTCCGAGGACCGGGTGCGGGCCGTCCCCGGCGGCATGGGCGACGCCAAGACCGGCGGCAACTACGCCGCGTCGCTGCTCGCCCAGGCCGAGGCCGCGGCGCGCGGCTGCGACCAGGTCGCCTACCTCGACGCGGTGGAGCACACCTGGGTCGAGGAGCTCGGCGGGATGAACCTCTACTTCGTCTACGGCGCCGCGGACAACGAGAAGCCGCTGATCGTCACCCCGAAGCTGACCGGTTCGCTGCTCGCCGGCGTCACCCGCGACTCCCTGCTCTCCGTCGCCCGCGACCTGGGCTTCGAGTCGCAGGAGGGGCGGGTCTCCATCGACCAGTGGCAGAACGACTCCGCCAACGGCACGCTCACCGAGGTGTTCGCCTGCGGCACCGCCGCGGTGATCACGCCGGTCGGCACGGTCAAGCGCGAGGGCGTCGAGTGGACCCAGTCCGGCGGCGAGCCGGGCAAGGTCACGCTGAAGCTGCGCGAGGCGCTGCTGGACATCCAGCGCGGGGTGACCGCCGACGAGCACGGCTGGATGCACACCATCGGCTGACGCGTGGGCCCCTGGTCCGTACGCGCTGCGCATCGACGAAGGCCGCCCCGGCATCGTGCCGGGGCGGCCTTCGTCGATGCGCCACGCGTGGCGGGCGGTGGTCAGCCGACCTTGGTGGGCGTCTCCGCGGCGGCGGACTGCGCGGTGGCCGCGGCCGCGCGCAGCGGCGGGACCGGGCGCGGCTGCCGGGCGATGAGCAGCAGGTAGACGAGCGCGGCGGTGGCGGCGGCCAGCAGGAAGCTCATGTCGATCCCGCCGGTGTACTTCAGCAGCGGCCCCTCGTAGGGGGAGCCCACGGCCAGCAGGCCGACCGCGGAGCCCAGGGCCCAGGCGATGGCGGCCTGGACGTTCCAGCCGGCCTTGAACCAGTACACGCCGCCGACCGTGCCGCGGTTGTAGACCTGGAGCGAGTCCGGGTCGTAGACGCCGCGGCAGCGGACGAACCCGATCACGGTGATGACCGCCCACGGAGTGCCGATGGCGGTCATCAGCAGGACGAAGGCGGTCATCGCGTTCTGCGCGTCCCACAGGAAGTGGCCGACGTAGACGAGCGCGGTGGAGAGCGCGGCGACGACGTAGGTGGCCTGGGTGCGGGTGGCGCGCGGCAGGATCGCGTCCAGGTCCAGGCCCATGCTGTAGAGCATCAGGCCGGAGTTGCCGGCCGAGCCGGCGGAGGCGTTCAGCAGCAGGAAGACCAGGTACCACAGGGGTGCGCCGGCGACCAGCGGCCCGGCGTAGTCGGAGCCGGCGCCGACCGCGAGCGCGCTGAACGTACCGAACAGCTGCGGCACCAGCAGACCGAGGACCAGACCCACGTAGGTGGCGCCGAAGACCGCCTTGGAGCCGTGCCGGCGGGGGGAGATGTAGCGGCTGTAGTCGCCGAGCAGGGTGATGAAGGCGATCGGGCCGCTCAGGCCGGCGGAGACCGCGGAGAGCAGCCAGGTCTGCCAGTAGCCGCCCAGCGCGTAGTGGACGCCGGGGATCGATGCGGTGCTGAAGTGGTGCGCGAAGGCGAAGACGCCGATCACCAGCAGGATCGTCAGGCCGATCGAGAGCACCTTGCTGAGCCGCAGCAGCACCTTGTAGCCGTAGACCGCGCCGATGGCGGTGGCGGCGGCCAGCACCGCGTAGACGATCGTGTACGCCGCCCCGTCGGCCGGCAGGCCGATGAGGCGGTGCAGACAGCCGACCATGGCGTCCCCGCCGACCCAGAGGGTCAGTGCGGTGTAGCCGAGCGAGAGCAGCAGGCCGATCACCGAGCCGATGAGGCGGCCGCGGACGCCGAAGAAGGCGCCGCTGCTGGTGGAGAGGTTGGTCGCGCTGCGCAGCGAGACCAGGGCGAGCGGTGCGGTCAGCAGCGCGCCGACCAGGGTGCCGGCCGCCAGCGAGCTCACCGAGCCCCAGAAGTCGAGGCCGAACGAGACCGGTAGCCAGCCGAAGATCACAACGCCGAGTGCGAGGTTCGAGCCGAGCAGGATGGAGACGAGGTCGCGAGGCCTACTGGTGCGTTCCTCGTCCGGGATCGTGTCGACTCCGCGTTGTTCTATCGGCATGAGGCTCCCCTGAGAGGCCGGAACAGGTGTGAGAAGCGGTGCTTGGCGCGGTGCTCCGTCGTGGACAAGAGCTTCGTTCGGTGGTGTCTACGAAGCGCGGGCTCGCTGTTGCGAGATCATTTGAGTGATGCTCTAAAAACGATCAGTTCAAGCCATCTTCTAGAGCGACGCTCAATATGAAGCACGGGTGCTGCCTAGGTCAATGCTTTCGGAACGATGGATTCCAAGTTAGAGTGATGCTCAAATCGAGCGGGAGGAAGTGACAGGATGCGGCTCACCCCCACGGAGCGCGACCGACTGTTGCTGTTCGGCGCGGCCGAACTGGCGCGGGCGCGCCGGGCCCGCGGCCTGAAGCTCAACGTCCCCGAGGCGACCGCGTTGATCGCGGACACAGTCTGCGAGGCGGCGCGGGACGGGCGCCGCCTCGCTCAGGCCATCGAGGCGGCCCGCAGCGTGCTGGGCCCCGAGGATGTCCTGCCCGGGGTGGCCGACGTCGTCACCGAGGTGCACGTGGAGGCGGTCTTCGACGACGGCTCCCGGCTCGCGGTGGTCACCGACCCGATCGGCGCCGAGCCCGCCGCACCGACCGACGACGCGGCGCCGCTCGCACCCGGCGCCGTACTGCCCGGCCCGGCCGATCCGGAGGTCGAACCCGCAGTGGTGATCTCCGTCCGCAACACGGCGGTCGTGCCGATCAGCGTCACCTCGCACTTCCACTTCTTCGAGGCCAACCCGCGGTTGGAGTTCGATCGCGCGGCCGCCTACGGCATGCGGTTGTGCGTGCCGGCGGGCTCGTCGGTGCGGTTCGATCCGGGTGGCGCGGCGGAGGTCGGTCTGGTGCCGATCGGCGGTGGGCGGGTCGCGATCGGGTTCGCGGGTCTGGTGGACGGGCCGTTGGATGCGCCGGGCGCGAAGCGCGAGGCGCTGCGCCGGGCTGTGGCGTGTGGCTATCTGGGAGCGGAGGAGCAGGCGTGAGCGCGAGCATCGACCCTCACGAGTACGCGTCGGTTCACGGTCCGCGTGCCGGTGATCGGGTGGTCCTGGGGGACTCCGGGCTGGTCGTCCGCGTCGAGTCGGACTCGCAGAAGCCGGGTGAGGAGTTCCTGGCCGGTTTCGGCAAGACGGCCCGGGACGGGATGCACCTGAAGGCCGCGTCGCTGCGCGAGACGTGCGACGTGGTGATCAGCAACGTCCTGGTGATCGACGCGGTGCAGGGCATCCGCAAGACGTCGATCGGGATTCGTGAGGGTCGTATCCACGCGATCGGTCGGGCGGGTAATCCCGACACGCTCGACGGGGTCGACGTCGTGGTGGGGACGGGGACGTCGATCGTTTCCGGTGAGGGCATGATCGCCACGGCCGGCGCCGTGGACACCCACGTGCACCTGCTGTCGCCGCGGGTGATGGAGGCTTCGCTGGCTTCCGGCGTGACCACGATCATCGGGCAGGAGTTCGGCCCGGTCTGGGGAGTCGGGGTGAACTCGCCGTGGGCGTTGCGGCACGCGTTCAACGCGTTCGACGCCTGGCCGGTCAACATCGGTTTTCTGGGCCGTGGTTCGTCGTCCGGCGAGGCGCCGTTGGTGGAGGCGTTGGCCGAGGGGGGCGCGCTGGGGTTCAAGGTGCACGAGGACATGGGTGCGCACGCCCGGGCCCTGGACACCGCGTTGCGGGTGGCCGAGGAGTACGACGTACAGGTCGCGTTGCACAGTGACGGCCTGAACGAGTGCCTGACGGTCGAGGACACCCTGCGGGTGTTGGACGGGCGGACCATTCACGCCTTCCACATCGAGGGGTGTGGTGGCGGGCACGTACCGAACGTGTTGAAGATGGCCGGTGTACCGAACGTGATCGGTTCGTCGACCAATCCGACGCTGCCGTTCGGGCGGGACGCGGTGGCCGAGCACTACGGCATGATCGTGTCGGTTCATGATCTGAAGACGGATCTGCCCGGTGACGCGGCGATGGCCCGGGACCGGATTCGGGCCGGGACCATGGGCGCGGAGGACGTGCTGCACGACCTCGGCGCGATCGGCATCACCTCCTCCGACGCCCAGGGGATGGGGCGGGCCGGTGAGACGGTGCGGCGAACCTTCGCGATGGCCGGGAAGATGAAGGCCGAGTTGGGTCCGATGGACGGCGACGGCGCACACGACGACAACGCGCGTGTTCTGCGGTATGTCGCGAAGCTGACGATCAATCCGGCGATCGCGCACGGTCTGTCGCATGAGATCGGGTCGATCGAGGTCGGCAAGATGGCGGACGTGGTGTTGTGGAAGCCGCAGTTCTTCGGTGCCAAGCCGCAGCTGGTGCTGAAGTCCGGTTTCCCGGCCTACGGCGTGACCGGTGATCCCAACGCGGCTACCGACACGTGCGAACCGTTGGTGTTGGGGCCGCAGTTCGGTGCGCACGGGGCGACGCCCGCCGAGATCTCGGTGGCCTTCGTCGCCGGAGCCGCGGTCGCCCAGGGCAACGACGGCATGCCCACCCGCCGCCGCCGCGTCGCGGTCCGCGGCACCCGCGGCATCGGCCCCCGCAACCTCATCCACAACGCCCGGGTCGGCGACGTCCAAGTCGACGAACGCACCGGACTGGTCACCCTCGACGGCGACCCCATGCGCTCCGAACCCGCCGACACCGTCTCCCTGTCCAGGCTCTACTTCCTCTGACGCGCCCGCCGCAGCCCGGCCCGTACCGACGAGACTCCGCCGACCACGCCCGGGGCCGCCGTACCACCCACTTCGTAACACCGTTACAGACACACCGGTAGACGACCCCGCCCACCACCTTCCGCTCCGCGACCCCCGCGCACACCACCCGAGGACCGAGGACCCCGTATGAACACGCCCGCCGCCGACGGCTTCCACATGCCCCCCGAGTGGGCCCCGCACGAGCGCACCTGGATGGCCTGGCCCGGCCCCAACTTCACCTTCGGCACCGAAGACGGCGACACCCTCGCCGAGTCCCGCGCCGCCTGGGCCGCGGTCGCCCGCGCCGTCCGGCAGTACGAACCGGTCACCGTGGTCGCCGGCCCCGGCCAGCTGGAAGGCGCCCGCGCCCTGCTCGGCGACGACATCGACCTGGTCGAACGCCCCCTCGACGACGCCTGGATGCGCGACATCGGCCCCACCTTCCTCACCAACGACCAGGGCGAACTCGCCGCCGTGGACTGGGTGTTCAACGGCTGGGGCGCCCAGGAATGGGCCGCCTGGGACCGCGACGCGAAGATAGCCGAACAGGTCTGTGACCTCGCCGGCGCCCGCCGCTACGCCACCTCGCTCGTCAACGAGGGCGGCGGCATCCACGTCGACGGCGAGGGCACCGTGCTCCTCACCGAAACCGTGCAGCTCGACCCGGGCCGCAACCCCGGCCGCACCAAGGAAGAGGTCGAGGCCGAGATCCACGCCCACCTCGGCACCACCAAGGCCATCTGGCTGCCCCGCGGCCTCTACGCCGACTACGGCCAGTTCGGCACCCGCGGCCACGTCGACATCGTCGCCGCCTTCGCCCGCCCCGGCGTGGTGATGGTCCACACCCAGCCCAACCCCGACCACCCCGACCACGCGATCTGCAACGAGATCGTCAAGGCACTGCGCGCGTCCACCGACGCCCGGGGCCGCCAACTGGAGGTGGTGGAGGTCCCGGCCCCCACCGTCATCGAGGAGGACGGCGAACTCGTCGACTACTCCTACATCAACCACCTGCAGTGCAACGACGGCATCGTCCTGTGCGCCTTCGACGACCCGCGCGACGAGGAAGCGGCCGCGATCTTCCGCCGCCTGTTCCCCGGCCGCACCGTCACCCTGGTGGACGCCCGTACGATCTTCGCAGCGGGTGGCGGCATCCACTGCATCACCCAGCAGCAACCGAAGGTCTGAGGCACCTCTGACCCACAGCCCGTCCCGACCCCGGAGGTCCCCGTGCCCGGTCCCGTACGCCGCCCCCGGCGACGGCTCAGCCAGCCGCGCGAACAGGTGCTGGCCGCCGCGATGGCCACCATCGCCGCCGAGGGACTGGACCGGCTCACCATGGCGGGACTGGGCCGCGAGGTCGGCATGAGCAGCGGCCACATCCTCTACTACTTCGGTACCAAGGACGAACTGCTGCTACAGACCCTCCAGTGGAGCGAGGAGCAGCTCGGCGCCGAACGCCGAGCCGCCCTCGCCCGCCGCGGCCCCGTCCGCGAGCGCCTGGACGCCCTCGTCGACCTCTACCTCCCCGCAGGCCACCGCGACCCCCGCTGGACGCTGTGGCTGGAGGTCTGGGTCCGCTCCCAGAACGCCGACGACGAGACCCGCGAACGCCAACTCGACCTGGAGCTCGCCTGGCACCGCGACCTGGTCGCCCTCCTCGTCGAAGGCGCCTCCAAGGGCGAGTTCCGAGCCGTCGACGCGGAACGCTTCGCCACCCGCACCCGCGCCCTCCTCGACGGCTTCGGCACCCACCTCGTCGTCGGCCTCCCCGGCACCGACCGCGCCCAGGTGGGCCGCGAGGTCCGCCAGTTCCTCGACGAAGGACTCACCCCGCCGACGGACTGACCGACCCACCACCCGGCCCGACCGACCCACCACCCGCCCGGCCGTCGACGCCCCGCGCCCGTGACCACAACGCACGCAAGTACGCGCGATCGTTGCCGCCCCGACCCTTGCCCAGCGCGCCGCTCTCGGCGACCGTGATCGGCTATGGGACGAGAGCAATGGAAGAAGATCTGGGTCGGCTCCGCCGGCAACATGGTCGAGTGGTTCGACTGGTTCGTCTACGCCAGCTTCGCGGTGTACTTCGCCGACGCGTTCTTCCCCAAGGGGAACGACACCGCCAACCTCATGAACACCATGGGGATCTTCGCCGTCGGCTTCTTCATGCGCCCGGTCGGCGGCTGGCTGCTCGGCCGGGTCGGTGACCGCCGGGGACGCAAGGCCGCGCTCACCCTGACCGTGACCCTGATGTCCGCCTCGGCCGTCCTCATCGCCGTCGCCCCGACCTACGCGGTCGCCGGCTACGGCGGCATCGCCGTGCTCCTCGTGGCCCGGATGCTCCAGGGCCTCTCCGTCGGCGGCGAGTACGCCGCCAGCGCCACCTACCTCACCGAAGCCTCCGCCCCCGACCGCCGCGGCTTCGCCTCCAGCTTCCAGTACGTGTCGATGACCGCCGGCCAACTGCTGGGCCTGGGCCTGCAGATCATCCTCCAGCGCAGCATGTCCGAACAGGCACTGCACAGCTGGGCCTGGCGCATCCCCTTCATCGTCGGCGCACTCGGCGCCGGCATCGTCTTCTACCTGCGCCGCAACATGCTGGAGACCGACGTCTACGCCGACGACGACCACGCCCAGGCCGACCCCGACCGCGGCACCATGAAGGCCCTGTGGGCCCACAGGCGCGAGGCGTTCCTCGTCATCGCCCTCACCATGGGCGGCACCGTCGCCTACTACACGTACACCACCTACCTCACCAAGTACCTCTCCGGCACCGCCGGCCTGTCCAAGCCCACCGCCTCCCTGGTCAGCTTCTGCGCACTGTTCCTCTTCATGTGCCTCCAGCCGCTGGCCGGCCGGCTCTCGGACCGGATCGGCCGCCGCCCGCTGCTCATCACCTTCGCGATCGGCTCGACCTTCCTCACCGTGCCGATCATGACGCTGCTCAAGCACGCCGGCTCCTTCTGGCCGGCGCTCGGCCTGTCCATGCTGGCCCTGGTCGTGGTCACCGGCTACACCTCGATCAACGCCTGTGTGAAGGCCGAACTCTTCCCCACCGGCATCCGCGCCCTGGGCGTCGCCCTGCCGTACGCCATCGCCAACGCGCTCTTCGGCGGCACCGCCGAGTACGTCGCCCTCTGGTTCAAGAACGGCGGCATCGAATCCGGCTTCTACTGGTACGTCTCCGGCTGCGCGGCGGTCTCCCTGATCGTCTACCTGACCATGCGCGAGACCCGCACCATCGACCTGCAACGGCTCGGCAAGGGCGCCGGCGACGGCACCACGGACCGTGTGCTCGCATCCTGAGACGGACCGGGTCACGGGGGCGGTCGTGTGCCAGACTGCCCCCGTGCTCACGTTCGCCATGATTATTGGCAGCAGGCGCGCCGGTCCGCAGTGACCGCCCGTACGACCCCCGTACGGTGCGGCCATCGTCGTCCCAGACCCGCGCGCAGACCTCTCGCACCCGCGAGGGGTCTTTTCGTTTCCCGGACCCACCCGACGCCGGGAGCGCAGCGCGAGGGATCATGGAGGGACGGTGGAACCGGGCATTCCGGTAGACCGAGACCCGACAGGAGCCAGACCAGCATGACGGACGCACCCGAAGCCGCCGTCTCCGACGACTTCCACGTTTTCGACACCACGCTGCGCGACGGCGCACAGCGCGAGGGCATCAACCTGACCGTCGCCGACAAGCTGACCCTCGCCCGGCACCTGGACGACTACGGCGTCGGCTTCATCGAGGGCGGCTGGCCGGGCGCCAACCCGCGGGACACCGAGTTCTTCCAACGCGCCCGCGCCGAACTCGACCTCCAGCACGCCCAACTGGTCGCCTTCGGCGCCACCCGCAAGGCCGGCGTCCGGGTCGAGGACGACCCCCAGGTCGCCGCACTGCTGGACTCGCAGGCCCCGGTCATCACCCTCGTCGCCAAGTCCCACCTCGGCCACGTCGAACTGGCGCTGCGCACCACGCCCGAGGAGAACCTCGCCATGGTCCGCGACACCGTCGCGCACCTGCGCTCCCACGGCCGCCGGGTCTTCCTCGACTGCGAGCACTTCTTCGACGGCTACGCCCTGGACCCGGCCTACGCCAAGCAGGTCGTGCGCACCGCCAGCGACGCCGGCGCCGACGTCGTCGTGCTCTGCGACACCAACGGCGGGATGCTCCCGGCACAGGTGAGCGCGGTCGTCCGCACCGTCCTCGCCGACACCGGCGCCCGACTCGGCATCCACGCCCAGGACGACACCGGCTGCGCCGTCGCCAACACCCTGGCCGCGGTCGACGCCGGCGCCACCCACGTCCAGTGCACCGCCAACGGCTACGGCGAACGCGTCGGCAACTCCAACCTCTTCCCGGTCGTCGCCGCCCTGGAGCTGAAGTACGGCCGGCAGGTGCTGCCCCCGGGCAAGCTCACCGAGACCACCCGCATCTCGCACGCCATCGCCGAGGTCGTCAACCTCACCCCGTCCACCCACCAGCCCTACGTCGGGGTCTCCGCGTTCGCGCACAAGGCCGGACTGCACGCCTCCGCGATCAAGGTGGACCCGGACCTCTACCAGCACATCGACCCCGCCCTGGTCGGCAACACCATGCGGATGCTGGTCTCCGACATGGCCGGCCGCGCCTCCATCGAGCTCAAGGGCAAGGAACTCGGGATCGACCTGAGCGACGACCGCGAACTGGTCGGCCGGGTCGTCGCGCGGGTCAAGGAACGGGAACTGGCGGGCTACACCTACGAGGCCGCGGACGCCTCGTTCGAGCTGCTGCTCCGCGAAGAAGCGGGCGGCAAGCAGCTGCGCTACTTCACCGTCGAGTCCTGGCGCGCGATCGTCGAGGACCGCCCGGACGGCACCCACGCCAACGAGGCGACCGTGAAGCTCTGGGCCAAGGGCGAGCGGATCGTGGCCACCGCCGAGGGCAACGGCCCGGTCAACGCGCTGGACCGGGCGCTGCGGGTCGCCCTGGAGCGGATCTACCCGCAACTCGCCACGATGGAGCTGGTGGACTACAAGGTCCGCATCCTGGAGGGCGCCCTGGGCACCGGCTCGATCACCCGGGTCCTGGTCTCCACCAGCGACGGCCGCGGCGAATGGTCCACGGTCGGTGTCGCCGAGAACGTCATCGCGGCGTCCTGGCAGGCACTGGACGACGCCTACGCCTACGGGCTGCTGCGGGCCGGAGTCGAGCCCCAGGACTGAGCGCACCCCTCGTCGCGCGCCCGCGGGCCACGGTTGTCCACAGGCGCCGGCGAGGAACGGCGCGGAGGGCTACCTTCGCCGCATGCGCGGTGGAGGTGGGGGAGGGGCCTGGCCGCGCGGG
>LIQL01000238.1 GCA_001418405.1 Streptomyces diastatochromogenes | reverse complement strand
CGACGACTCCCTGGGCGACGGGGCCGCCGACCGCCCGCACCTCGACACCGACCGCGCCGACGCCCTCGACCGACTGCTGGCCACCCTCGACGACCACGACCGCCGGCTGCTCGCCGACGCCCTCACCGCCTGGCTCCGCTCCCCCGCCGCCGCCCGCGACGCCGCCGGCTTCCGGCACCACGTCGACCGGCTCACCGCGCCCACCGGCGCGCGGATCGTCCACAACAACCCCACCGCGACCGGTCAGGGCTCCATCGCCGCCGGCGAGATCCACGGCAACATCACCATGGGAGGCAGCCCCCAGTCCCGGGACGACGCATGACGCCCCCGAGACCCTCCCCTCCGGACCCGGGACACCTCCACAACGAGGCCACCGCACACGGCAACCACGCCATCGCCGCCGGCAACATCCGCAACGTCTTCATCCGCTGGGCCCTGCAACACCCCAGCGCCCGCTGGCTGCCCCTGCTCCTGGCCTGCGCCGCCCTGATCATCGCCGGCACGACCTGGCCCGACGGCCCGGCCTCCCAGTACGCCCTGTGGGGCGCCCTGATCACCGTCTCCCTCGCCACCGCGGCCGGCCGCGTCCTCGTCCAGCGCCCCGCCGACGCCCGCATCGTCGCCGCGCTGTCCCTGGTCTCCGTCCTGACCACCGTCGGCGGCTACCTGGCCTTCCGCAACGTCGTCACCCACGGCGAGGTCGACGTGACGGGGAAGGTCACCACCCGCGGCGGGCAGCCGCTCGACGCCACCACCCACCGCAGCATCACCCTCAGCCTGGACGCCCCGGCCCTCCGGGAGAGCCGCAACGCCCTCCGCCTCACCCTGGCCGTCGACGACCACGACCCGGCCGGCCCGACCTGCGTCCCGGACTCCTACGTCACCGCCTCACTGCTCACCTCCGGCGTTCCCACCCAGGCACAGCGCGTCAACCCGGGCGGCACCGCCGACTTCTCCCTGGGCGCGCAGGCCAGCACCGTACGGATCGACGTCACGCTGACCACGGGCCGCGGCTGCCGGATGGCCGTCCGACCCACGCGGGCCACGCTGTACGACCAGTGAGCCACCGCACACGAAACGGGGACCCATGACCGCTCGCGCCACCTCACTCGCGGCCCTGCTCACGCTCGCCGGGCTCGCCGCCACCGCCACCGCCTGCGGCACCGCCGAACCACCGTCCCTGCTCGCCTCCGGGAAGGTCCTGGTGGGCGTGAAGAGCGACCAGCCCGGCACCGGCTACACCCTCGACGGCTACAACCCCTCCGGCTTCGACATCACCCTCGCCCGCCACGTGCTCGCCTCCCTCCACGTGGAACCGGACTTCGGCGCCGTCCCCTCCGAGGACCGGATGACCGTGCTCACCGAGAAGAAGAAGGACCTCATCGTCGCGACCTTCTCCATCACCCCGGACCGCATGGCGAAACTCGACTTCGCGGGCCCCTACGCCAACACCTTCCAAGGCGTCCTGGTCCGCAAGGCCGACCACCGCATCGCCAAGCCCTCCGACGTCATCGGCAAGCGCGTCTGCACCTGGCCCGGCACCACCTCGTACAACTCCTTCAACGGCCCGGAGGGCCAAGGCATCCGCGTCTACCAGTCGCAGACCGCCCAGGGCTGCATCGCGGACCTGAGACGGAACGACGCCGACGCCGTCTCCACCGACCAGATGATCCTCTACGGCTTCGCCAAGAAGTACCCCGACCTGAAGGTCGTCCCCAACATCACCTACGGTCCCGTCAACCAGTACGGCATCGCCATGGCCAAGGGCCACCGCGCCGACTGCCTGAAGATCCGCGACGCGCTGAAGGAGTACGTCACCAGCAGCGACTGGAGCCAGGACTTCGCCAACTCCCTCCCGGCCATCCCCGCCACGGACCCCGACTGGGAGGGCAACTACAAGCCCCGCCCCACGAACATCGACGCCCTCTCCTGCCGCGACAAGCCCAGCTTCTGAAGCGGGCACAATGACCGCCATGACCGACCCCCGCCCCGACCTGGCCGCCCGCTGGGCC
>LIQL01000237.1 GCA_001418405.1 Streptomyces diastatochromogenes | reverse complement strand
GAACCGGTGCCGGATGCCGCGCAGCGCGGCCGAGGGATGCGTGTCCATGACTGACCGCAAGGCTAACCAGCCGCACCGGCCCCGGCGATCCTGCCCGAGGAGGGAACGGGACACCGCCGACGCAACCAGGGTTGCGCGGGCCCCGCCCCGGATCCCCACCCAGGACGACGCCGCGAACCCCCCGGTCTCCCTAGCGTCGAGGTCCGACCGGAGCGCGCCACCCGGCGCCACCTCGAAGGGACCGACGAACCACGTGAACACCACGAACCCCGCCGGGCGGACGGACCGCACCGGCCCCCGCCGGCCCGCGCCCCGGACCCGTTGGGCCTGGCTGACGCTGGGCACGGCCGCCCACCTCCTCGCCGTCGGCGGCCGCTGGGACATCGCCGTCGCGGCCTGGATCTTCCCCGTCCTGCTGCTGCGTTTCGCCCGCACGGGCCGGGCCTGGTCCGGCGCCCTGTGGCTGTGGCTGGCCAACACCGCGGCCGCGGTCGGCTGGTTGGCCGAGTCGGCGCTGATCACCCCCTTCACCCTGGCGGGCGCGGCCGGCCTGGCCGCCCTGCTGACCCTGCCGTACCTGCTGGACCGGCTGCTCGTCCGCCGGTTGCGCCCCTGGGCGGCGCTGCTGGTGTTCCCCGCGTCGGTGGCCGCGACGGAGTTCCTGATCACCCTGCTCTCCCCGTTCGGCACCGCCTACGGCTCGCAGGCGGCCACCCAGGTCGAGGTGCTGCCGCTGCTGCAACTCGTCTCGGTCACCGGCTCCTACGGCATCGGCTTCCTCCTCGCCTGGTGCGCCACGGCCGTCAACGCGCTGTGGGAGGCGGCCTCGTGGCGCGCGGCCCGGCGCACCGTGGTCACCTGCGCGTCGGTCCTGCTGGCCGTCGTCCTCGCCGGCGGCGCGCGACTGGCCTTCTTCCCGCCGGACGGGCCGACGGTGCGGATCGCCGCCGTCACCGCCGACGCGGCCCTGATCCGGGCCCAGAAGGCCGCGTACGCCCGGGCCACCGGTGGGCGCGCGGACCTCGTCGCCCACCCGCCGCCGGGCCTCCGGCCGGCCCAGCGCGCCGTCCTGGACGGTCTGTTGGCCGCCACCCGGCGCGAGGCCGCGGCCGGCGCGAAGATCGTCGTCTGGCCCGAGCAGGGCGTGCGGGTGCTGGCCGCCGACGAGCCGGCGACGATCGCGGCGGCCCGGACGCAGGCCCGCCGCTCCCGGGTCTACCTGGAGATCGGCCTCGGCGTGCACACCGCCCGGCCACCCGCCTACGGCCGCAACGAGACGCTGCTGATCGACCCCGCCGGCACGGTGCGCTGGACGTACCAGAAGGCCCATCCGATACCCGGCTCGGAGACCTTCGTCCCCGGCGACGGCCGGGTCCCGACCGCGGCGACCCCGTACGGCCGGCTGGCCAACGTCATCTGCTACGACGCCGACTTCCCCGGCATGATGCGGATGCCCGCCGACATCATGCTGGTCCCCTCCCACGACTGGGCGGAATACGGGGGCGCGCACACCCGCAAGGCCGCCCTGCGCGCCGTCGAGGCCGGCTACGCGCTGGTCCGCCCGGACGCCGAGGGCGTCACGGCCGCCTTCGACGACCAGGGGCGGGTACTCGCCAGCACGGACTACTTCACCACCGACCGCCAGGCCACCGTGGCGTACGTCCCGGTGCACGGCACCACTACGGTCTACGACCGGATCGGCGACGGCTTCGCCTGGCTGTGCCTGGCCGGCGCCGGGGCGCTGCTCGTGGCCGGCGCGGCCGCCGGCCGCCGCCCTTCGACGCTCACCCGAAGCACCGGCTGAAAGGGCGCGACCGGCCTGCCGGTCACGGGAGTCGGCCGGCCGGGGGACCCGGTCGTGCACCGGTCACGGACACCTCGGCGGGACGCAGCAGCCGGTCGCCGACCAGGAAGCCGCGGCGGACCACCTCGGCACAGACCGCGGGGCCGTCCGGCGCGCTCCGGGCGGCCGGCCCGGTCCGCTCGGGCGGGCCGGTCCGCTCGGGCGGGGTGTAGGCCACGGCCTCGTGGACGGTCGGGTCGAACGGTTCGCCCACCGTGCCGAAGGACGTCAGGCCCAGGGACGCCAACTCCGTCTCCAGGACGTCGGCGACGCGCCCGAACCCGTCCGTCAGCTGGCCCTGCTCGGCTGCCTCGGCGATCGCGTCGAGCACCGGCAGCAGCCGTGCCAGCACGTTGGCCACGGCGACCTGACCGACCGCCAGCCGGTCGCGGCGCACCCGCCGCCGGTAGTTGTCGAACTCGGCCTTGAGCCGTTGCAGATCGGCCGTGCGCTCGCGCAGTTCGGCCGCCAGCCGTTCGGCGTCGGGCACCTCGGCACCGCGCCGGGTGGGCCCCGGAGGCGCGGTGCGCCGGTCCGGCCGCGCCGGGTCCGGCTGCGCGCGGGGCGCCGAGGGCGCGCCTCGTTCCGGCCCGGTGCGCCCGACCAGGGCGAGCGGCGGGCGGGGGAGGCGACCGACGTCGGTCGGACGGTTCATCGTCCGCCTCCTTCCTGCTTGTCGTCGTCGACGATCTCCGCGTCGACCACGTCGTCCTCGCCGCCGGCCCCGGCTTGCGCACCGGCACCGTCCGGGCCGGTGGCCGACTGGGCCGCCTGGGCGTCGGCGTACATGGCCTGGCCCAGCTTCTGGGAGACGGTCGCCACCCTCTCGGACGCGGTGCGGATGGCCGCACCGTCCTCGCCCTTGAGCTTCTCCTTCAGCTCGCCGACGGCGGACTCGACCTCGGTCTTGACGTCGGCGGGCACCTTGTCCTCGTTGTCCTTGAGGAACTTCTCGGTCTGGTAGACCAGTTGCTCGCCCTGATTGCGGGTCTCGGCGGCCTCGCGCTTGCGACGGTCGTCCTCGGCGTACTGCTCGGCGTCGCGGACCATCCGGTCGATGTCGTCCTTCGGCAGCGAGGAGCCGCCGGTGACGGTCATCTTCTGCTCCTTGCCCGTGCCCAGGTCCTTGGCGGTCACGTGCATGATGCCGTTGGCGTCGATGTCGAAGGAGACCTCGATCTGCGGGATGCCGCGCGGGGCCGGCGGCAGACCGGTCAGTTGGAACATCCCGAGCTTCTTGTTGTACGCCGCGATCTCACGTTCGCCCTGGAAGACCTGGATCTGCACGGACGGCTGGTTGTCCTCCGCCGTCGTGAAGGTCTCCGAGCGCTTGGTGGGGATCGTGGTGTTGCGCTCGATCAGCTTGGTCATGATGCCGCCCTTGGTCTCGATGCCGAGGGACAGCGGGGTGACGTCCAGCAGGAGGACGTCCTTGACCTCGCCCTTGAGGACACCGGCCTGGAGGCTGGCGCCGATCGCGACGACCTCGTCCGGGTTGACGCCCTTGTGCGGGTCCTTGCCGGTCAGCTGCTTGACCAGTTCGGTCACCGCCGGCATCCGGGTCGAACCGCCCACCAGGATCACGTGGTTGATGTCGGCCAGCTTGACGCCGGCGTCCTTGACCGCGTTGTGGAACGGCGCCTTGCACCGCTCCAGCAGGTCCGCGGTCAGTTGCTCGAACTGGGCGCGGGTGAGCTTCTCGTCGAGGTGCAGCGGACCCTCGGGCGACGCGCTGAGGTACGGCAGGTTGATCGTCGTCTCGGTGGCCGCCGACAGCTCGATCTTCGCCTTCTCCGCGGCCTCGCGCAGCCGCTGGGTGGCCATCTTGTCCTGGGCCAGGTCGATGCCGTACGCGTTCTTGAACTGCTTGGTGAGGTGGTCGACGACCCGCTGGTCCCAGTCGTCCCCGCCCAGGTGCGTGTCACCGTTGGTGGCCTTCACCTCCACCACGCCTTCGCCGATCTCCAACAGCGACACGTCGAAGGTGCCCCCGCCGAGGTCGAAGACCAAGATGGTCTGGTCGTTCTCCTTGTCCAGGCCGTAGGCGAGGGCGGCGGCGGTCGGTTCGTTGACGATCCGCAGGACCTTCAGCCCCGCGATCTCCCCGGCCTCCTTCGTCGCGGTGCGCTGCGCGTCGTTGAAGTACGCCGGCACGGTGACCACCGCGTCGGTGACGTCCTCGCCCAGGTAGGTCTCGGCGTCCCGTTTGAGCTTCTGCAACACCCGCGCGGAGATCTCCTGCGCGGTGTAGCGCTTGCCGTCGATGTCGCCGCTCTCCGGGAAGCGCCACTGCGCGTCCCCCATGTGGCGCTTGACCGAACGGCAGGTGCGGTCGACGTTGGTCACGGCCTGGCGCTTGGCGATCTCGCCGACCAGCACCTCCCCGCCCTTGGCGAAGGCGACCACCGACGGCGTGGTCCGGGTTCCCTCGGCGTTGGTGATGACCGTCGGCTCACCGCCCTCCAGCACGCTGACCACCGAATTCGTCGTCCCGAGGTCGATACCGACTGCTCGTGCCATGGTCCACTCCTCGTCTCGCGGCCCGATCCGGGGCGACGGCGCGGTGCGGGCCCACACGGCCGGGACAGCGCCCGACCACCACCCGCACACCGCCTCTCACCTGCTGATACGGCGACCAAGCCGGCTACATCATCTGCATAGAACGTGCCCCGACACATGTCAAGATGCACCTTTTATTCCGTATCTTCCCCATGGTGGCGGGGGAGCGGTGCCCGCGACGGAAATCCGGCTGCGCAGCCGTCGACGCGCTCACCGCCGCCCTCGCCCGCCTCCTGCTCCGGCTGCGCGCCGAGGAATCGTGGTACGCGGCCCGCGGCGGCCAGGAGCGCTACGACGTCGCCCGCCGCCGACTGGAGGCCGCCTGCCACACCGACGCCCTGTTCCGGGCCGTGCGCGCTCTGCAATCCGGACGGGGCGACGCGGGCGACCTCGCGATCCGGGAGAGCTTCCTGGCCGAGTCGGTGCACTGGCACCTGGCGCGCAGTGCGCCGGGCACCCGCCTCGTCGTCGTCGCGCACAACAACCACATCCAGAAGACCCGGATCGACTTCGGCGGCCCGCTCACCACGCTCCCCATGGGCCACCATCTGGCCCGCACGCTCGGCTCCGACTACCGCGCGGTGGCCGTGACCCACACCGCCGACCACGTCCCCGAGATGGTCCTGGACGCCCGGCGCACGGTCGGCTTCACGGTCGCGGACACCCCGCTCGCGCCCCCGGAGCCCGGCAGTGTCGAGGCCGCCCTGATCGATGCCGGACTCGGCGGCCGGATCACCCTCACCGACCTCCGCCGGCCGCCGCGCGACACGGACGGGGAGCCGCTGCCGAACCGCATCCGTTCCCAGAGCGCCACCCTCGCCACCCCGGTGCCCGCGGCCTACGACGCCGTCCTCGCCACCCCCACGGTGACCCGGGACCCCTCCGTGCCCTTCTGAACACCAGTGGCCCCCGGGGCGGGCGACGACCCGGCCCCGGGGGCCACTGGTGCGCGCCGACCGGTACGCCGCGACTCGGACCGGGGACGCATCCCGTATGCCCCTCCACCTCGGCACCTCAGGCTGGCAGTACCGTGACTGGCGCGGTGTCCTCTACCCCTCGGACGTGCCGCAGCGCCGCTGGCTGGAGGAGTACGCCCGGCACTTCGCCACCGTCGAGAGCAACGCCGCCTTCTACCGGTTGCCCGAGGCCACGACGTTCGCCGACTGGCGGGACCGCACGCCGACCGACTTCGTCGTGGCCGTCAAGGCCAGCCGCTACCTCACCCACGTCAAACGCCTCCGCGACCCGCAGGAACCGGTCCGGCGACTGATGACCCGCGCCGCGCACCTCGGCCCCCGCCTCGGCCCCGTCCTGCTGCAACTGCCCCCCACCCTGCGCGCCGACGCCGCCCTGCTGGACACCTGCCTGGGCTGCTTCCCCACCGGAACCCGGGTTGCCGTCGAACCGCGCCACGCCTCGTGGTGGACCGAGGGGATCCGCACGGTACTGGAGCGCCGCGGCGCCGCACTGTGCTGGGCGGACCGCGGCTCCCGGCCGGTGACGCCCCTGTGGCGGACCACCGACTGGGGTTACCTCCGCTTCCACGAAGGCGCCGCGGCCCCCTGGCCGCGCTACGGACGCCAGGCACTCGACGCCTGGGTGCACCGGATCGCCGCCGCCTGGCCGGACCGTGCCGACGTCTACGCGTACTTCAACAACGACCCGGACGGGGCCGCTGTCCTCGACGCCGCCCGCTTCGCCCGCACGGCCACCGCAGCGGGCCGCACCGTGACCCGCACGCCGCCGGAGCGGTAGCCGGCCGCCGGACGTCAACCGCGGCGGCCGCGTACGGCGGCGCGCGGCGTGCCTGGGCACGTTTTCCCATCGGTGGGCTCGCAACCGTGCCCGACCTCCGCGTGGACCGAACTGCTCCACAACGCCGGTGACGCCTCGTACCAAGGCGAGTTCCGCCACCGGATAGCCCGGGCGGAACTGACACGCCTCTTCGAGTCCGGCACGGCGAACCGCCTGCTGAGCGAGTTCATCGCCGGGCTGAACTAAGTGCCGCCACCTCCTTCTCCTTCACCCGGGACTTCATCGATGCCGGTTGACGTGGCGGCGCCGCTGCGTCGGGGGCGTGCGGGTCAGTCGATGGAGAGTTCGCCCATCGCGCTCCAGCCCTCGGCGCCGGCGATCGTGGTGCTCACGATCTCCGGCGTGCGGCGCAGCAGGGGGCGCATGGCCTCCAGGCCGGCGCGGAAGTGGTCGGAGTTGACGTGCGCCTCGCCGGCGTCGTCCTGGAACGCCTCGACCAGGACGTAGGTGTTCGGGTCCTCCAGGCTGCGCGACCATTCGAACCACAGGTTGCCCGGCTCCTCCCGGGTGGCGCGGGTGAACGCGCTGACCTTCTCGGGCCACTCCTCTACGTGTTCGGGCTTCACCGAAAACTTCACAACGATAAAGATCATCCGAACACCCTAAACCATTTGCCCCATCCCTCGCATTTCGCCCCGTTGGAGCGTTCAAGTGCGTGTTGCGGGCGACGTGTTACTCACGGGTAGTTTGGCTGATCATGATCTCGTCCGGGACGGGCGCGCCGTCCTACGCTCCCGATCACCGCACCGGACGGACGCCACCGTGGCGCCGCGGTCAGAACCCTGGAGCAGCGATGGCACGATCCCGCCGTACCGCAGGCAACCCCCTCGGCGGCCGGCATCGACACCGGCACCGAGCAGCAACGTCCTTATGCGCGGCGCTGGTTGCCGCGTCTCTGGCCGTGGCCGTGCCGGCCGGACCCGCCGCGGCGGCCGTGCGGCACCGACCCGCGGCGCCCGTCGCCGGCGCGTCGGCCGCCCCCGGCTTCCGGCTCGCCGACATCCCGATGAAGGACGGCACCGTCCTCAGGGCCGACGTCTTCACCCCCGCCCCGGGCACCCCCGGCGCCGACCGCACCGGTCATTACCCGTTGGTCGTCCAGCCGGCCAGCTGGGGCCAGAACGACCTGGAGTACGTGGCGCAGGGACGGCAGTTGGCCGCCGCCGGGTACGTCGCGGTGACGTACACGGTGCGCGGGTTCTGGGGCTCCGGCGGGCGGATCGACGTCGCGGGGCCCACGGACGTGTCCGACATCTCCGCGGTGATCGACTGGTCGCTCGCCCACACCCCGGGCGACCCGAGCCGCGTCGGGATGGTGGGGCTCTCCCTGGGCGGCGGCCTGACGCTGTTGGGCGCCGCCTTCGATCCGCGGGTCAAGGCGGTCGCCTCGCTCAGCGGCTGGGCGGACCTGGCCGACTCGCTCTACAGCGGACGGACCCGGCACGTCCAGGCCGCCGGGCTGCTCGCCGCCATCCAGACGCCGACCGGCCGGCGCAGCCCGGAGTTCTCCCGGATGCTGGCCGACCTCTTCGCCGACCGTGACATGCCCCGCGTCGTCCAGTGGGCGCACACCCGGTCACCGGCCACCTACGTGGACCGCATCAACGCCCACGGCACCGCGGTCTTCCTCGCCAACGCCTGGGGCGACAGCATCTTCAACCCCGGCCAGATGACCTCGTTCTACCAGCGGCTGACCGGGCCCAAGCGGCTCGAACTGCGCCCCGGCGACCACGCCACCCAGGAGCTGACCAGCCTGCTCGGACTGCCGAACGCCACCTGGACCAGCGCCCGTCAGTGGCTCGACCGCCACCTCAAGGGCTCCGGCGGCGCGGGAGGGGCGGACGGGGGCGTGCAGTTGACGGTCCGGCCGGGCGGTGGCGAGGAGCGCTACCCGAACTGGCGGGCCGTCAGCTCGCGGACCGAACACCTGAAGCTGGGGCGCCCGGACGCCGGCGGCACCGGGACGCTCGGCGGACCGGCCGGGACCGACCCGGGCGGCGCCGGTTGGTGGCGGCGGGTGTCCGGCGGCACCGATTCGGGCGCCGACGGCGGCATCGCCGAACTGTCCGGAGCGCTCGACCAGGTCGTCGGCCTGCCGCCGACCGTCGTCGTCCCGCTGCTGTCCCGCAGCGCCGCCGCGGTCTGGCAGTCGACGCCGTACCGCACCGCGCAGCACCTCCGCGGCGCCGCACGGCTGCGCACCGCCGTCACCGCGTCCGCCCCGCAGGGCACCGCCTTCGCCTACCTCTACGACGTGAACGCCCTGGGCGTGGGGAAACTGATCGCGCACGCGCCGCAGAGCTGGACCGGCAAGCAGCCAGGGCGCGCCTTCCCGCTGGACGTCACGCTCTTCCCCACCGCGTACGACCTGCCCGCCGGGCACCGGTTCGCCCTGGTCGTGGACACCGCCGATCCGCTGTACGGCGGTCGCACGCCGCGGGGGAGCAGCGTCGCGTTCGGGGCGCCGGCGGACGGCCCCGCCGAGTTGGCGCTGCCGGTGCGGTGACGCGGCGGGCCGCCCCCTTGCGGCGGCCCGGGCCGTTCGGCCCTCGCGCGGTGCCCTCCGGCCCACTGGCCCCGTGCCGCGCGGGCGCGCAGGCTCGATAGCGCGGGGCGCGAGCCCCGTCTCCTCGGACGCGTTGGGGGACAGCCATGGAGCCGGAGACCATCACCGCCGGGCTCGACGGCTCGACGGAGGGCCTGGCGGCGGCACTGTGGGCCGCTGACGAGGCGCACCGCCGGGGCGCCGTGCTGCGGTTGCTGCACGCCTGGATCATGCTGGCCGCCCAGGCACCGGACACCGCCCCCGAGCGGGACCAGAACGTCTTCGCCCGCGAGGTCGTCCGGGAGGCGACGGACGCGGTCCGGGAACGCCATCCGCAGCTGCCGATCATCGAGGACCTGGTGGGCGACGAGCCGGAGCCGGCGCTGTTGCGGGCCTCCGCGGAGTCCCGGCTGTTGGTGCTGGGCTCGCGGGCCCTCACGACCTGGGAGAGCTTCGTGCTGGGCGACGTCAGCCTGAGCGTGGTGGCCCGGGCGCCGGGGCCGGTGGTGCTGGTGCGGGCCGGCGCGGCGGGGCCGCAGGACGCCGCGCCGGCCGCCGCCGAGCCGTCGGACGGCCCCGCGGCGGCCGGCGGACCACGGGTGGTGGCCGGGCTCGGCCTCGACGGGCCCGCCGAGCACCTGCTGGCGTTCGCCTTCGACGCGGCGGCGAGCCGCGGGGTCCTGCTCCAGGTGGTGCACGGCCGGCCGTTCCCCGCCCGGGTCTACACCCCGTGGGGCGTGGACCCGGACACGGCGGCCGAGGTGTCCGCGGCGGTGGCGGGCGAGCTGGCGGAGGCCCTTGGCCCGTGGTGCGCACGGTTCCCCGGAGTGCTGGTGCAGCAGACCGTGCTGCCGGACAGCCCGGCCCGGGCCGTCGTCGAGGCCGCCGCGGGGGCCGGGCTCCTGGTGGTCGGCCGCCGACGGCACCACCGGTTGCCCGCGCCCCGGATCGGCGCCGTCACCCATGCCGCCGTCCACCACGTGTCCTGCCCCGTCGCCGTGGTCCCGCACGACCAGGGGGTGTCCGACGGGTCAGGGCCGGCCCCGTACGCCGTTCGGGCGCCGGACGCGGGATCATGAAGGCAGGACTCCGGCGAATCCGGCCGGGGCCGACGGAATGCCGCACACCCGGAGGTAGTGGCCCACCATGAGGCACCGCAGAGTGGCCGACCTGATGACCCCCAACGCCGTCACCGTCCAACGGGGCACCCAGTTCCGGGAGATCGCGCGGCTGCTCGACGAGTACGACATCACCGCCGTCGCGGTCGTCGACGACGACGGCCGGCCGGTGGGGGTGGTCTCCGAAGCCGATCTGCTGCGCCGGCAGCTCTCCAAGGCCGGGGCGGCCACCGCCGGGGCGATCATGACCAGTCCGGCCGTGGTCGCGCGGCCGGAGTGGAGCGTCGTCGAGGCGGCCCGGACGATGGAGGAACGCAGGGTCAAGCGGCTGCCCGTCGTCGACGACGCCGACCGGCTCATCGGGGTGATCAGCCGCAGCGACCTGGTCCAGCTGTTCCTGCGGCGCGACCGCGCGATCCAGGAGGAGATCCTGGAAGAGGTGCTGACCCGCACGCTCGGGGTCGCGCCGTCCGCGGTCACCGTCGACGTCACCGACGGCACAGTGACGCTCACCGGCGCGCTGGAGCGCAAGAGCCTGGTGCCGATCGCGGTCCGGCTCTGCGAGAGCGTGGACGGGGTGATCGAAGTGATCGACCGCCTCACCTTCGACCGCGACGACGCCGCCCGGGACGGCCGGGCACCGGACGGCACCACCGTCCGGCCCGCGCCGGAACCGGGCTGACGGCGCCGCCCGGCCCGGTGCCCCGGACGGCGCACCGGGCCGGGCAGCCGCCGTCGGCCGGAGGTGTACTTGACCCACAGCGAACCGTACGGACAGCAAGGTCGGCCGCCGCTCGCCGCCGGCGGCCCGTGAACGAGGGGAGCGGGCCCGTGTCGCCCTCGGACGCCACTGACCTCCCGGCCCGTCCGGACCGGATGTTCGACCGTGCCGAGGCGTGGGCGGACCTGGTGCGCTTCGCCCGCGACCCCGGCCCCGGGCCCACCCTCGCCCTGGTCTCCGGGCAGCGCCGGCAGGGCAAGACCTTCTTGTTGGAGGCGGTGAGCCGGGCCACCGACGGCTTCTACTTCGACGGGCAGGCGGCGGCCGAGGCGGAATCCCTGCGGCGCCTGGCCGAGCGGCTCGCCGAGCACACCGGCGTGGCCGGGCCGCCGCACTGGCAGCGTTGGGACGAGGCGGCCGAGGCGCTGTTCGCGCTGGGCGACGAGCGGCCGGCGCCGGTGATCATCGACGACTTCCCCGAGCTCGTCGGGCACAGCCCGGCACTGCCCTCGGTGCTGCACGGCGCGTACCTGCGCGTGCGCCGGGAGCGTCCGGACAACCGGCTGCGGTTGATCCTCAGCGGCGCCAGCCCGGCCGTCATCCGCCGGCTCTTCGCCGGCCCGTCGTCGCTGCACGGCGTGGCGTCCCTGGAACTGGCCGTACCGCCGTTCGGCTTCCGCAAGGCGGCCCGCTTCTGGGGCATCCGGGCGCCCCGGCTCGCGGTGCAGGTGCACGCCGTCGTCGGCGGTACCCCCGCCTACCGTGGCGACCTGGTCTGCGACGACGTGCCCGCCGGCCCCGACGACTTCGACTCCTGGGTGTGCCGGACGGTCCTCAACCCCCGGGTGCCGTTGTTCTGGGAGGCCCGCCACCTGCTGGAACAGGAGGGCGACTACGCCGACCGCGCGCTGTGCCACTCGGTGTTGGTGGCGATCGCCGGCGGTCGGTCCACCCCGGGCGGGATCGCGGACCGCCTCGGGGCCTCGTTGCACGACGTCTCCCACGTCCTGGCCGTGATGCACAAGCACGGGCTGCTGCACGCCGAACCCGATGCGTTCCGCCCGGGGCTGACCCGCTACCGCATCGCCGAGCCGCTGCTGGCCTTCGAGCACGCCATCGCCTGGCCGCACCGCGCCGCGTTGGAGCAGGAGGAGCCGGCCACCGTCTGGCACCGGATCCGCCCGGAGTTCGACGCCGCGGTGGCCGCCCCGCACTTCGCCCAGCTCTGCCGCGACTGGGCCACCCAGTACGCGGCCTGGGACACCTTCGGCGGCGAGGTGAGCACCGCGGTCCGGGGCACCGTGCCCGACCCGGAGGGCGATGCCCGGCTCGACGCCGAGGTGGTGGTCCGGGGCATCGCCGACGGGCGCCCGGGGGTGCTGCTGTCGGTCGGGCTGGCCCGCTTCGACGAGGTGATGGACGCCCCGCACCTGGAGCGGCTGCGCCGGCTCCTGGCCCTCCTCGCCGCGGCCGGTGAGGACACCGGTCAGGCCGTGCCGGCCTGCTACAGCGGCGTCGGCTTCGGCCCGGAGCTGCGTGCGGCGGAGGCCAAGGGCGAGGTCCTGCTGGTCGGCGCGGACCGCCTGTACCACGGCGAGTGACCATCGGGATCTGACGAGGCGTCATGCGACGGGTGGCCCGTCGAGTCGCGGCGGTGCGCCGGCGGTGCCCAGCATGGAAGGAGCAGAAGCGTTCTGCTGCCGCACCGGGAGGTGACCGTGATGGAACTGCCGATGCACCACCGTGCCGGCCCCCTGAGGGAACGCGGGCGGAGCCGGCCCCAGCCGATGGCCGACTTCCAGGAGATCTTCGACCGGATGAGCCACTTCCTGGAGGCCGCCTCGGGCACCCCGTCCCTGACCGGGACGACCGCCTTCGTCCCGCCGGCCGACCTGCACGAGACCGACGCGGCCTACGTCGTCGAGTGCGAACTGCCGGGGATCTCCCGCCAGGACGTCGACGTCGAGGTCGGCGAACACGAGGTGAGCATCTCGGGGGAGCTGCGGCAGTCCGAGCGGGAGGGCACGCTGCGCCGCCGCGGCCGGCCCACCGGCAGGTTCGAGTACCGGGCGCTGCTTCCGGTTGACGTCCAGGCCGACGCGGTGACCGCCGCGCTCTCGGGCGGCGTCCTCACCGTGACGGTGCCGAAGGCGCAGGCCGCCACGCCGCGGCACGTCGAGATCCAGGACTGAACCGTCCGGGTGCCGCGGGGCGTTGCCCGCCGGCCGTCCACCGCCCCCGTGCGGTCCGCGGCCGCGCACGCACACTGGAAGCAGGCGCCGGGCACGCCCCGGCGCGACGTACGCGCAGAGTCACGGCAGTGCAGGGAAGGGTGAGCGGCCATGGAGGCGCACGAGGGAGACGTACTGCGGTTCACCGGACGCGCAGTGGGCGATCCGGAGCACCGGGCCACCGTCGTCGAGGTGCTCGGCCCCGGCGGCGAACCCCCGTACCGGGTGCGGTACGAGGACGGTCACGAGACGGAGATCTTCCCCGGCCCGGGCTGCGTGACCGAGGGCGCCCGCGGGGGCCGGCCGGCGCGGACCGACGCGCCCCGGCACGCGGGGTAGCCCCCATGGCACGCAAAGCGGCGGGCCGCCGCAGGCACCGGACCGAGCCCACCGGAATCGGAAGTCCGGGCCGCACGGGCCGCCCCGACCGCAACCGCCGCACGGGCCGCGCCGACCAGCCGGGCGGCGCCGGGAAGCCTGGCGCGGCGGACGCCCCCGACGGCACCGGCCCCCACCCCGTCCGGGCCGACACGATCCCCGGCGGTCGGCTGCCACCGCACCAGGCACCGAAGCAGAAGCGGCCGGTGCGGACCATCCGGGTGCCCGGCCTGTTCGGCTGAACCGGAGGTCCGGTCACCGAAGTCGCCGGGCCGGACCGGGGCGCGCAGCATGGAACCAGGCATGCATCACATCAGCCGAACACAGTCCTCGCGGAGGTGACCGCGATGAACATGCCCGTGCGACACCGGCCCGGCAGCCTCCTGGAACAGGTCCTGCCGCCGTTGAGTTGGGGCGAGCCGATCGCCTCGGAGTTCGACGACCTCTACGAGCGGATGGGCCGCCTCCTGGAGTCCGCCGGCGGCACGTCCACGCTCGGCGGACGGCTCCACTGGGCGCCGCTGGCGGATCTGCACGAGACGGATCAGGCGTACGTCATCGAGGCGGAACTGCCCGGTGTGCAACGCGACGCCATCGACGTCGAGATCGACGACCGGGAGCTGCGCATCAGTGGTGAACACAAGGAGTGCGCACGGGAGGGCGTCCTGCGCCGCACCACCCGCCGGACCGGCCAGTTCGAGTTCCGCGCGGCGCTGCCCGTGGACGTCAAGACCGACGAGGTCACGGCCAACCTCACGGACGGGGTGCTGACGGTGACCATCCCCAAGGCGCAGGCCGCCACGCCACGGCACGTCGAGATCACCGACTGACACCGGGAACGGCGGGTGTGGCGAAGGTGGTTGCCGGCCACTCGACGCTCAGCTACCGGCTCGCGCCGTCCCGACCGGGCCCGTCCCGCCGGCCGTCCGGGCGGCGTTCCGGATCCCGCCGGTGCCCTCGATCAGCGGCCAGACCGTCAGCGGCGAGGTCAACAGGGCACTGAGGGCCAGGCCGAGGGCCGGTCCGTATCCCGAGTGCGGTGCGCCGGTCGCCCGCTCGACGCGCAGCTGCTGACGGGACCCGTCCGGACGCACCGCGCCCGCGTCGAGCCGCCGGCTCCACGTGCGGTCGTGTGCCGTCCAGCGGAAGACGCAGGAGTGGCTCGGGGGAGTGGGGCGGGTCGGCGGAGCCCGGTGACGTCCGGCAGTCGGTGACGACGGCCGCCACCGTCACGGACGGTCGTTGCGCCGCACGAGCACGGAATGCCGCAGTGATCTGAAACACCGTCAGTCCGGCCAGCCGGGCGCCGAGCACCAACGCGCACACCGCCGTGCACCACGCCCGGAAGTCCGGCACCCTCCGACGCAGGGCGTACCCGGCGGCGACCGCGACCAGGAGCGCGAGGGCCGCCCGCAGGAGGTCGTGCACCCAGTCGTGCGGGTCCCCGAGGAGGGCCGGCCAGGCGGCCAGGGCCGCGTACGCCGCCCCGGTCAGCGACGCCGCCACGGCGTTCCGCGCCCAGGAGGCCCGGCCCCGCCCACCGACCGACACGTGCCACGGAATCCTTCACTCCGCCCTCTACGGCTCCTTGCGGCGGCGGCGGCGCTCGCGCGGTGCGGGCCCCCGTGCGGACTAGGGCAAGCGGTCGTCGCCCCGGTGTCAAGGGTCCGGATGTCGTGCGGCGCGCGGGCCCGGAAATCCGTCCTGAGCTGGGGCGATGCCCATCGATTGACATGCAGCCGAATGGCTGCCTATTGTTTTTAGGCAGCCACCCGGCTGCGCATCAGGGGCGGGACGGGAGAACGGGCATGGACGAGGTCTTCAAGGCACTGGCCGACGCGGGCCGCCGCCGGCTGCTGGACAGCCTCAACGCCCACAACGGACAGACCCTGCGGGAGCTGTGCGCGGAGCTGGACATGACCCGGCAGTCGGTCAGCAAGCACCTCGCCGTCCTGGAGGCGGCCCACCTGATCACCACGCTCCGCCGCGGACGGGAGAAGCTGCACTACCTCAACGCCGAGCCGATCAACGCCCTCGCGGACCGCTGGCTCAGCCACTACGACCGCGGCCGGGCCCGCGCCCTCGCCGACCTCAAGCACGCACTGGAGGCACCCCTCATGGACAGCAACGCATTCGTCTACGCCACCTACATCCGCACCACGCCGGAACGGCTCTGGCAGGCCCTCACCGATCCCGCCTTCACCCGTCGCTACTGGGGAGTGGAGTTCGCCACGGACTGGCGCACCGGATCACCCATGACCTGGACCGAGCACGGCGCCACCACCGCCCACCCCGAACAGGTCGTCCTGGAGTCCACCCCGCACCGAAGGCTCTCCTACACCTGGCACACCTTCACCCCGGAGTGGGCCGCCAACGCCGGCGTCGCCGACGACGTGCTCGCCCGGCTCGCGGCCGAACCGCGCTCCAAGGTGACGTTCGAGATCGAACCGCTCGGCGAACTGGTCAAGCTCACCGTCGTCCACGACGGCTTCGCCCCCGACTCCACCGCCCGCGGCATGGTCCAGCACGGTTGGCCCGCCCTGCTCTCCAGCCTCAAGACCCTGCTGGAGACCGGCGAAACGCTGCCCGAGCCCGCACGGGCGTGAGCACCGGCGCTCGGCGGCCGGCCAGCGCCCGGGCGGCGAGTTCGAAGCGCAGCGCGCACTCGTGCCGACCCCGGCCCGCGCCGGCCGGGTCGATGGCCGGCTCGAACGCCCGCTGGAGGACGACCACCAACTCGTCGTGCTTGGCGGTGAAGTAGGCGAGGTTGCGCCGCCACTGGCGGTGCCGCGCCGGGGACACCGGCGCCCGGTGCAGGTGGTACACCGCCGCCTCGGTGGCGTACCGCAGCCGCAGACCGCGCCGGATGAGCCGGAAGCCCAACTCGGCGTCCTCCAGGCCCCAGCCGACGAACGCCTCGTCGAACCCCCCGGCGGCCAGCAGGTGACTGCGCCGGACCGAGGCGTTGCACGCCCACAGGTAGTGCCAGGCGGTCTCCAGCCCGGCCAGTTCGCAGCCGAACGCCTCCAACACCGGCTCCCGTTCGTCGCCCCGCACCACCGGCGGCAGCGCCTCGAAGCTGAACTCGTACCGCAGCCGCTCCCGGTCGACCTGCCCGTCCCCCAACTGGAACCGCCGGCCGACCACCACCAGGTCGTCGCTGCCGGCATGGGCCCGGACGTGCTCGGCCAGGAACGTCGGCGCCACCACCTGGTCCGCGTCGAGCAGCACGACGAGGTCACCGACCGCCTGCGCCAAGCCGAGGTTGCGGGCCCGGGCCCGGCCGGACGCGGGGGAGCGCGGCTCGTACACGTAGCACAGGTCCAGGCCGGCCGGGAGGGCGGCGACCATCCGGTCCGTGCCGTCGATCGAGCCGTCGTCCACCACGATCACCTCGGCGGAGTGCTCCGCGTCGAGCGACTGACGGGCCAGGGACAACAGGCACAACTCCAGGGCGTCACGGGCACGGTAGGCGGGGATGACGACACTGATCCTCATGCTCCGGTGGGCCTCATTCCTCGACGGGCGGCAGCCTGGTGAAGGAGATCCGTGACCGATGCTCACCCGGAGACGTGGCGGTGCCCACGGTGTTCGAGGACTTGGGGGATGCGCTGGTGCCTGCCGGGGTGCGCGGCGTGGTGCGGGCGTCGCGGGAAGTGAACCACTGGGTCAAGAAGAGGGGCAACGGCACTCTTCCGGGTGGGGATCGAGTGCCTTGACGCGGATGCCCCCGTGCGGTAGAGCGCTCGCGCGGCACACCGGCCGCACCGCTGAGGACGGTGGGACGCAGATCCAGTCCTGTGGCGCGGACGGGCGCCGACGATCATGCCGCCAGGACGACCGGGCGAGGCGGACCGGGTGCCCTCACCGGACGCAGCAGCCCGAACGGCCCAGCGGAAACCGGCCCGAACACGGCCGAGAAGTCCGCCCCACGGGTGAGACGGACCCCAACTGCCGTGCCGGCCGGCGCTATCGGCGGCGCTGCACCCGCCGCTCGTCCCACACCGGCTCCGGCGTCTCCCGGACCTTGCCGTCCTGTCCGAAGACCAGATAGCGGTCGAAGGACCGGGCGAACCAGCGGTCGTGGGTCACCACCAGCGCCGTCCCCTCGTACGCCTCCAGGCCCTTCTGGAGCGCCTCGGCCGACTCCAGGTCCAGGTTGTCCGTCGGTTCGTCCAGCAGCAGCGCGGTCGTCCCGCCGATCTCCAGCAGCAGGATCTGGAACCGGGCCTGCTGCCCGCCGGACAGCTTCTCGAAGGGCTTGTCACCGTGCTGGTCGAGCTCGTACCGGCGCAACGCGCTCATCGCCGGCCCCCGGCTCCGCGCGTGCTCGGTCCACAGGATGTCGACCAGGGTGCGCCCCAACAGCTCCGGCCGCGCGTGCGTCTGCGCGAAGTGCCCCGGCACGACCCGGGCGCCCAGCTTCCACTGCCCGGTGTGCGCGACCTCCTCGCCGGCCAACAGCCGCAGGAAGTGCGACTTCCCCGAACCGTTGGAACCCAGGACGGCGACCCGCTCCCCGTAGAAGACCTCCAGGTCGAACGGCTTCATCAGACCGGTCAGTTCGAGCTGCTGGCAGGTCACCGCCCGGACGCCGGTGCGGCCGCCCTTCAACCGCATGGTGATCTTCTGCGGGCGCGGCGGCTCGGGCGGCGGGCCGATCTCCTCGAACTTCTGCAACCGCGTCTGCGCCGCGTGGTACCGCGACGCCATCTCGTCGCTGCGCTTGGCGTACTGCCGCATGTCGGCCACCAGCCGCTTCAACTGGGCGTGCTTCTCGTCCCAGCGCCGCCGCAGCTCCTCGAACCTCTCGAACCGCTCGGCCCGCGCCGCGTGGTACGTCGCGAAGCCGCTGCCGTGCACCCACACATCGCTGCCCGCCGGCCCAGGCTCCACGCTCACGATCCGCTGCGCCGCACGCGCCAACAACTCCCGGTCGTGCGAGACGAACAGCACCGTCTTGCGGGTCTCCCGCAACTGCCCTTCGAGCCACTGCTTCCCCGGCACGTCGAGGTAGTTGTCCGGCTCGTCGAGCAACAGGACCTCGTCCGGGCCCCGCAGCAGCGACTCCAGCACCAACCTCTTCTGCTCGCCACCGGAGAGCGTCCGCACCGCGCGCCACTGCGCCTTCTCGTACGGGATGCCGAGCGCGGACATCGTGCACATGTCCCAGACCGTTTCGGCCTCGTACCCGCGGGCCTCCGCCCAGTCGCTCAGTGCCTGGGCGTACTGCATCTGCGCGGCCTCGTCGTCGCGCTCCATGATGGCCGTCTCGGCCTCGTCGACGGCGTGCGCCGCCTGCCGGATCCGCTGCGGCGCCACCGCGACGAGCAGGTCGCGCACGGTCCGTTCGTCCCGCACCGAGCCGACGAACTGGGGCATCACCCCCAGCCCCCCGCTCACCGTCACCGAGCCGCCGTGGGGCTTCAACTCGCCCGAGATCAGCCGCAACAGCGTGGTCTTGCCCGCGCCGTTCGCCCCGACGAGCGCGGCGACGGCACCCTCGCCCACCCGGAACGAGGCGTCGTCGAGCAGCACCCGCCCGTCCGGCAGGTAGTACTCCACGTGCGCGACTTCTACATGCCCCATGAATCGGCCCAAACTGAGAAAGCGAGAGAACGGAGGAACCTTGCGCCGAACGCCGCGTGAGCACCGGCATCCCCGCAGGCGGGAACGCGTCCCGCTTTGTCACTGTATCGGACGGGGGA
>LIQL01000236.1 GCA_001418405.1 Streptomyces diastatochromogenes | reverse complement strand
CGCGGGAACTGGCCGGGCGGGCGGGGTGGTGGGTTGGTTGGAGGTGTTGAGGAGGCGGGTGGTGTCGTCGTCGAGGAGGCGGCAGATGTCGGTGTGGTCGAGGAGTTCGGAGATTTCGGCGGAGGTCATCGGGTTGAGCGGCATGGCGTGTCCTATCCGAAGGAGTGGGTCAGGGAGGCGATGCCGGCGGTGATGCTGGTGAAGAACGCGTGGATGGTCGGGGCGGCGCCGCTGGCGGCGAGGAAGTAGCCGAGGCACGCGGCGGTGAAGGCGCCGCCGAGGCGGAGGTAGCGGGTGCGCAGCATCACGATCGTGAGGACGGCGGACAGGACCAGGGCGCTGATCGAGAGGACCACGAGCGTCACTTTCTGTAGAGCGACAGGAGGGCCTGGCGTGGGACTCCCACGCCCACCGAAGGGAGGCCCCTAAGAGGCCGTTAGAGGGCCTTCCGGGGCGGTTTCGGGGATGTTTTTTGTGGGAGTCCCACGCCCACACATGCAGGTCAGTGCCTCCCACAGGGGTGTGGGAGTCCCACAGGCCGTGGTGGGGGCTGTGGTGGGTGGCGTGTGGGAGTCCCACACGCCACCGGTGCTCACGCGGCGTGACGGTCGGCGTAGGCGCGGAGGGCGGCGGCCAGGGTCTCTTGGAGGTAGCCGGGCTTGGATTCGCCGGACTCTCCGGCGCGGACGGTGCCTTTGCCGGGCCGCTCGATGTCGACCGCGCGCAGGAGCCGTCCGAGTTCGGTGCCGAGGAGCAGGGGGTCCATGTCGAGGCGGGTGGCGAGGTCGGCGGTGTGGATGCGGCCGCCGGCGGCGACCACGTGCTGGTGGGCGTCGGCCAGCAACTGTGGGATCGGGTTGGGCCGTTCGGTGATGTTGCCGGCCTGCTCCAGGACGCGCCCGAACTCCGCCCGGATCACCTCCGGCCCCTCCTCCCGCTCCGGTGCCGGGGCCGTCTCGGTGGCGGTCGCGGCCGGGGCCTTGAGCAGGGACGCCAACGCCTCAGACCCGAACTTCGCCGACCCGGCGGCCGGCGTGCTGTTCGGGTTGGCCGGTCGGGGGGTGCTGGTGGTGCGGGGCTGGCCGGTGCTGGTGCGGGGGATGCCGGTGACGTCGTCGAGCGGAGGGCGCAGGATCTCCAGCTCGGTGTACGGGTGGGTGGCGGGGCTGAGCTTCTTGTCCTTGTACAGCCGCGGCAGGATCCGTCCCCAGCGTGAGGCGTAGTACCGGCCCGGCGCCGTGTCCAGGGAGATGCCGTCCACCGCCGGGCGGCGGTCGGCGAGTTGCGGGGAGACGGTGTTGATGACCTTCGGCTTGATGCGGAAGCACTTGAACGCGCTCGGGTCGCTGTCGACGTCGTCCTGGTCGGGGGCAGAGAGGAAGCCGGAGCCCTTGTGGGCGGCGGCCTTGGGGTTGAGCCGGGTGCCGCCGGTCGGGAACAGGTGGTGCAGTTCCTCGGGGTCGGAGACGCGCATGCCGATCCGCACCCGGGACTGCTTCTTCATGGCGGCGGTGATGACGTCCTGGGTGGCGCGCAGGCCGGAGATGACGGTGCGCACGCGGGCGGCGCGGCCGGTGTCGACGACGGTGTCGAGCTTGTTCAGGATCTCGTAGGGCAGTTCGGCGATCTCGTCGACGACGATGATGATCGCGGGGACCTGCGGACTGACGGGGATCTTGTCGTCGTCTACGTCGTGCATCAGGTCCTGGTAAGCGGCCTTGCGGGTGTTGATCGCCGCGATGGCCACATCCAGCATGATGTGGGCTTCTTCGACGGTGTCGGCGGTCCAGTCGATCAGCGGGCGGTCGACCTTGCCGTCGATGACCCACGAGCGCAGCCAGGGAAGGCTGATGCCTGCGCCGGTGACGTCGAGGTGCCACACGACGGCGTCGGTGGTGCGCAGGAGCTGGAAGTTGGTGACGTTGATGGTGTTGGACTTGCCGGAGCCGGTCTGGCCGATTTCCAGCGCGCACACGTCGGTGAGCGGGAAGTCGGCCGGTTCGCCGTCGGGCAGCAGGCCGAGTTGGATGCGCTGGTAGATGCTGGTTTCGGTGACGTCGTCAGGGACGTCGATGGTCTCGGCGAGGACGTCCTTGGCGGTGACGCGGATGTGGAGTTCGCCGTAGACCTCGCCGTCGGCGAGCTGGATGCCAGCGCCCTTGGGCAGCTTCAGGTCGACTGCGAGCTTGCGGATCGCGTCGGCCGGCAGCTCCGGGGTGTCGGAGGGCATCCGGACGCGGACGGTGTAGCCGACGTCGCCCTTCCACGGCTTGACGCCCTCGACCTTGTGGCCGTCGAGGCGGAAGAGGCGGTGCAGGCGCTCGTGCCAGTCCCGGGCCTGGCCGTTGGCCCACTTTTGCAGGCGCCGGGTGGCGCGTTCGGTGCGGGCGGTCTCCTCGGCGCGGACCAGGCCACGGGCCAGCGTCATGGAGACGGCGGTGCCGGCCGCCCACCAGCCGGTGGCTGCCCAGGTCAGCACCGTGTGCTGGGCCAGCGCGAGCGCGGTCCAGGTGCCGGCGGCCAGCCACCCGGCGCAGCGGGCCGCGATGTGGCCGGTCGGGCGGCGCTGGTAGAGGTCGGTGCCGGTCTGGGCGGCGGCCCCGGCCGCACCGACCAGGAGGGCGTAGGAGGCGGGCAGGCCGGACGCGGCGCCGACGGCGGCGACGCTGTAGGCGCCGCCGGCGACCAGGGCCGCGGCGGTGGCGGGAGTAGTGCCCCAGGACCAGTCCAGGGCAGAGGTAGTGCTGGAAGCCATGACGAACTCCTTCGGCAGGGGTGCCGGAAGTCGAGGGAAAGGGCGTGGGCCGGGCGCTCAGCGGCGGCCCGGCCCACGAGAAGGGAGGTGGTGGTGGAGGGTTAGACGTCCCACATGCCTTCGGCCTCGACGCCGTTGCGCGGGGCTTCGTGGCGGGCGATGTCGGGGGCGTGCAGGCGCCGGAAGTTCGGCATCAGGTCCTGCGCCGCGCTGCCGGCCTTGAGCAGCAGGGTGTGCACGTCGGTGAGGGCGTCGACGATGGCCTTGTCGACCGGGTAGCGCTCGTTGCTGCGGACCTGCAGCAGCTGCACGGCCGCGGCGATGTTGTCGATGCCGGCGGGGATGCCCTCGAACTCGGCGGCGACCTGGTTCATGTGGCCGGGCTCGTAGCGGGCGTAGACGTGGGCGATGTCCTGCGTGACCGCCACGAAGTGCGACGGCTGGCGCTGGTCGAAGCTGCCGTCCTGCCGGCGCTCCAAGATGTTCCACATGTGCTCGCCCGGCCGCGGCTCCTCGTAGCGGCGCAGGTCGTGCTCGTGGACCTTGGCGAACAGCGGCCCGACCTCGGCGGCCTTCTGGGCGGCCTGGTGCAGCAGGGCGTAGACCTCGGCGACCAGGTCGGCCATGCGGGCATCGGCCGGGTACTTGTCGGCGGTGTTGATGGCCAACTGCCGGATGGCCTCACCGGTCGAGGTCAGGCCCTCGGGCAGGCCCCAGTACTCGGCGGCCACCGCCAGCATCATCGGCGGCTCATAGCGGGCGTACGCCTCACGCATGCCCTCGGTCTCCAGCTGGAAGACGGACACCAGGTTCCCTCCGAAGTGATCAGACGGCCAATCGGACGTGGTCTTCGCGACCCGGCCGGGCTCGGGAAAGTCGGTCAGGACATCAGGCCGGACGGCGTCGGCGTACTGGGCCTTCGCCTTCCGCATGAGCTTGAAGAACACCCACTTCGCGGCGGTGACAGCCCAGCCGGTGAACCGCACGCCCCACTTCGTGCCGTTGCGGGGCGCCAGCCGCAGCCAGCGCAGGATCCCGCCGCATGTGGCCGCGGCGCCGCGCAGCAGCAGGCCCGGGATGTAGAGCAGGGCCCCCACGGCGCCGGACGCCAGGGCGGCCCGGGCAGTGCGCAGCACAAACGGCACGGCCGCCTTCCCCCTCTTCACCAACGCCCGACGCGCCGACCGAATCCGCTCCCGCAGCGCCTGGCCCGCAGGCGAAGAGACCAGCCCGGCCGCCTTCCCTCGCACCGCCGACACCCCACGAGCAGCTGCACGAGCCGCCCGGCCGGCAGCGGCCGCCACCGTCGACCGCGAACCCGTGGGCGACTTCGCGGTGTTGCCACGCAGCCCGCCTCCACGCAGCCCGCCGGTGGAGGTGCCCGAGTTCGTCGACGGTCCGCTCGTGCGAGCGGCGAGACGATCCAGCAGCCCCCGCTTGCCGGACGCGCCGCCGCCGTGGCCGGTGTGCCCGCGCTGCGGGCTGCTCGCCCCCGCCGCGGCAGCGCCGGAACCGTTGGTGGTGGCGGCGCGCTGAGCACAGCCCTTGGCCAGCGACAGCCCGGCCGCACTGTGCGTGCCCGGGTTGCCGTGACCGCGCTGCCGGCCGATCCCAGACATCCCCAGACCAGCGCCGCCGCGCGACCCCCGGGACCCTGCGGAGAAGGAGCCTGCGCCAGCGCCGGACCGGTGCGGCCGAGAGCTGCCGAAGCCGCTGGCTCCGGGCGAGCGGCCCGCACCGCCGCGGGAACCGCCGCGAAGGGAGCCGGGTGTGTTGCCGGGGCGTCGGGTACGGCGGGACCGGTGTACGGCGACGCCGGCCAGGGCCGTGGTGCCGACGACGACACCGGCCGCGGTCAGCGTGCCGACCAGCCCCATCGCGGAGTACAGGGCCGCAGCCCCGGAAGACAGCGCCTCGGCGCCGAACGCCGCGGCCGGCAGCGCCCGCACCCCCGGCCCAGACCGGCGCCGGGTGGCCTTTTCCTGCTCGACAGGAGCCTGGGCCTGGGTGACGGTGAACTCGATTGGCACCGCGGTGCCGTCAGCCGCGTCGACGGTGGTGATTTCGGGTGATGTGGTCGTGGTCTTCGTGGTGGTGTCGGACACTGGTACAGCTCCTTCGGAGTGCACCGGCGCCCCCGACATGGCCCTAGGAAGCGAGGTCGGGGCGCCGGTGACCGGATGACGAGATGTCAGAGCGCGTCGCGCTCAAAGGAGAAGTGCAGGATGCCGGCGATGCGGGTGCCCAAGTGGTCGGACAGCAGCCCCATGGCGTAGACGAAGCCGGCCGCCCGGGTCGCCGTGGAGCGGGGCATCTCGACGACGCCCATGACCGTGCCCACCTGCCCCTGGTGGGTCTGGCCGGTCGTGACGTAGTGGAAGGCCACCATGCGCCTGCCCTGAACGACGTCGTCGCAGAAGTCGTCAGCGGTAGCGGTGTGCTTGGGCATGCGGGCTCCTCAGTGGCGGTAGAGGTGGGCGGGGTGCTCGGCGGTGGTCTCCTGCCAGCGGCGGTTCTCGGCGGCGTCGGCGTACTTGACGCGGACCGTGAAGGAGCAGTCCGGGTCGGAGCAGCGGTAGGTGGTCGTGCCGAAGCGGTCGACCAGGGTGCCGACGATCCAGACGGTCGTGGCGAGGCAGGCCATGGCGCAGGAGACGATCAGGGACAGCGGCACGTCGTAGGCGGCCAGCTTGGTTCCGATGGAGACGGCGTTGGCCACCCCCAGCACGACGCTGACGGTGACGACGAGGCGAGAGACGGTCTTGCGGGACATCAAGGGTCTCCGTTCAGGCGGCGAGCGCGGGGGACTCCGCGCAGGTCAGGCAGGTGCCAAGCGAGGTGGGAAGGGTGTAGCCCGCGTCCTGGCCACAGGTGGGGCAGGTCCGGCGAGCAGCCAGCGCCTTGTCGAGGGCCGCCCATCGGGCCGCGGTCATCGGCCGGACCGGCTGGGCGAGGTCGATGCGGTAGAGGTAGGCGACCAGCGGGCCCCGCCGACGGCGGGGCCGTTCGAGCTGGGCGACGACATCTTGGCCGCCGGGCCGCAGCCCGAGGGCGCGGAGCTGGCGGCGGGTGGCCAGGCCGTCCGGGGCGAGGCGCCACGGATAGACCGGCAAGGTGCTCACCGAGTGCCGCCGAGCAGGACCGGCTGGATGCGCCACCGAACCTCGGAAGCCGGGACCGCGTCACGGCCCGTCGGGGACGAGGTCCACCCGTCTCGGGGGGCGCCCTCAGCCTCGGCCGCCATCTCCGCCGCGTCACAGGAGGCGTGCACGCTGTGCAGCTCACCGAAGCGGAAGAGGACGTAGACGCGGTCAGCCCGAGCGTTCTGCTTGCGGGTGATGCGCAGCAGCGTCCGCAGCGCTTGCCGGTCCTCGGTGTCGAGAAGGCACTGGGCGCGCAGGGCCTCCAGCTCACCGTCGAGCCGGGCAGCGTCGGCGGTGGCGCGTGTGAGTGCTGCGCGCAGTTCCTCAAGGGCGAGTTCCGCCCGGATCGCGGAGTCGGTGGCGACCTCGCCGTGCTTGCGGTGCTGCTCGGACTCGGCGCGGGCGGCGGTGGTCGCCGTCTCGGCCTCGGAAATGCCGGCACGCAGGGAGCGAAGGGTGCGGGTGCGGACGACGGCGATCATGCGGAAGCTCCCTCAAGGACGGGCGTGTTGGTGTCGCGCAGTTCCTGGTAGCGGGCGGTGACCCAGCCGGTCGACCAGCCGCACAGCTCAGAGGCGGCCCGCACCGTGAGCTCAGAGGCGAACGCGGCAGCCACGATCTGCCGGGCCCGATCCTCGGGCAGCTTCTCGTTCACCGGTCCGCCGGACAGCAACGCGGCACGCTCACGTGCCTCGCGCTCCCGACGCTCCGTCTCCTGTCGGCGGGCGGCTTGCTCGCGTTCCCGGCGCTCCTTCTCGCGCCGCTGGGCCGCCTCCTGTTCACGGCGTTCACGCTCGCGCCGCTGCTGTTCACGCTCGCCCTCGACGCGTTCACGGGCCTCCCGTTCGGCCCGCTCCCGCGCCTCGGCACGGTCTTGTTCCTCGCGTCGGACGCGTTCGTTGTGTTCACGCTGTTCACGGGCGAGCGCGGCTTCGTGCTCGCGCTGTTCACGGGCGAGCGCCGCTTTGTGCTCGCGCTCCTCGCGGGCGCTGCGCTCGGCCCGCTCCCGTGCCTGGGTCCGGGCCTGTTCGCGGGCTTCCTTCTCGGCCTGCTGACGGGCGTTCAAGTCGTTCACGGCGGTGGCGATGGCTCGTCGGTAGGCGAGTCCGGTCTCCGCGGTGACGATGAGTAGCAGCGGGGCGACGGAGTGGACAGCCACGCCGACCAGGTCTTTCTTCAACGCGCTGTCGGCTACGTTCAGGGCCAGGGTCATGACGCCGGTCATCCAGCGCAGCGCGATGGGCCAGCGCCCACCACGGCCGCCCAGGCGGGCCAGGGCGGCGTCCAGGCGGACGACGATGACGATGGCCGCGTCGACGACCAGCGGCAGGATCGGGGCTGTCCACTGCCACTTCTCGGTGGTGTGACGGGCCGCGAGCGGGGTGACCGTCAGGATCGAGTACAGCATCGCTCCGGCGACGATCAGCCACGTCCCGACGGACAGGGCCCGGTCTGCTGAACGGATCTGAGAGGCGTTCACGCCGCACCCCCGTCCCGTGAACACACGCGGATCGAGGCCAGCAGCCGCACCGGCGATGCGTCGTCGCCGTGCGTCTCGCTGTACTCCACCCACTGCCACTCGGCGCCGTCGGTGAACACGAACCCGAGCGCGGCGAGCGCCCGTGAACGCTCAACCAGCGTCGGCACCATGGCCGTCGGGCCGAAGTGGTGCTCGGGCCACTGGGACACCGGAACACCCATCAACACCACGTACAGACACCACCGGCCGTCGCGCTGGGAGATCTGCGCGGTGTGCTCCATCACGCAGCCACCGCCGAACCGGACGACGCAACGGCGGCCGGGCGGCGAACCGCGCGGCGCGGGCCGCGGCCCGGCCGCTTCAACGGCAGCGTCCGCAGCAGCGACTCCGCGTACGCGGCGACCTCCGGGTCAATCTCGCGCAGCTCCGCGAGGACCTCGCGGGCGACGTCCAGCCGCGCGGCCCGCTCCATGGCGGACTCGGTGGCCGGACCGGTGAACAGCTCCAGGTCGATGCCCAGGGACAGTTCCACGAACTCGGTGGCTGTAACAGCCACGTGACCAGCAACGATGGTCTTCATGGGTCGTTTTCTCCTTAGTCGGTTGGGCGGCCCGAAGCACCCCCGGAGCGGCTACTCCGGGGGTGCGGCCGTAGTACGGGTGGTTCAGGGGCGGGACAGGATGTGAGCCGTCGTGGCGGTCAGCGCGTCAGCCGCGGCTACGGCCTCCTCGCGGCGTGACGCCAGGACCTCGACGTTCGCGGCGCCGCGCATCGCGTACGCGGCACGAACGGCCGCGTCGACGTCGAGACGAAGCTGCGGAAGCAGCACCGTCAGGGCGACCTGCGGGGCCGTGACAGCGGACCGGGTGACGTGGCTGGCCTCACGAGCGGCAGCCACCTCGGCCGGGGCCACGCCGGACAGGCGCAGGTCCTCCCGCATCCACATCGCGCGGCGATGATCCGCCAGCGCGGTGCTCAGCTCAGTCAGGGCGGTCATGGCCCGATCCCGCAGCGCCTGCCGGCGCTGGGACCGAGCCGCGTAGTACTGCTGGACACCGACGACACCAGCACCCAACACAGTGCCGATGACCGCGACAACCGCGGCAGCGATCTCCATCGAACTCCCCCTCTCGGGGCCGGACCTTCCGGCTCCCCTCAACCCCGCCCGTACGAACCGCTCCTGTGAGGGAGGGCCCGGACGGGCGGAGGAGGCAACCGGCCGCGAGGGTGGCCGCGGTCGCTCCGGATGAATCGCGCACGCCGGGCGCCTGGACGAATCCGGCACCCGCCGAGGGCGGGACGCAAAGGGCACGGTGCTGCCGACCGGTCCAGCCGGCAGCGCCCTAGGTATGGCGTCGGTTCACACCGACCTCCCACAGAGGGCAGAGGCAGAGGCGGCGTCACCGCGTCTGCCGAAACGGACGAGGACGGGCCCTGACGGGTCCGTCCTCGTGGCTTGTGCAGGGCCGCGCGGCGCATATGGCGCTGCGGGCCGTGATCTTCCGGCGACATCGTCCGTTTCGGCTCTCACGCGCAACGTGAGGGAGTGCCTACACCGTCCGTGGCGACACTCAGAAGCGGTGTCGCCGCAGTCCTATCCACCGACCGGTCATCGCGAGGACTCGCCCCCGCTCGGGATTCGGTGTCTCAGTGCCAAGGCACTCACCAGCCTGCGGAGTTCGTTCTCCCTGCGCTGGTGGACCGCTGTCCAGGTTGTTCGCACCGGGTCTGACAGCCGACGGGCTATCTGCCGCTCCCCTCCGACCTGACAGCCGGAGAGTGGTGCTGCCGCTCGGGCCGCGTGTAAGCGGGTCCGACGGGGCCGTTCTGCCGTGCTGGTCACGCATCCGTGCAGCCCAAAGAAGGGCCTTTCGCTCCCTCTCGGGAACCATCTGGTGCGCACCAGAAGAATTGCATCTGGTGCGCACCAGATGCAACCCCTTCGGTGCGATCGATGCGGCGCACATCCCAAGAGAACGGCCCGAGTTGGGTACTCCGGTAGCCAACGGGGGTTAACCTCAGAAGGGTTAACCAGCTCTCACCTGCGGCTTTATGGGGGACGGGATGACGGCAGGGCTACGGACAGCCAGGGCGGCCCGAGGTTGGTCGCAGGACCGATTGGTCTACGAGATGCGGCGATTCGCGGAGCAAAGGCTCTTGGACATCGCGTCAGCGGCGAGCCTGAAGACCTACATCTCCGAGTGGGAGAACGGGCGTCGTGCCATCACAGAGCGGTACGCCGCGATCCTGCGGCCGCTCCTCGGCGTCACGGACGCCGAGCTGCGAGGCGAGGCCGATCCGCAGCCCGTACAGGCCGACTGCTACGCGGACTTGCTGAGCCGGATCGACGCTGCGGGCAGTTTGAGTGGCTCTATGGTCCAGTCGTTCTTCGACCAGACGGAACTTCTGCGGACGATGGATCGCCAGATGGGTGCTGCGGGGCTGGTGGACCAGATGAACGGGCACCTGGCGGCCATGGAGGACGCGCTCACGTTTGCGGTCCTGCCGGGCACGCGTCGCCCCATCGCGACCGCCCTTGCTGGTGCGTCCACCCTCGCTGCGTGGCAGGCGCTGGACGCCGGCGCAGTCGAGCGAGCCTGGCGGCGGTACGAACTTGCCAAGAAGGCAGCCCTGGATGCCGAGTCCCCGCTGTACTTGGCGCATGCCATGGGTGAGCAGGCATACGTACTGGCGGACGCTGGTCGACCGTTGCTCGCGGTCGAACTCGTACGGGATGCCCAACGGACGCAGCCCGAGCGTCACACCCCTCGGCTACGTGCGTGGCTCGCAGCCGCCGAAGCCGAGCTGTGCGCTGCTGCTGGACCCGACATGGAGGCAGACGCCCGCGCGGCTCTGGACCGAGCGTCCGCCTTACTGCCTGAGGACGGTGAGCTGCGCGACCCCGACATGTTGAGCATCTTCCTCAACTCTGCTCATCTCGCGAGATGGCGCGGGAACGTGCTCGCCAAGGTCGGGGACGGGTCGGCCATGGAGGAGCTGTACGCATCCCTGGAGCGTGCCGACCCGTCCTTCGCGCGGGCGAGGTCAGGGCTGCACTGCGATCTCACGCAGGCACACCTCGCCCGCGGCGAAGTGGACGATGCCCGGACTCACCTTCAGCAGGCGCGCCTGCTGGCGAATCGCACGGGCTCCGTGCGATATCGCCGGAGGGTGGAACTCCTCACCGGCCGGTTGTAGACCGCGAAGAAAGGAGGTGAAGAAGCGCGACGAGTGTTCCCGACCCCATCAGCTTGCCCTCATTCATCAAGGTGGGGATCTCGTCGAGCGGGATCCAGGCGACGTGCCCCGCTTCCTCGGCGTCGGTTGGCTCTCCCACCTTCTCAGCACCTCGCGCCACGAAGATCTCGTGTGGCGAGTCGACCATGCCGATCATCGGCTGGTAGGTCACCACATGCTCAACCGTCGCAGGTCGCCAGCCGGTCTCTTCTTCCGTTTCCCGCGCAGCCGTGACCGCGGGATCCTCGTTGGCGTCCACGATTCCGCCGGGCAGTTCCCAGCCCCACTGCTCAGGGACGAAGCGGTAGCGCCACAGCATCAGCACACGCTCTTGCTCATCGATCACGGCAGTGATCGCGACATGGTGCAGCCGGACCACGTGGTGCTCGAACCGGTCGACGCCGGGCGGTTCCACGTCGACGAGGTCGAGGTTCACCCAGCGGTTCTCATAGATCCTGCGGCTGCCGTGGATCTTCCACGGCTCCAGGCCGGTCGGGTCCGGTACCCGCTCTCCGCCCATGACGCGATAGGCGCTGCGGTCATACGCCTTGATGAGACGCTCGTTCGCGAGCCTGGTCAGCACCTGCCGTAGGGCGGTGCGGCCGATCTCCAATTCGGCACTCAGGGTGCGCTCAGACGGCATCTTTTCGCCGGGGAGGTACTGGCCCGACTCGATCCGTGAACGGATCGTCTCGTAGACCCTTAGTGTCTTGGGTCCCATCCTCGGCGTGCCCTCCCGGATCGTTGGCTGGTGGTGGCCAGCGTAACGGTGGGCCACTGCGGATGACTCAGCCATTCGATACTCGCTTCCTTGTAAACGGGGAGGAGTGGCCCGGGGCCCAGGTCCTCCTGACAGCAACGTCGAGAGACGTCGCCATACCTCGAGCGCTTGGACGGGCTAGGTCAGGAATCCGCTTTGGAAGGGGCTCGGGGGGCACCGGCTGTCCTACGCTCCTTCCGCACCTCCCGTGCGGCGTAGCCATTCGTTGTAGCGCCATACAAGGGCATCCCGATGCGGCAGCTTCGGAAGGTTCAGCTTCGGGTGGTGGATGCCCAGCTCTTCGAGGGTCGGCCCGCCCTGACGGACCTCTGCAGTGAGTGTGTCGGGGTTGATGGCGAAGAGATGAGCATCGAACGCCCGGTGGAGAGCAGCGTTCATGGGCAAGCCGTTCCGCGCGTCAGAGCTGCCGCCATCGGCATCGCCGCACAGATGCGCAGCTTCGACCATCTCCGGAACGGCGATGCCGGAGAGAGGGCAACGAGGGCCGTATCGCTGGAAGACCTCAAGCTTGAAGCGCGCTTGGTCAGGCCTCGCGGTGACAGTTCCGCTTCGCCGGCGTCTCCGATTCCCTTGCAGCGAGAACGGTGTCTCCTCCGAGCGGTCGCGGTCGATGACGCGAGCGGGTGGAGTGTCCCCGAATCTCACGTAGAAGATGCTGCTCTCGTCTTCCCATCCTTCGACCCAGGCAAGCTGCACACCGCGCAGATCGCCATGCTCAGTGATCACAAAGACGGGGAGCTTGAGCTGGGCTGCTGCCTTCGTCCCGTCGACCTCCCCCTTGTCGCGCCCAGGCTGACGGGTGACTGGGTAGTGGTAGATGACTCCGTTGTCATCCAGATCGTCGGGGTAGTGTTGTCCGGTGTGCTTGAGCCCGATCGCCACTCCGTCGGGGTGGATTTCCTTGGTTCGCGCCTTGTCTGTCCAGATCCCTCGGTAGTTTCCGTACGCACCCACTGATCGGACCGCGTCAGCGGTAACCAGCCCTGTCTCGCCCCTCCGCTGCAGCAGGTTTGTCCACACAGCCAGGCGCCAATTGTGCTCTTCAGCCACCGTCTTGGAGTGGGCGTCGAGCACGATGAACCCCGCGGCGCGCAGCGCCTTGTTCGTCGTCGCCTCCCCACCCGAAAACTGATCGTTGGTGAGTGCCCCGATGTCCGGGTACTGGTGGCCATAAGCAACGCCGGCGATCGTCTTGGCATCGTAGAGACGACCGTTGTGGCTGACGTAGTACTGGGTGGACGAACCGAAACCGTACTTCGCCCGGAACGCCTGGCCGCCCATCTTGTCGAACTCAGCGAGAGCCTTTTCGACAGCTACAGCGCTGGTCAGATCCTGAATCCTCACGTCCACCCCTAGGTGTCTACTGGTCGTATGAGCCTAAACAAGGGTGCTGACAACGAGGTTGAGCACCCTGGTGCGGTGCCGGGGGCAGGCCGAGGACGATGTGCACGGCGGGCGGGGGAGGCCCCTCCGTCCCTCGCGGGTGAGCTGTGGACGAGAGGCGTTGGGCGGCCACTCAGCTCTGACGGCAGTCATTGACGGCAACACCGGCGGACGCCGCCGTACGTGGGGCACCAGCGGCGCACTGCGATTTCGGTCGCGGGAGAGAGCAGCAAACGTCGGTAGCACGCTTGATCGAACTTGTAAAGCGAAGGTCGTCGGTTCGAATCCGACAGGGGGCTCTGTGCACACCGCGCTGACCTGGGGTTTCTCCCCAGGGAGGCGTCTTATTCGGCCTCGGACTCCGCGTCCGGGGCCGTTTGCGTGCGCGGTGCGTGAGCGGATGGGGCACCAGAGGCAGGGGCGGGTACGGACTTCCCGGCACCGTTCGGAACGGCTCCGGATCCGGATTCCTCGCCGTCGGACCCGGATTTCTCCGCCGCTTCGAGGTTCTTCTCGGTCTCGGTGGCCGACTTCGTCGGGCGTGCGCGGGGGACGAGACGGGCGGCGGCCTCGGCGATCGCCCGGTCGGTCTCCGGCAGCAGGCTCGTGTACGTGTCCGCGGTGATCGCGATCGAGGAGTGGCCGAGCATCTCCTGAATGTCCTTCAGGTCGGCCCCGGCCGCGTGGGCGAGGGTCGCGGCTCCGTGGCGCAGGTCGTGGAGCCGGATCGGCGGGAGGCCGGCCTCCTCGCACAGCTCGGCGAACCGCACGGTGACTTTGGCGGGGTGGAGCAACTCGCCGTTCTCCCGGGTGAAGACGCGCCCGGTCTCCACCCAGGCGCTGCCCCACGCCGCGCGGTCCTCGTCCTGCTGGGCACGGTGCCGTTCGAGGGCTCGGATCGTTCCGGAGTCGAGCGCGATGGTGCGTGCCCCCGCGTCGGTCTTGGGGTCGTCCTCGTACACCTCCCAGCCGCTGACGACGAGTTGCTGGGCGACGGTGATGCGGCCGTCGGCGAGGTGCGTGTCGGTCCATCGCTGCCCGCACGCCTCGCCTCGCCGAAGCCCACGGAGGGCGATCAGGTGCCAGAGTGCGTACAGGCGGTCCTCCGAGACGTGGTCGAGGAAGAGGCCGGTGTGCTCCGGCTTCCAGACCATCACCGGCGACGGCTTCTCGCCGGTGCGCTGCCAGTGGAGGACGCGCTCCTCGGTCCACACCAGGGCCTTGGGGCGCTTGCCCGCCTCCAACGCGACGTGGGCGGCGGGGTTGAAGGTGATCAGCTGCTGGGCGATCGCGGTGTTCAGCGCGGCTCGCAGCGTGGAGCGGATGCGCTGGCGCGTGGCCGGGGTGACGACGCGGCGGAAGGGCTCCATCTCGGCGACGGCGGCCTTCAACACCTTGCGTTGGGCGCGGTGTTCGCGTCCCTTCCAGGGGACCTGGGCAAGGTCCTCGATAGCCCTGCGGCTGGCGGTGCGCCGAAGCGGAGGCCAAGGGGCACAAAGCGACCACGATCCTCGACCAGGCACTGGGCCAACGCACCCTAGAAGACGCCCGCAACCCCGCACGCGCCCTGACCTGGCGCATTCAGCGCCTCGGCCAACGCCACGTCCCCAGCCCACAAGCACAGGCCCGCAGCGCCACATACCGCCCCGCCACTGCCCCGGCGGCCCCAGCGGCAGGCACCACGCCAACGCAGCCACCGCGAGCGCGGCGGCACTGAGTACGCGCCACTTCCCAAGATCGCCCGGCGGTGGCTCATCCGCGCACCGGACTGGCCCGGGCATGCGCGCACAAGAACGGGCGGCCCCGAAACAAAGATGGCTCCGGGGTCGCCCGCGTGCGGTGCCGTTACTTCAGCCAGCCCTCGTCCCGCAGGGTCTGCACGGCCTTCGCCTCGGCGCGGTCCGCCGCGAGGTTCTGCTGGAGGTTGACGCCCTTGGGCCCGGCGATGAGATGAGCGCAGGCGGCCAACAGTGGACCTTCGCCGCTCCCGCACTCGCCGCCGTCGAACACGTCACCGGCGGACGGACCGCATCCATAGGCGAGTTGGCGGTAGCCTCGTCGCTCTCCGTCGGCCAAGTCGCCGCTCTGGTATCCGAACTGGTCACTGCCGATATCGCCGCCATCAGCCGCCGAAGGTAGCAATCCTGATGTTCACTGCCCCTGAGCCAGCCGTCAGGGACCGCATGCTCTCCGCCCGCCACCATGCCTGCGTCCGGCTGGACGCGGTCGATGCCGCGGGCGGAGAGGTGTGGGGATACGGGGGTCGGACACTGTCCGGGGCTGTGACGGCCCCGGATGGCCTCGCTTGGCTCCGACTGGTCAGCGAGCCCGAGGACAAAGCAGGCGGGAAGCTGTGGGAGGGCCCCAAGGAAGCGGAACGATCCGTACCTCCCACAGTGCCCCGGCCACGGCTGCTCGGATTGCACGACTGGTCAGCCGACGGCTGGGCCTACCGGGCCGAGCTCTACCAGCACGTCGACACACCACCGGTGTCCCGCAACCCGGTCCTCCACCACGGCGTGGACCTACCGGACACCTGGTGGCACGACCTCCACCAGGCACTGGACCACCTCACGCCCGTCGACACCGGCCGCCAGGCGGTGCGCGAGCAGTACATCCGCCGCCGCGTCCCCGAATACACCGGCATCGCCCCCGGCGAAATCACCTGGACCACAGCACACGGCGACCTCCACTGGGCCAACCTCACCGGACCCCAACTACGCCTCATGGACTGGGAGGGCTGGGGCACCGCCCCCACCGGCTACGACGCCGCGACCCTCTACCTGCACTCCCTACCCGTACCTGGCCTCGCAGAACGGGTCCGCGAGGAGTTCTGCAACCTCCTGGGCGACCCGGCCGGCCGGGTCGGGGAGCTGACCGCCTGTACCGAAATCCTGCAGGCAGCCAACCGCGTGCCCTTCTACGCCGACCTCGCCGACAAAGTGCGGCACCATCTCGATCACCTGGGAGCCGCTACTCGCAGGGCGTGATCGGTTTACTCGGCGGTGTCCGGTGGGTTGCGTGACCTGCCTGCGTCGATATCGGTGCGGTCGGTGTGTGTGGGGCGGTGATCGGCCAGGCGGTCCTTACGTCGCGCCTGGCCGATCAGGTCCGTGGTTGACGTGCAGGTGAGGGGATGGTGCCCACCACGGCCGGGCATGGCCGCTTGCCTTCAGCTGGAATCGGCCCTGAAGCAAGATCACCCACCCTGAGGTTGTCAACCAGTCTCCATTCATACCCTCTTGTGGGCTACAGCCTTTCCGGTCTTCTGATTGTGCGTCGGCGGCCCGCCTGCTCCGTATCCAGAAGGGGCGAAAGTCACCAAACGGCGATTTTTGGATGATCTAAGAATTCAATCCATATACCTGGCCGTTTGGGTGTCTCGGTCCGGCAGCAAGCTCCCTCTGCACCGTTCCAGCCAGACGAAGGGACATGGACATGGCTGACTGGCTGCAAGTCTCTGGTGGTCTCACGACGATCTCGGTGGGGTCCAGGACGCACGTGTGGGGAGTGAACTCCCTGGGTCAGATCTACCGGTACACCGGATACGACTCGAATCCGTGGATCGGTATCCCCGGCAAAGCAGTGGACATCGGGGTGGCCGCTGATGGAACCGTCTGGCACGTCAACGCCGATGGTGGGATCTACCGCTACACCGGAGACCAGGGCTCCACTGCCTGGGTCAACATCTCCGGCGGCCTCACCCGAATCTCGGTGGGGTCCAGGACGCACGTGTGGGGAGTGAACTCCCTGGGTCAGATCTACCGGTACACCGGATACGACTCGAATCCGTGGATCGGTATCCCCGGCAAAGCAGTGGACATCGGGGTGGCCGCTGATGGAACCGTCTGGCACGTCAACGCCGATGGTGGGATCTACCGCTACACCGGAGACCAGGGCTCCACTGCCTGGGTCAACATCTCCGGCGGCCTCACCCGAATCTCGGCCGGATCCAGAACCCACGTCTGGGGAGTGAACTCCCTCGGCCAGATCTACCGGTACACCGGATACGACTCGAATCCGTGGATCGGTATCCCCGGCAAGGCCGTCGACATCGGCGCAGCCGCTGATGGAACCGTCTGGCACGTCAACGCCGACGGCGGCATCTACCGCTACACCGGAGACCAGCCGAGCTGACCTCAGACAGCAAGCGCGAGAGGCCCCTGCCGAGATCGCACGGGCCTCTCCCCCTGTTCCGCCGGTCAATGTCACCGCGCTCCGATCCAAATGTGGCTACACGAGTGCCCCCGGACCGCCCCAGGGCGTGTCCGACGGGCCAAGTGCACAACGCACCGGGAACGCCGCGCCGCGCGGCTGTGGAAACGGAACCAAGGCACTCGCCCCGAACGCGTGAACGCTCGCAGATGGCCGCCGGATTCCTCGCCCACCTCGCAGGCGACCGCATCGAGGTCCGCTCCGCCGGCTCCCTACCCGCCGACCAGGTCACCCCGGCCGCTGTCGAGGCGATGAAGGAGGTCGGGATCGACATCGCCGACCAGCAGCCCAAGGTCCTGACCACCGAGGCCGTCCAGGCGTCCGACTACGTCATCACCATGGGCCGCGGCGACGCCTGCCCAATCTTCCCCGGCAAGAAGTACCTCGACTGGGCCCTGGAAGACCCCGCAGGCAACGGCGTCGCATCCGTCCGCCCGATCCGCGACCAGATCAAGACCCGCATCGAGAACCTGATCGCCGAGATCGACGCAGAGGCCGACAGGTGACCACCGAGTTCTAGGGAGGCAGCTGCCGCACCGGCGATAGGCGACGAGAGCCGTAATCCCCTCCGTGGCCTGCATCGCACGCGTTGGGTCTGCGCTAACGCCCCCACGATCATGGATCGTGGGGGCGTTGACGGCAGAACCTGACGGCAGTCCCTTCTACCGGCGCCGTTTCAGCAGCCTGTCCATGTGGCCCATGGCCTCCCGGCGCGTGTCATCGCTGACGTGCGTGTAGACGTTCATGGTGACCGCGATCTGGGAGTGCCCCAGGATCTCCATGACCGTGCGGGGCGCGACGCCGGCCGCGAAGAGCAGGGACGCGCATCCGTGCCGGGTGTCGTGCAGGCGGACCGGCGGCAGACTCGCTGACGCTGAGATCCGCTGGAAGGACCGGTACAGATTCCGCGGCTCGATGGGGCGACCGCTGCAGGGTGGTGAACACAAGGCCACTGTCGTGCCACTCCGTGCCGAGGGCGGACCGTTGTCCGGCCTGCCGCAGGCGCTGCCATCGGAGTGGAGCCACGCACATGAGGGGAACCGGGATTACCCTCGCACGCCGGTTCTTGGTCGTGTCCAAGTACAGCTCCTTGCCGCCTCGGTCGAGCGTGCTCCGGACCGTCAAGGTTCGCCGGCCGAGATCCACATCCCGCCAGTGCAGGCCGAGGATCTCCCCACGTCGCAGGCCGAGCGCGACGGCCAGGACGAACGCGGGATACAACGGGTCTGACCGCGCGGCTTCCAGGAAGGCCAAGGACTCGTCAAGCGACCACGGGTTCAGCTCGCGCGGCTCGACTGGCGGAGCGGGGCCTTCTTCGACCTCGCCGACACGATCATCGCCATTCGTAGCCTGATCCGCCGGGCCTGGACCACCCACCGCTGGGACGACCGCCCGAAGCGCCGTCCATGAGCCCGCCCATCTGCGCGGCCTCTTACACGCAGACTGCTCCCGCCGACCAGCAACCCTGATCCAGGCCAATGCCTGAAGCGGGCAACCGGCCACGTCTTGCCCTTTTGATTCAGGCGACGCGGGTGTCGTAGGTCTCGCGGTTGGCGAGCACATCATCCATGTGCATCTCGGCCCAGGTCTTGAGGCCGCGCATCATTTCGCGCAGTGACAGGCCGAGGTCGGTCAGCTCGTAGGTGACCGTGACCGGCACGGTCGGCGTCACGGTGCGGGTGATCAAACCGTCGCGCTCCAGGGAGCGCAGCGTCTGGGTGAGCATCTTCTGGCTGACGCCGGCCAGCAGGCGCAGCAGTTCCGAGTAGCGCATCGACCGGGGCTCGCCGGCGCAGTCGGTGCCTGGCTGATGCGCGCTGTCGCTGCCGAGCGCGGCCAGGATCAGCGTGACCCATTTGTCGGAGAGCCGGTCGAGCAGCTTGCGACTGGGGCAGACCGCCAAGAAGGCGTCGTACTCCACCTTGGCCTGTGCCCTCTGCTGGGCCGCCGTCATCGTTGCCATGGACCGCTCCTCTCACCCGCGGGTGCCTTACGCACTCCGAAGTGCCTTCTTCCTGTCAGGAAGCTACACACCAAAAATGGTGCAAGAAGCCGTCGGGCACCACCCCCTGGCTCAACACGAAAGGCACACCATGAGCACCTCCTCCGCCTTGCTTCCCGGCGGCACCTGGACCCTGGGCGATCTGACCGTCACCCGATTCGGCTACGGCGCCATGCAGCTCGCCGGCCCCTGGGTCATGGGCCCGCCGGCCGACCGCGACGGCGCACTCGCCGTCCTCCGCGAGGCCGTTGACCTCGGCATCACCCACATCGACACCGCCGACGCCTACGGGCCGCACCTCACCAACCAGCTGATCCGCGAAGCGCTGCACCCGTACCGCGAAGCGCTGCACATCGTGACCAAGGTCGGCGCGACCCGAGACGAGGAGGGAGGCTGGCCTCCGGCCCGGCGGCCCGAAGAGCTGCGCCGCGCCGTCCAGGTGAACTTGGAGAACCTCGGCCTCGAGACGCTGGACGTGGTCAACCTCCGGCTCGGCGACGCCCAGGGCCCAGTGACCGGTTCGCTCGCGGAGGCGTTCGAGGCGCTTGTCGAACTCCAGCAGCAGGGCCTGATCCGGCACCTCGGCGTAAGCAACGCGACGGCGGAACAGGTCGCCGAGGCGCAGGCGATTGCGCCGATCGTGTGTGTGCAGAACATGTACAACCTCGCCCACCGCCACGACGACGAGCTGATCGACGAGCTCGCCGAGCAGGGCATTGCCTACGTGCCCTTCTTCCCCCTCGGTGGCTTCAGCCCGCTGCAGTCCGCGGCGCTCACGGCCGTGGCCACTCGGCTGGAGGCGACGCCGATGTCTGTCGCCCTGGCCTGGCTGCTGCAGCGTACGCCGAACATCCTGCTGATCCCCGGCACCTCGTCGGTGGCGCACCTGCGCGAGAACGTCGCGGGCGCGGGACTCTCACTCTCCGACGAGGATGTCGCCGAACTGGACAAGATCGGCCGCTAACCCCCCGTCACCATGACGAAGCCGATGGGTTGGATTGACCCTCGGGCGCTCGGGTAGCAGCGCCGCGAATTGGTGCCAAAGCGGGTCGGTCAGCCATGCCGGAAGGACGGGCACAGGTCTCCCCAGTGGTCACAGAGCGTCGCAACTCCATGATCACTGACACCTGTGCCCGCCTTGTTGTCGAGGCCCCCACACCGCCTATGTGCGCGAGCTCTTACTCCCGGCTTGGCACAGCCACTCCCTGGTGCGTGACGTAGTGTCACCATTGGTGCCCGTCCCGGCCGCGCCTTCGGGGCGATCCGAATCGCTCTCGTCGAAGGGGCGCCGAAGTCCCGACGGCTTCCTCACCGCTTACCGGGTGCGCGGCCCACCCGAGGCCCTTCCGCGGGAACCGGGTATGCCCGACGAGTTCCGGTGTCGATGAGGATCTGCTCGGCCTGGGTGACGTTGCCGGCCTGGACGGCCCTGGCCATCGCGGAGCGGGCGGCTTCAGGTGTCGCGTGCGGCGGGACCACAAGTAGGGAGAAGTAATCCTGGTCGCCTCGGGTGATGAGGACGGTGTCGTCGCCGATCGGGTAGGAGTCGATGTGCACGACCCGGTCGTCGATGATCAGGCGGGTCGGTAGTGCTTCCCAAGCGCCGGCGTCGAGGCCGACCCGCAGGACGGGGCCGAGGTGCTCGGTCAGCGCGGCGATCAGGCTGGGCAGCTCGGCGCCGATGTCGCGGGACCGCGGCCACCACGCGCCGTCGAGAACCTGCTCGCGGGTTTGCGTGGTCACCAGCCTCAAGAGGGCCGTCCCGGGCCTGACGGCGTGGTGGACCGCGTCCGGCAGAAGCTGCGGGACGCGAGGGGTGTCTGACTCGGCCATGTGTGTTCGCCCGCCTTCCCGGGCGGTGGGTCCGCCCGGCGAGGTGACCTTGTCACCTCACCGTACTCCGAGCGCCGGGGCGCGGGCGCCGCGCGGCGAAGGAAACGGATTCGCGTTCGCCTGGAAATCTCCTGGTCACACGCGTCTTCACGGACTGGCGGCCGGAGTAGAGTGAAGAGACCGGGAGTACTTCGCACACCGGCTCCCACGCCGATGTCGTTTCCGGCGAGCGACAACACCGGGGCGTTCGAAGACGAGCCCCGGGGACAGGTTCGCGCCATGACCGCGACCATCGACCGTACGATCGTCAGCGGGCGCGTACTTTCGTCACCGGCCCGCCTCTCCTTCACTCCGGCAGGATCGCCTCCGGGGCTTCTGGACGGTGCCTGGTGGCCCCGCTCCCGCGATCTCTTCCGCGAACTTCCCGCACTGACGAAGGTGCTGGACGCACGCTGGGACCGGATCACCCATGTCACGGTGAACCCGACCTGCTGGCCCGTGGTGCCCCGCAAGGTGCCGGTGAACGGGCACACAGTGCATGTGGGCTGGTTCGCGGCAGAGCAGGACCCGAACAAGCTGATCCTCCTCTCCTACACCATGGGCCGCTGGGACCTGCTGGTGATCCCGCCGGAGACCGATCCGACTGCCGCGGCCCGGCTGATGTCGGCTGCATCCACCCCGGGCGGCCTCCTGACCGCCAGCGCCCTCATGGCGAGCGAGTACACCACCCGTGACGCACAAGAGACTCTGTGGCGGGAAGAAGACTGGGAGACCGACGGCGGAGCCGTCTCGGCAAACGGGGGCCGTGCATGACATCGACCTTTTCCTGACCGGGGGCGGTGGGTGTGACGCCGCGGCATCACACCCATCGACACGTCGTCCTGTCCGTCCCACGCGAGCGAGGCCACCATGAAGCCACCGGAACTCCCGTCAGCCGGGCGCGCCGACGTACGGATCGTCGCCGCGTCCCCCGAAGCCGCCCGTCAGGTCGCAGACGTCCTCCGTCGTCGCTTCGCCGCCACCGAGCAGCGCAGCTACCCCGTCGACGACTCAGGCGGAACCCGCCTCCACTTCACCATCGACACCATTCACACACCGGAGCTGGCGCAACCCTGGCTGGTATCCAGTCGATCCTCCGGGGACGCCCGCACGCAGACGGACGAAATCTGAAGCGAGGGCCCGCAAGGGCGGCGGGGCAGGCGTACTGCCGCGCCTGCCCCACAGGCACCGAGTCGGTGCCCGGCACGAGTGAGCGGCAATCATGGCAACACTGCACGAGCGGAAGCACTACCGCGAGACGATCATGAAGTCTCTGTACGAGACCACGGAAGGCAATCGATTCCTTGGCGTCACCGGGGCGAACCTGCGCGACGATCTCCAGATCCCCGAGCAGGACCTGGCCGCCGCCTGCGCATACCTGGTGGGCGAAGGGCTGGTCACCGTCGACTGGGCACAGGGGAACACCCCCGTGATGGTCACGCTGACGCACCAGGGAATCCGGCTCCTGGAAGCCGAAGAGGAGGAACGGGGCTGACGCGACGCGAAGGCCGCCTCCGGGAACCCAGCCGCCCCAAGTGCGGTGTTTGTATCGGTCGGGCAAGCATTGAGGTCGCGAAAGCCGCCTGATGTCCACGCTCAGAGCCCAGGGTTGATCCGCGTCATGCGTCCTGACTTGGTTGCGCCGCACGTCTTGCCGGGCCGAGCGGGTATCGCAGGCGCAGACACCGGGCACCTACGCCAATCGCCAGACCAGGGCGAAGAGCGAATGCCATGGTGGTCGGACATCAACGGTCCCCATGCCACCGGACGTAGACAGCGAGCTGGACATCCGGCTTGGGAAGGACGACGACCCTTTGACTGACAAACGCTGCGAACGCTGTGACCTCATGATCGGGGCGGGGTGCGCCTGCCTGTCCGACGGCTCCGCCCCTCGCATGGCACGCGGGCATGTACCGCCACGGACGATCGGACGTGTGGAGGCGTCCAGCGCCATCATTGTGTCGCCCGCTGGGAACGCCCACCTTCCGGGCTGCGACCACCTTTCCGATAGCGAGATCTCTCCTCCGAAGTTCGGCTGGGTGGCCAGCCCCGACCCCCACACGTGGTCCCGCATATCGGAGTCCGAGCCGTTGCGGGCCACACAAGGCAACACTGACCGCGTGGCCATCCGTCGCTGCCAAACCTGTGACGCCCGCTCATAGGCCGCGGTGCGCGACATGCCTGGCCAGCCGCCCGTCGTGCGTGAGCGATGCGTGAGCGGACAGCGGAACATGAAGCGCCGAGAGCCGGACCCAGCATCAGGCCGGTTGGTGCTGACCTGCAAGAACGGCACCACCCGGCAGGCGTGAGCATCCCCGAACAGGGATTTGCCCCCACTTGTAAAGCGAAGGTCGTCGGTTCGAATCCGACAGGGGGCTCTGTGGTTGAGCAGGGAAGAAGCCCCGGGGCGGTTGTGGCCTGGGGCTTCTGGCGTTTGTGGGGCGCAGATGTGGTGGCGTTGTGTGGGTGGATCTGGCGG
>LIQL01000235.1 GCA_001418405.1 Streptomyces diastatochromogenes | reverse complement strand
CGCCGCGCACCGCCCCGACCCTGCGCCCCTCCGTCCGGCGCCGGGTGGGGGCGGTGCTGGGCGCGGCGGGGCCGGAAAGGCGTCGGGAGCGGCGACGGGTCGGAGTGTCCGAGGCGGCGGTTCGACGGGGCTTGGGAGCGCGCGGTTACCAGGATCCCCGGGTGGGCGCGGTGGCGCGGGCCGGCAAGTCGGTGGGGCAGGCGCTGCTGGCGTCCAGTGGAGCGCGGCGGCTGGGGCTGGTCGCCGGGGCCGGCGGCGGGCTGCTGCTCGGCGGGGTGGCGTTGCTGCAATGGGCCCGTGGCCGTCGGGGATGAGCCGTGCGGCGCCGCGAGGCGTGGCGGCCGGCCGAGCGGATGCGGCGGGCCGCTCGGCCAGGGCCGCCCGGCCGGGGCGACGCCGTGAGCGCCGGACGTCCCGACCGCGGCCGCCGTACCGCTGGTACCGGGCGGAGCTGCGGCTGGAGGCCGCCCGCGGGCACGACGGGTCGTGCGGATCAACGCGCGACGGCGACCGTCGGCACGGGGCGGTCCGTCCTTTCGCTCGTTGGTGGGATGCGGCGGAACGGGATGTTTGGGGAGAATGTGAAGGAAGGTAGTAAAACCGATTAAACGCAATTGGCTGAGGGGGATGTGGGGCATGCTCATCGCGTTGGCGCAGACGGACTGCGTACTCGGGGACGTGGCGGAGAACCTGCGGGTCGCCCGGGAGCAGATCGAGCAGGCGGCGGTCCAGGGTGCGGACCTCGTGGTGTTCCCCGAACTCAGCCTGCACGGTTACCACTTGGGGGCGCTCAAGCGGGACGCGTCCCTGGAGGCGGGCGATCCGCGGTTGCGGGAGCTGAGCACGCTGGGGCCCGCCGTGCTGGTCGGCTTCCACGAGCACACCAGTCTGCGGGCGTACAACACGTCCGCGTACTACGTGGACGGGGAGCTGGCGCACGCGCACCGCAAGCTCTACCTGCCGAACTACCTGGCCTGGGAGGAGCGCAAGCACGTCAGCCCGGGGCAGTCGCTGCGCTCGTACGAGCTGGCGAAGTCGCCGAGCGGGGGGCGGGGGGCGACGTTGGTGTGCAACGACGCCTGGCAGCCGGTGCTGCCGTGGCTGGCCGTACAGGACGGGGCCGAGGTGCTGTTCGTGCCGACCAACAGCGCGGCGAGCCTGGATCCGGAGGCGATGGACACCGGGCTCTACTGGGACACGCTGCTGTCCTACACGGCGCGGATGCTCCAGTGCTGGGTGGTCTTCGTCAACCGGGTCGGCAACGAGCACGGGGCGTCGTTCTGGGGCGGCTCACGGGTGGTGGACCCGCGGGGCGCGGTGGTGGCGCAGGCGCCCAAGTGGGAGACGGCGCTGGTCACCGTGGAGATCGACCCGTCCGAGGCGCGCCGGCAGCGGCGGGCCGTTCCGCTCGTCGCGGAGGCCCGCCTGGGGCTCATCGACCGCGAGGTGCGGCGACTGATCGACGAGGGCGGCGACCACTGACCTCGGCGGGGCGGGGCCGGGTCAGTTGCCGGCGGGCTGCTCCGTGCGGGCGGCCTCGGTGGGGCGCTCGTCCTTGAGGGCCTTGGCCTCCGACTTCAGGATGCGCATCGAGCGGCCGAGGCCGCGCGCCATGTCGGGGAGCTTCTTGGAGCCGAAGACCAGGACGAGGACGGCCAGGATCAAGAACAGGTGCCAGGGCTCCAGGGCGTTGCGCAGCACGGGCGCTCTCGCTTTCGTCGGGGCGGTGGGGGGTCTGCCCAGTATTACCCCAACAGCCCGGCCGCCCGGTCCCCGGGGGCGCGTTCGGGGCGGGCGGCCGGGCGTGGGGTCACCAGCTGGACTTGGTGACCCCCGGGAGGTGGCCCTTGTGGGCCTGGTCGCGGAGGTTGAGCCGGGAGAGGCCGAAGGCCCGGAAGTAGCCGCGCGGGCGGCCGTCGACGCCGTCGCGGTTGCGGACGCGGGTGGCGCTGGCGTCCCGCGGCTGGCGGGCCAGCTCCCGTCGGGCGGCGGTGCGCTCCTCGTCGGGGGCGCGCGGGTCGCGGATGACGGCCTTGAGGACGGCCCGGCGGGCCGCGTACCGGGCGACCGTGGCGCGCCGCCGCTCGTTCTTGGCGATCTTGCTCTTCTTGGCCATCAGACCTTCTCCCCTCGGGCGCGGATGCGGGCGACGGCCGCTTCGACGCCGATCGCGTCGACGGTCCTGATCGCCTTGGTGCTCAGGGTCAGCCGGACGTGGCGGCCCTCGCTCGCCAGCCAGTAGCGCTTGCGCTGGACGTTGGGGTCGAAGCGCCGCGGGGTGCGGCGGTGCGAGTGGGAGACGGACTTGCCGAAGCCCGGCTTGCGGCCGGTCAGCTGGCAGTGGGCGGACATGGTGCGGTCCCTCCGGTGGTCGGGCCCTGTGCGGGCTTATTGAAAATGGAAACCATTTGCGTATACTACCTGGCATGGCCCGCAACGACATACGCCCGGTCATCAAGCTCCGGTCCACCGCCGGCACCGGGTTCACCTACGTCACCCGCAAGAACCGCCGCAACGACCCCGACCGCCTGGAACTGCGGAAGTACGACCCCGTGGTCGGTCGGCACGTCACCTTCCGAGAGGAGCGCTGAGCGCGATGAAGCCCGGAATCCACCCCGCCTACGGGCCCGTCGTCTTCCGTGACCGGGCCGGGGACTTCGCCTTCCTGACCCGCTCGACCATGACCAGTGACAAGACGGTCGAGTGGGAGGACGGCAACACCTATCCCGTCATCGACGTCGAGATCTCCTCGGCGAGCCACCCCTTCTACACGGGCGCCGCCCGGGTGCTGGACACCGCCGGCCGCGTCGAGCGGTTCGAGCGCCGGTACGGCAAGCGCGGGGCCCGCTGATGGAGCAGCTGAGCGTGGCGCTGGTGGGCGGCCTGCACGCGGACGCCCGGCGGGCCGCCGTCGAGCGGCTGCTGCGGACCGTCCCCGGCAGCGTCGCCCTCCACCACGACCTGGCCGCCGCGGCCGACGGCACCGTGCGGCGCACGGTCCGCGACGCCGGCGGCACGCTGGACACCGGTGAGGCGCCGCTGGTCAACGACTGCGCCTGCTGTGCGCTGCGCGAGGACCTGGTGCCCGAACTGGAGCGGCTGGCCGCCGGCCGGACCTGCCGGCTGGCCATCGTCGAGCTGTGGGACTCGGTCGAGCCGAAGGCGATGGCCGAGGTGGTCGCCTCGTGCGGCAGCGCGAACCTGGCGCTGACCGGCGTGATCACGGCGGTCGACCCGGCGCTGCTGCTGCCCTACCTCAGCTGCGGCGACGACCTGGCCGAGGCCGGGCTGGCAGCCGCCGCCTCCGACCAGCGGACCGTCGCCGACACCTGGGCGCGGCAGCTGGAGTACGCCCCGGTGCTGGCCCTGGCCTGTGGGGAGGAGGCCGCGGACGACGCCGACCACGCGCTGCTGGCGCAGCTGCACCCGATGGCGCGCCGGGTGGCCGTGGACTCCGTGGAGCTGGCGGCCGCCGCGCTGGCCGGCTTCGACGTGGAGGCCGCGGCGAGTCGACAGCACCCGGCCTGCGCGCTGCTGCCGCAGGAGGCCGAGGCGGCCGGCGTGGGCACGTTCGTCTGGCGCGGGGCCCGGCCCTTCCACCCGGAGCGGCTCTACGCGGCCCTGGAGGACCTGACGTGCGCGGCGGCCCGCAGCCGCGGCAGGTTCTGGCTGGCCGACCGGCCGGACACGCTGCTGTCCTGGGACGCCGCCGGCGGCGCGCTGTGCGTGGAGAACGCCGGGCCGTGGCTGGCCGCGCTGCCGGACGCCGCCTGGGAGCTGGTGCCGCCGGTGCGCCGGGCGGCCGCCGCGCTGGACTGGCATCCCGAGCACGGCGACCGGGGGCAGTACCTGACGTTCACCTCGCCCGGGCTGGACCGCTGTGGGCTGCGCGACCTGTTGGCGTCCTGCCTGCTCACCGACGCCGAGTACGCGGGCGGTCCGGCGGCCTGGAAGGGCCTGTCACCCGCCTTCGACGTGCTGCTCGATCCGGTGTCGTGACGCCGGGCCACCCCTCGAACCGGCCGTTTACCCGCCCGGAACCAGTCCCTCCACCCGAGAAGGAAACCCCGCCATGACCCGTCGCCACGACGCGCGCCGCACGGCCGTGCCCCGCCGCAACCCGCTGGACGCGGCCGGGATCACGTACGTCGACTACAAGGACACCGATCTGCTGCGGAAGTTCGTCTCGGACCGCGGCAAGATCCGCAGCCGTCGGGTCACCCGGGTCACCGCCCGGCAGCAGCGGCAGCTGTCCCGCGCGATCAAGAACGCCCGGGAGATGGCGCTGTTGCCGTACTCCTCGCGGTGACACGGACCTCGCGGGGGCGGGGCTCCCGGCAGCCGGCGCCGCCCCTCGCGACCGGTAGGAGATTCCCTACGTTTGACGCGTAGGGAATCTCCTACTTATTTTGGGGGGTGTGAACGCCACTCCTGCACCGCCGCACCCCGTGCCGTCCGCAACCGATCAGGACCGGGTCTTCGCGGCGCTCGCCAACGCCACCCGGCGCGAGCTGCTCCGCCTGCTGCGCGACGACGGGCCGCAACCGGTCCGGGCGCTGGCCGAGCACTTCGCGATGAGCCGGCCCAGCCTGTCCGAGCACCTGAAGGTGCTGCGCGAGGCGGGGCTGGTGAGCGAGCGGCGGGCCGGCCGACAGCGGATCTACCGCCTGGAGGCCGCACCGCTGTGCGAGGTGCAGGACTGGCTCGGACCCTACGAGCGGTTCTGGCGCGCGAGGCTCGCGAGCCTGGGCGAGCTGCTCGACCGCATCCCCGACGAGATCCCCCACGCAATCCCCCGCGAAGAGGCGCCATGAACACCCACGGCATCCCGGTCCCCGACGACGACCCGGCGGACGCGACGACGCTCCGCGTCGACCACTTCCTGCCGCATCCGCCCGCCAAGGTCTGGCGGGCGCTGACCGAGCCGGAGCTGATCGCGCAGTGGATGATGCCCGGCGATTTCCGGCTGGAGGTCGGCCACCGCTACGCGATGCGGACCCTGCCCCGGCCGAACACCAACTTCTCCGGCACGGTGGTCGCCGAGGTCGTCGCGTTCGAGGCGGAGCGGATGCTGCGGCTGCGTTGGCGGGACGCCGACGAGGGCCAGGGCAACCGCGCGGACTGGACGCTCACCTGGACCTTGGAACCCGAAGGGCGCGGCACGCGTCTCTTCCTCGTCCACGAGGGCTTCGACCCGGACGACCCGTACCAGGTGCAGGCGCACCGCATCATGGGGGGCGGCTGGCGGTCGATTGTGACGGACGCTTTGGGGAAGGTGCTCAACAAAATGTGACCGGCCCGGCACCCCCTGTCGTGCACGTGCATCTGCGCATGCATCCGCATGTGAACGCAGCTATGATCCCGGGCAGTTGACACCGTTTATCACCGAGTTCACCACCCGGGAGAGCCCTGTGCCCCACGCATACAACGGCATGGCCGCAACGGAGCTCCGCGACGTGACCTGGCAGAAGAGCCGGCACAGCAATTCCCAGGGCTCCTGCGTGGAATTCGCGAAGCTGCCCGGGGGCGAGATAGCGGTGCGCAACTCCCGTTTCCCCGACGGCCCGGCGCTGGTCTACACACCGGCCGAGGTCGAGGCGATGCTGTTGGGCATCAAGGACGGGGAGTTCGACCACCTGGTGCGCGACTGAGCGGACCGGCGGCGCCGACACGGTCGCGGTCGGCGCGCACGCGGAAGACGGGCGCCCGCTTCGTGCGGGCGCCCGTTGCGCGAGGGCGGACGGCGGGAGCGGTCAGCCGGTCGGCGCGGACCGCGCGGCGACCCTCACGGCAGCCGGAAGAGGGCCCACACGATCTTGCCGTGCCGGCCCCCGGACAACCGGTGCCAGCCCCAACTGTCGCTGAACGAGTCCACGAGGTAGAGCCCGCGGCCCGATTCGTCGGCGGAGTCCGCCTCGCCGGCCTCCGGCGAGGCGTCGCTGGGGTCGCGCACCGCGCAGACCAGCCGGGAGGACCAGCGCATCAGGTGGAGCCGGGCGGGCAGGGCGCCGTCGGTGAAGTCCGCACCGAAACCGGGGTGCTCCGGGGCGGCGAGGACCGCGTGCCGCAGGGCGTTGGTGACGAGCTCGGAGACCACCAGGCCGACGCCGTCGAAGAGTTCCTCCAGGCCCCAGCCGACGAGCGTGTCACGGGTGAACTTGCGGGCGCCGCCGACCGATTCGTAACGGGGCGGGAGCGGGCAGGACGCGGAACCGGAGACGGCCAAGGGGTCGACGGGAGGGAAGCCCTGCCATAAAGGCTCGAAGTCGAGCATGGTCGAAACCTTGGTCCCCATGCGAGGCACTCCTGGCGTTCGCGGACGTCATGACCCAGGCCGGTCAGCCGGGGATCTGGCGGATCTTTCACGAGCGTGCATGCGTGCGATGCCCATGGTTCCCAATGCGTAGGGCAGATGCAAGGGCAGATGCACGTGCAGCTGACGCGATTGCGTAGGGCTGGCCGTATAAGCGCCGTATTCTTCCTGTGATTTCTTGTGGAGGGCTTGCAGGGGCCGCACATATCAGTAACCACATGAGCACTGAACGAAGCCTGAACGTGGCAGACTGCGGCCCACTGTTGGACGGGGTGGGGTCACAGGAGGGTCAGAGAGGTGTCCGCAAGTGAGTCGGGCGGGTCGGTGGTGCGGCGGATCCTGCTCGGATCCCAGCTCCGTCGGCTGCGTGAGTCGCGCGGGATAACCCGTGAAGCGGCCGGCTACTCGATCCGTGCGTCCGAATCGAAGATCAGCCGCATGGAGTTGGGCAGGGTGAGCTTCAAGGCACGCGATGTCGCAGATCTCCTCACGCTCTACGGCGTGAGCGACGAGCAGGAGCGCGAGGCGCTGCTCTCACTGGCCAAGGAGGCGAACGTCGCGGGCTGGTGGCACAGTTACAGCGACGTGCTGCCCGGGTGGTTCCAGACGTACGTGGGCCTGGAAGGGGCCGCATCGCTCCTGCGCGTCTACGAAGTCCAGTTCGTCCACGGGCTGTTGCAGACCGAGGAGTACGCGCACGCCGTGGTCTCCCGCGGCATGCCGGACGCGTCGGCCGCCGACATCCAGCGCCGCGTCGCGCTGCGCCAGGAGCGGCAGAAGCTGCTGCTGTCCGAACGGGCGCCGCAACTGCACTGCGTCCTCGACGAGGCCGCGCTGCGCCGTCCCTACGGTGGACGGGCGGTGATGCGGGGGCAGTTGAAGCACCTGATCGACATCTCCGAGCGCCCGAACGTGCGGCTCCAGGTGATGCCGTTCAACTTCGGCGGGCACGCGGGGGAGAGCGGCGCGTTCACCATGCTGCGCTTCCCGGAGTCCGACCTGTCCGACGTCGTCTATCTGGAGCAGCTGACCAGCGCCCTCTACGTGGACAAGCCGGAGGAGGTCGCGCTCTACGAGCGGGCGATGGAGCGGCTCCAGGAGGACAGCCCGAACCCGTCCGGCACCAGGGATCTGCTGCGTGGTCTCCTCCAACTCACGTAACCCGGCAGTAGGATGACGCTGGATCAGCCCCCCGCAGAGCAGTGCCGCACAGAGTAGGGATGCCATGTCCTTCTTCGCAGACCTGGCCTACCAGTTCATCGACGGTGAGTGGCGGGCCGGCAGTGGCTCGTGGGACATCATCGATTTCAACCCCTACGACCAGGAGAAGCTGGCGTCGATCACGGTCGCCGGCGTGGACCAGGTCGATGCGGCCTACCGCGCCGCCGAGCGGGCGCAGCGGGACTGGGCGCTGCGGAACCCCTACGAACGGCGGCAGGTCACCGAGCGGCTGCTACGGCTGATCGAGGAGCGCGAGGGCGAGATCGTCGAGGCCCTCGTCCTCGAACTGGGCGGCACCCGCGTCAAGGCGGAGTACGAGGTGCGGCTCGCCAAGGAGTTCGTCCGCGAGGCGATCCAGTTGGCGCTGCGGCCGCAGGGCCGGATACTGCCGTCGCCGGTGGACGGCAAGGAGAATCGCGTCTACACCCGGCCGGTCGGGGTCATCGGCGTGGTCAGCCCGTTCAACTTCCCGTTCCTGATCTCCTTGAAGTCCGTGGCGCCGGCGTTGGCGCTGGGCAACGCGGTGGTCGTCAAGCCCAACCAGAACACCCCCATCACCGGCGGCGGCCTGATCGCCAAGCTGTTCCAGGACGCGGGGCTGCCGGACGGCCTGCTCAACGTGTTGATCACCGACATCGCGGAGATCGGGGACGCGCTGATCGAGCACCCGGTGCCCCGGGTCATCTCGTTCGCCGGCTCGGACAAGGTCGGCCGGCACGTGGCGTCGGTCAGCGCCGGGCACTTCAAGCGGGTGGTCCTCGAACTCAGCGGCAACAGCGCGCTGATCGTGATGGACGACGCCGACGTCGACTACGCGGTGGACGCCGCGGTCTTCAGCCGGTTCGTCTACCAGGGGCAGGTCTGCATGGCGGCCAACCGGGTGCTGCTGGACCGTGCGGTGGAGGCCGAGTTCACCGAGAAGTTCGTGGCCAAGGTGGCGGCGCTGCGGACCGGTGACCCGCGGGACCCACGCACCCAGATCGGGCCGCTGATCAACACCTTCCAGGCGGAGGCGCTGACCTCGCTCGTGGACCGGGCGATAGCCGAGGGCGCCACGGCGCTGCTGCGCGGCCGCACGGAGGGCAACCTCGTCGAGCCGAGCGTGCTGGCCGGGCTGCCCGCGGACTCCGCCCTGCACGGCCAGGAACTGTTCGGGCCGGTGGCGCTGCTGGTGCCGTTCGACGGCGAGGACGAGGCGGTGCGGATCGCCAACGACACCCCGTACGGACTCAGCGGAGCGGTGCACACCGCCAACGTGGAGCGCGGGGCGCGGATCGCCCAGCGGATCGAGACCGGGATGGTCCACGTCAACGACGGGACGGTGCACGACGAGCCGCAGGTGGCGTTCGGCGGCGAGAAGTTCTCCGGCATCGGCCGGCTGAACGGCGAGTCCACGGTCGAGGCGTTCACGACGCAGAAGTGGGTGTCGATCCAGCACGGGCGGACGTCGTTCCCGTTCTGAGGACGGGGGTGCGACACGGCGCGCGAGCGGTCCGCGGGGATGTAGGACGCTTACTGTCCTAGGTGGTTCGTAGGGTCGGAGACATCGGGAAGCGGCCGGACGGTTCGGTGCCGGCCAGTGAGCTGTGCCGTACCTGCTGGCGTGACGAAAGGTGGAACCACCATGCCCACTCATGTTCTGGCCGAGGCCCACGGTGATGAGCGCGGAGCGCTGCTGGCGTTCTTGGAGGCGCAGCGCGGCGGGCTGCGCCGGGCCGTCCTGGGCCTGACCGACGCGCAGGCCAAGCAGCAGCCCAGCGCCAGCGAGCTGTCGCTGGGCGGGTTGGTCAAGCACGTCGCCGAGGTGGAGCAGCGCTGGCTGGAGTTCGCACAGCAGCGGGAGCCCTCCGTTCCGCGCGACCAGAGCAGTTGGCACCTCGGGTTCCAGCTCCAGGACGGCGAGACCGTCGCGGGGACGCTGGAGTTCTGGGCGGGCGTCGCGGCCGAGACGGAGAAGTTCATCCGGTCGGTGCCCAGCCTCGACGACACCTTCCCGCTGCCGCCGGCCCCGTGGTTCCCCAAGGACGCCCGGCAGTCGATGCGGTGGCTGCTGCTGCACCTGATCGAGGAGACCGCACGGCACGCGGGCCATGCCGACATCGTCCGGGAGTCCCTGGACGGCAAGACGGCCTTCGTGCTGGTCGACGAGGAGCGCACGGCGCGGGAGGGGTAGCGGCCGGTCGCCGCGGCCGGCGGCCTAGGGTGGCGTCCTAGGCTGGCGGCAGGGCGCGGACGGGACCGCGCGCCGGGACGGGAGTGGCGATGTCGGCGATCCGGCTGCTGGTGCTCGGCGCCGTGCGGCAGCACGGTCGGGCGCACGGCTACCAGGTCCGCAACGACCTGGAGTACTGGGGCGCGCACGAGTGGTCCAACGCCAAGCCCGGGTCGATCTACCACGCGCTCAAGCAGATGGCGAAGCAGCAACTGCTGCACGCCCACGACACCGCACCGAGCACCGCCGGCGGCCCGCCGCGCACCGAGTACGAGCTGACCCCGGCGGGCGAGGAGGAGTACTTCCGGCTGCTGCGGGCGGCGCTGGTGCAGCGCGACCCCAAGACCGACCTGCTCAGCGCCGGCCTCGGCTTCCTCGTCGATCTGCCGCGCGCGGAGGCGGTGGCGCTGCTCAAGGAGCGGGTGCGGGCGCTCACGGAGTGGCGGACCACCGTCACGTCGTCCTACGCGCCCGAAGGCGGGGCGGAACTCGGCCACATCGGCGAGATCATGCACATGTGGGTGCACGCGACGGACAGCGGCGTGGAGTGGACCCGCGGCCTGATCGCGCGGATCGAGGGCGGGGCGTACGTCTTCGCCGGCGAGGGCGCGCCGTTCGTGGGGGTGCTCGCGCCGGGGCAGCCGAACCCGTACGCGGCGCGGGACGACGCCGACGCCCGACAGCCCGGCACCGACTGACCGCCGGCGGGTCCCCGGGGCCCGCGGCGATCAGTGGTGGAAGGCGGTGGCGACGTTCTCCGGACGGCCCAACGGGGCCGGCTGCCGGCGGAGTTCGGGGAGCAGCTCCTCCAGATCGGCCAGGAAGGTGTCGGCCAGGTCCAGGGAGAAGCCGTTGCGGCAGACCACCCGCAGGACGGAGAGGTCCTGGCGGTTGGGCGGGAAGGTGTAGGCGGGGACCAGCCACCCGCGCTCCTTCAACCGCCGGGACACGTCGAAGACGTCGAAGGACGTGACGTCGTCGGCGGTGGTGAAGGCGAAGACCGGTAGTTGGTCGCCGCGGGTGAGCAGCCGGAAGTCGCCCAGCGCACCGATCCGTTCGGCCATCGAGCGGGCCACGTCGCGGGTGACCTGCTGGACGGCGCGGTAGCCGTCCCGGCCCAGCCGCAGGAACGTGTAGTACTGGGCGGCGACCTGGGCGCCGGGGCGGGAGAAGTTGAGCGCGAAGGTGGGGAGGTCGCCGCCCAGGTAGTTGACGCGGAAGACCAGTTCCTCGGGGAGCGCCTCCTGGTTGCGCCAGAGCGCCCAGCCGACGCCCGGGTAGACCAGGCCGTACTTGTGGCCGGAGGTGTTGATCGAGGCGACCCTGGGGAGGCGGAAGTCCCACACCAGCTCGGGGTCGAGGAACGGCGCGACCATCGCGCCGGAGGCGCCGTCCACGTGGACGGGGACGTCCAGGCCGGTGCGTTCCTGGAGCGCGTCGAGCGCCCCGCAGATCTCCGCCACCGGCTCGTAGGAGCCGTCGAAGGTCGAGCCGAGGACGGCGACGACGCCGATGGTGTTCTCGTCGCAGAGCGCGGCGGCGGAATCCGCGTCCAGGTGGAAGCGGTCGCCCTCCATGGGGACCTGGCGGGCCTCGACCTCCCAGAAGTTGCAGAACTTCTCCCAGCAGACCTGGACGTTGGCGCCCATGACGAGGTTCGGCCGGGCGGTGCCGGGATAGCGGTCCTGGTTGCGCCTGGCCCAGCGGCGCTTGAGAGCCATGCCGGCGAGCATGCACGCCTCGCTGGAGCCGGTGGTGGAGCAGCCCATGATGGCGCTCGGGTCGGGGGCGTGCCAGAGGTTGGCGAGCATCGCCACGCAGCGCCGCTCCAGTTCGGCGGTGCGCGGGTACTCGTCCTTGTCGATCATGTTCTTGTCGCGGCACTCCGACATCAGGACGGTGGCCTGCGGCTCCATCCACGTGGTGACGAAGGTGGCGAGGTTGAGCCGGGCGTTGCCGTCCAGCATCAGCTCGTCGTGGACGAACTGGTAGGCGTTGTGGGGGGAGATCGGGCCGTCGGGAAGGGCGTGCACCGGGGGAGAGGTCTCCATCCCGGCGACCGGGTCGGCCTCGCCGTAGAAGGGGTTGACCGGGTGCCGCCGGTGGTCGCGGGGGCGTTCGGCGTCGCCGTTGTGCAGGGGCATCTGCTGCGGCCTTTCGTCAGCTCGTGGCGGCCAGGCCGGCCTTGATGGCCTTGGCGAACCGCACCACCCGCGCCGCCTGGACGCGGGCGGCGGTGGCGGCGTCGGCGTCGACCGGGGTGTCCGGGCCGCCGACGTGCGAGGTGCCGTAGGGGTTGCCGTCGGTGAACTTCGCCGGGTCGGTGTAGCCCGGGGCGATGAGGATGCCGCCGAAGTGGTGGATCGTGTTGTAGAGCGCCAGGAGGGTGGACTCCTGGCCGCCGTGCTTGGTGGCGGAGGCGGTGAAGCCGCTGTAGACCCTGTCGGCCAGGCGGCCCTGCTGCCAGAGGCCGCCCAGGGTGTCCACGAACTGCTTGAGCTGGGACGTCACGTTGCCGAAGCGGGTGGGGGTGCCGAAGAGCACGGCGTCCGCCCAGAGCACGTCGTCGTGGGTCGCCTCCAGGATGTCGGCGGTGGCCGCGACGTTGGCCGCCCAGGCAGGGTTGGAGTCGATGGCGGACCGCGGGGCCAGTTCGGCGACCCGCCGCAGCCGGACGTCGGCGCCCGCGTGCTCGGCGGCGTCGGCGATCAGCCGGGCCAACTCGGCGACGGTGCCGGTCGACGAGTAGTAGATGACGGCGACGTTGACGTCGTGCACGGACATGGACGCACCTCCTGAAACCCGACAATAGGGGCATGAGGTGTGTGCGGCCTCCAGGGTTCGCCCAGTGGAAGCGCGACCGGGCCGGGCCCTCCGCGGACCCGGCCCGTGACGGTCAGCTGGTACTGGCCAGCGACAGCTTCGCGGCGAAGCCGAGGAAGGCGGCGCCGGCACCGGCGGAGAGACCGGCCGTCAGCCGCTTGCGACGGCGGAAGGTCGCCGCCAGGAACGTCCCGCTGAAGATCAGCAGCGACAGGTAGGTGAAGCTGAAGAGCTGGGCCCAGGCGCCGAGGGTCACGAACGACAGCACCGGGTGCGCGTAGGAGGGGTCCACGAACTGCACGAAGAAGGAGATGAAGAAGAGGATCGCCTTGGGGTTGAGCAGACTGACCACCAGCGCCCGGCGGAACGGCCGCTCGACGGTGGCCTTCGGCGCCTCCGTAGCAGCCGCGGGGGCCTCTCCGGCCGCCTGCCGCGCCGCCTCGTCCCGCAGCGCCCGGCGGGCCCGGCCGTCACGCCACAGCGCCCAGGCGCCGCGCAGCATCCCGACCGCCAGCCACGTCAGATAGCCTGCGCCGACGAACTTCACGATGCCGAACAGCACCGGGCTCGTCTTCAACAGCGAGGCCACCCCACCCGCCGACAACGTCATCAGCACCGTGTCGCCGCACAGCACGCCCGCCGCGGCCCGGTACGCCACGCGCCGGCCGCGCCGGGCGGCCACCGACACGACGTACAGCGAGTTCGGCCCCGGCAGCAGGACGATGAGGGCGAGGCCCACCAGATACGTGGGCAGATCCGTTATTCCGAGCATGTGCGGAGGATCTCACCCGCCGATCGGCCGCCTCACCGGGCTTTCACCATCCGGACTTGCACCTCACGTGGCGTGAGGAGCCATCGTGACGTGCGTACCGACGACCGACGAGGGAGCGGAAGTGAGCTATTCGGTGGGCCAGGTCGCCGATCTCGCCGGAGTCACGGTGCGCACCTTGCACCACTACGACGAGATCGGGCTGCTGGTGCCCGGCGCCCGCAGCCACGCGGGCCACCGGCGCTACGGCGACGACGACCTGGACCGGCTCCAGCAGATCCTGTTCTACCGGGAGCTGGGCTTTCCGCTCGACGAGGTGGCGGCCCTCCTGGACGACCCGGACGCGGACCCGCAGGAACACCTGCGGCGCCAGCACGCACTCCTGACCGCGCGCATCGGGACGCTCCAGAAGATGGCCGCCGCCGTCGAACACGCCATGGAGGCACGCAGGATGAACGTACGGCTCACCCCGGAGGAGAAGTTCGAGGTCTTCGGAGACTTCGACCCCGACCGGCACGCCGAGGAAGCGGCCCGGCGCTGGGGCGGCACCGACGCCCACGAGCAGTCCCGGCGCCGGACGGCCGCGTACACCAAGGACGACTGGAAGCGGCTGACGGCGGAGTTCGACGCCCTCCACCGCGCGATGGCGGAGCTGCTCGCGCAGGGGGTGCCGGCGGATTCCGCGGCGGCGATGGACGTCGCCGAGGAGCACCGGCGGTTCATCGGCCGCGCGTACTACGACTGCACCCACGAGATCCACGCCGGACTCGGCGAGATGTACGTCGCCGACGAACGGTTCACCGCCACCTACGAGGCGATCCGGCCGGGGCTCGCGGCGTACCTGCGGGACGCGATGGTGGCGAACGCGGCGCGCAACGGGTGAGCGGCGGGCCGGGCCGCGCGTGGCCGGCCGGCCCGCCGGGGCCGGTCAGCCCGCCGGTTCCAGCACCACGGCCGTGCCGTACGCGCAGACCTCGGTGCCGACGTCGGCGGCCTCGGTGACGTCGAAGCGGAACATCAGGACCGCGTTCGCGCCGCGTGCGCGGGCCTGCTCCACCAGGCGTTCCATGGCCTGGTTGCGGGTCTGCACGAGGGTCTTGGTCAGGCCGCGCAGCTCACCGCCGATCATCGACTTCAGCCCCGCGCCGATCTGGCTGCCGAGGTGCCGGGAGCGCACGGTGAGGCCGAAGACCTCACCGATGACCTGTTTCACGTGAAACCCCGGTACGTCGTTGGTCGTCACGACCAGGACGTCGGACTGCGTCTGCTGTCCGCCGCCGTACTCCTCGATGCCCATGGTCCGCACCTCCTGTCCTTCCGGCCAGGATCGCCCGGCCCGGCGGGGGCGGCCAGTGGCCGGGGGCTCCTGGCCGGAAGGACAGGAGGTGCGGAC
>LIQL01000234.1 GCA_001418405.1 Streptomyces diastatochromogenes | reverse complement strand
AGATGTGTCTAAGCGACAGGGGCGGGGGTGTCGGCCATGGGGGCACCGTACCCGGGAATCCGTGGGGTCCACCAACGTAGGGTTCCCCCACGAAAAACCATTGGCAGTCCCAATGGTTCGTGCGTATCGTTGGGTCATCCAATGAAATTGGTCGCGGTGCGACCGCCCTTCCCCGGAGGTGACGGCCCGTGCGCCGTGTCCGCTACCACGCCTACGGCGGCCCCGAGGTCCTGCGCCTGGAAGAGGCCGCGGACCCGACACCCGGCCCCGGCGAACTCCTCGTCCGCACCGAGGCGATCGGCGTCACCCTGCCGTCGGTGCGCCGGGTGCGCGGCGACGGCAAGGGCGGCGGCGACCCCCTGCCCGGCGTGATCGGCGGCGAGATCGCGGGCGAGGTGATCGCCCTGGGCCCGGACGTCACCGACCTCGCGGTCGGCGACCGGATCACCTCCCTCACCTTCACCGGCTCCTACAGCGACCTGGCCCTCGCCCCGGCCGCCCTGGCCAGCCGTATCCCCGACGGCGCGAGCGCGGTGCAGGCCGTGGCGTTGGTGCGCAGCGGGCACGTGGCGCTGGCCGCGCTCAGCACCGCCGCACCGTCCCCCACCGAGTCCGTACTGATCACCGGGGCGGCCAGCGGCACCGGCCACCTCGCCGTCCAACTGGCCAAGCTCCAGGGCGTGTCGCGGGTGGTGGCCGCGGTCAGCTCGCCGGCCAAGGCGGAGTTCCTGTACGGGCTGGGCGCCGACGACGTGGTCACCTACGACCGGGAGTCCTGGGGCGAGCCGGTCGACGTCGTGCTGGACGGGGTGGGCGGGGACCTCCTGCCGCGGGCGCTGGCCGCGCTGGCGCCGGGCGGGCGGCTGGTGTTCTTCGGCTCCGGCGGCGGCACGGTCCCGGCGTACGAGCTGCTCGCCGGCGCGAAGACCATCACCGGCCTGACCATGCGGCGCTTCGCCAGCGTGCACCGCGCGCGGTACGCGCAGCACCGGGCGCAGCTGTGGGAGCTGGCCACGGCCGGCCGGCTGCGCGCCGTGGTCCACGCCGAACTGCCGTTGGCGGACGCCGCGAAGGCCCACGCGATCATCGAGGCGCGGGCCAACCTCGGGAAGGTGGTGCTCCGACCGTGACCGGCCGGGCCGCGGCCCCGGCCGAAGCGGGCGCACCGGTTCCGCCCCACCGGTCCCACGCGGCGCACACGGCGCAGCGCTTCCGGCCCGGGAGAGTGAATTCCGGGCCGGGCGCGGAGAACCGACGCAGGCTCCTTGTCGCGCTCCCCGCACGGCAGTAGCTTCCGTCGCATCTGCACATAGGACGTTGGATGTCCTGATGACCCGACCCGATGCCTCGAAGGGCAGGCCGGACCATGACGTCAGATCTCCGCGCGCACCCCCTCCCCCGCCGCAGACCCCGGCGCCGCCGCGCCCCGTCCGCCGTCGCCGCGCTCACCGTCGCCGCGCTCACCGCCCTGGCGACCGCGCCCGCCCGGGCCGCCACCGACGCCCCGTCGGGCGGCTTCGCGCAGCAGGTCCTCTTCAAGGCGGCCCTCGAGAAGGGCTACGCGTGCTTCCGTATACCCGCCATCGTGCGAACCGTCCGCGGCACCCTGCTCGCCTTCGCCGAGGGCCGGGTGCACGACTGCGGGGACGCCGGCGACATCGACCTGGTCCTCAAGCGCTCCACCGACGGCGGCCGGACCTGGGGCCCGCTGGAGGTCGTCAACCACGGCGACGGCGACACGCACGGCAACCCGGCACCGCTGGTGGACCGCCGCACCGGTCGGATCGTCCTCGCCGAGACCTACAACAAGGGCCGCACCGACGGCCTCAGTTGCGACGTCCCCTGCGACCGCACCCCGCACCTCCAGTACAGCGACGACGACGGCGCCACCTGGTCCGCCCCGCGCGACCTGACCCGCAGCATCCGCCCGCGCCGGTGGAACTCCTGGTACGCCACCGGGCCGGTGCACGGCATCCAGCTCGCCCACGGACGGCACGCGGGGCGGCTGGTCTTCGGCGTCAACGCCGAGAGCTACGCGAGCAACCGGATCACCGCCAACCACGCCGCCCTCGTCCACAGCGACGACGGGGGCACCACCTGGAAGGTCGGCGCACTGGACAGCTGGCCGATCGCACCGGACGGCACCTTCCGGCAAAAGCCGTCGGAGATGACCCTCCTGGAGCGCTCCGACGGCTCGCTCTACGTCAACGGCCGCGACCAGGACGGCACCGACCTCGGCAACCGCACCGCCGCGGTCAGCCGGGACGGCGGCGACACCTTCACCACCCCCTTCCGCGCCATCCCCGACCTCTACGCCCCGATGGTGCAGGCGTCGGCGCTGCGCCTGCCCCGCTCGACCGCCGCCGGCGGGTCCGGCCGCACCCTGCTCGCCGCCCCCGCCGACCCCGACCGACGCCGGACGATGACCATCCGGTCCTCCTACGACGAGGGCCGCACCTGGGAGGGCGTGGACCGGGGCGCCCAGGTCACCACCGACTGGTCCGGGTACTCCGACCTGGTCGCGATCTCCCCCACCGTCACCGGCCTGCTCTACGAGGGCGGTGCCGCCGACGCCCGGGACGAGATCCGCTTCGCCCGCTTCACCGAGCAGTGGCTCGGACCGCGCCGCGGCCCGGACCCGACCACGCCCGACCGGGCCCGCGGCGCCCGGCCGGCGCTGGTGCTCGGCGGGGCCCGGCTCACCGACGGCCCGTTCGGCCGCGCCCTGTCCTTCGACGGCACCGACGACGCGGTGCGCCTGCCCTACCGCGATGCGCTCCCGCTGGGCCGCGCGGACTTCACCTGCACCCTGTGGTTCCGCTACCGCGCCACCACCGGTGAACAACCGCTGCTGTGGATGGGCGGCGTGGGCAGCCGGGCCCCGCAGGTCGCCGTCGAGGGCGATCCGGCGCACGGCCGGATCACCGCGCGGCTGACGGCGGTCGACGGCGCCCGGCCGCCGGCCACCGCTCAGGTCTCCGGCGTCGGAGCCGCCAACGACGGGAAGTGGCACCACGTCGCGGTGCGCCGGGCGGGCGGCCGGCTGCTGCTGACCGTGGACGGCACCGCGACGACCAGCACCGCCGACGTCCCCGGGTCGGTCAGCCGGACCACGACGTTCGGCGTGCACCTGGGCCAGCGGCCGGACGGCCGGGCCCAGTTCACCGGGGCGCTGGCGGAGGTCCGCGTCTACCGACGGGCCCTGACCGACGCCGAGCTCTCCCGGGTGCGCGTCGACGACGCGTCGGTGGCCGGCCCGTTGGTGCTCGGGCTGCCGCTGGACCGGGTGGCGGGCGGCCGCTGAGCGGCCCGGTCGGGTCCGGCCCCGCCGGACCCGACCACCGGCCGCCCCTCGGCGTCCACCTGTGCCGCGTACCGCTTGGCGAGCACCGCACACACCATCAGCTGCATCTGGTGGAACACCATCAACGGCAGAACCGCCAGCCCCGCCTGGGCGCCGAAGAGGACGCTGGCCATCGGGAGCCCGGCGGCCAGGCTCTTCTTGGAGCCGGCGAAGGTGATCGCGATCCGGTCGGCCCGCGGGAAGCCCAGTTTCCGCGCACCGTACGAGGTCAGCGTCAGCATGATCGCCAGCAGCACCGCCTCCACGCCCACCAGGCACAGCAGCCGCAGCGGGGAGACCTGGTGCCAGATGCCCTGCACCATGCCGGCGCTGAACGCGGCGTAGACGACCAGCAGGATCGAGCCGCGGTCGACGTAGCCGAGGACCTTCTTGTGCCGGGTGAGGAAGCCGCCCACCCAACGCCGCAGGACCTGTCCGGCGACGAACGGGAGCAGGAGTTGGCAGACGATCGACACCAGGGAGTGCGCGGAGAAGCCGCCGCCGTCGCCGTGCAGCACCAGCCCGGCCAGCAGCGGGGTGATGACGATGCCCACGATGCTGGAGAACGAGCCGGCGCAGATCGCCGCCGCGACGTTGCCGCGGGCGATGGAGGTGAAGGCGATGGAGGACTGGACCGTCGACGGCACCAGGCACAGGAACAGCAGGCCGGTGTACAGCGCGGGTGGCAGCACCAGGGGCACCAGCCCGCGCGCGGCCAGGCCGAGCACCGGGAAGACCAGGAACGTGCAGGCCAGGGTGGTGAGGTGGAGGCGCCAGTGGCGCAGCCCGTCCATCGCCTCCCGGGTGGAGAGCCGGGCTCCGTAGAGGAAGAACAGCAGGGCGACGGCCCCGGTGGAGGCACCGTCCGCCGCGGTGGCGGCGGCGCCGCGGGCCGGCAGCAGGGCGGCCAGCCCGACCGTGCCGAGCAACGCGAGGATGTAACCGTCCACGGGGAGCCAGGAGGGCAGGCGGAAAACAGGGCGGCGCATGGTCTCTCTTCGGGGTCGGCGACTCACGGACGGTGGCATGGACGGTGCCCTCTCCAGACTGCCGGGCGGAACGGCGATCGGGAACCCCTCTCACCGTGGTCACTGTCATCATGGACTGCGATAATGACCGCGATAACGGGGAGCGTCGCCGCGACGGTCGCGCACGGCGGGACGGTGGGGACGCGTCGAGAGGGAGGCGTCACCGGTGTTCGAGCCCGCGCAGCTGCGCACGTTCCTGGCCGTGGCCCAGACGCTGAGCTTCACCCAGGCCGCGCACCGGCTGGGGCTGCGCCAGTCCACGGTGAGCCAGCACGTGCGCAAGCTGGAGGACGCCGCCGGGCGGCGGCTGTTCGCCCGGGACACCCACGCCGTGGAGCTGACCGAGGACGGCGAGGCGATGCTGGGGTTCGCGCGCACCATCTTGGAGGCCAACGAACGGGCGGCGAGCTTCTTCGCCGGGACCCGGCTGCGCGGGCGGCTGCGCTTCGGCGCGTCCGAGGACTTCGTGCTGACCCGGATGCCGGAGGTACTGGAGGGGTTCCGGCGCGACCACCCCGAGGTCGACCTGGAGCTGACCGTGGAGCTGTCCGGCACCCTGCACGAGTTGCTGGCGGCCGGTCGGCTCGATCTGGTCCTGGCGAAACGGCGGCCGGAGGACCGGCAGGGCCGGCTGGTGTGGCGGGACCGGCTGGTGTGGGTGGGCGGCGAACGGCTGCGCCTGGACCCCCGGCGACCGGTCCCCTTGGTCGTTTTCCCGCCACCTGCGGTGACCCGGGCCCGGGCCCTGGAGGCGCTGGAGGGCCAGGGCCGGCAATGGCGGATCGCCTGCACCAGCGGAAGCCTGAACGGGCTGATCGCGGCGACCCGGGCGGGGCTGGGCGTGATGGCCCACGCGCTCGGGATGATCCCGCCGGGCCTGGTGCGCATACCGGCCCGGGCCGGGCTGCCGGAACTGGGCGGGGTGGACTTCGCACTGCTGTACGGGGAGCGCGCGGGGGCGGCGCGCGGCCCGGCGGAGGCGCTGGCCGAGGCGATCCTGGCGGGCGGCGACCGGCTGCAGATGCCGTAGCTCCCCGAGATCTCCCGGGAACCTCCCGCGGATCGTCGCAGCAGCTGGGAGGGGGTTTCCGGGCCGCTCTGACGTTGCGACAGATGCAGAGATTCGGTGCAGATCCGGTCCCGACCCGGTGTTCGTCCGGGCACGGATGGACCCGATATTGTCCGCGGTTACCCCAAGTAACCCGATTTCCCTGCCTGGCCGGTTCCGGCTACTCCCCCGGCACGGCGTGGTAGCGCACTCCCGCCCGCCGCCCCCGTGGGGTACGGTCGCGGCCTTGTGAGGAGCACCACGAGGAGCTGGGCAATTGCGCGAGTTCACCGTCCCCCCTTTGGCGACCGCGCCCCGGGTCGGCGGGCTGGCCGACTCGGTGTACGACAACGCGGAATCCGACCCCGGACGGACCGCGCTGGCACGTAAGGACGCCGCGGGGCAGTGGCAGAACGTCACCGCCGAGCAGTTCCGCGACGAGGTCATCGCGCTCGCCAAGGGCCTGCTCGCCGAGGGCGTGCGGTTCGGCGACCGGGTCGGCATCATGTCCCGCACCCGCTACGAGTGGACCCTCTTCGACTACGCCCTGTGGTCGATCGGCGCCCAGTCCGTCCCGCTCTACCCGACGTCGTCGGCGGAGCAGGTCTTCTGGATGCTGCACAACGCCGAGGTCTCGGCCTGCCTGGTGGAGCACGAGGACCACGCGATGACCGTCGGTTCGGTCATCGGCAGACTCCCCCAGCTGCGGAAACTGTGGCAGTTGGACGCCGACCCGGTGGCCGAGCTGACGGCGGCCGGCGCGCACATCGACGACGAGGTGGTGCACCGGCACCGGATGGCGGTCACCCCGGAAGCCGTCGCGACGATCATCTACACCTCCGGCACCACCGGCCGCCCCAAGGGCTGCGTGATCACCCACGCCAACTTCATGGCCGAGGCGGACAACATCGTGCTGCGGTACGACAAGGTCTTCCGCTCCAAGCCCGGCGACGAGGCGGCGACCCTGCTCTTCCTGCCGCTGGCGCACGTCTTCGGCCGGATGGTGCAGGTCGCGGCGGTCCGTGGCCGGGTCAAGCTGGGGCACCAGCCGGAGCTCGCGGCCCGCGCGCTCCTGCCCGACCTCCAGAGTTTCCGCCCCACCTTCATCCTCGCGGTGCCGTACATCTTCGAGAAGGTGTTCGCCGCGGCCCGGCGGCGCGCGGAGACCGACGGCAAGGTCGGCCCGTTCGACAAGGCGGTCGAGGTCGCGGTCCGCTACGCGGAGGCGCTGGAACACAAGGCGTTCGGCACCGCCTCCGGCCCCGGCGCCGCCCTGCGGATGCAGCACCAGCTCTTCGACAAGCTGGTGTACAGCAAGGTCCGCGACGCGATGGGCGGGCGGGTGCGGCACGCGATGTCCGGCGGCTCGGCCATGGAACGCCGGCTCGGCCTGTTCTTCGCCGGCGCCGGCGTCCGGATCTTCGAGGGCTACGGCCTGACCGAGAGCACCGCGGCGGCCGCCGCGAACCCGCCGGAGCGGACCCGGTTCGGCACCGTCGGCACCCCGATCCCCGGCACCACCGTCCACCTCGCCGAGGACGGCGAGATCTGGCTCCACGGGGGCCAGGTCTTCCAGGGCTACCACAACGATGCCAAGGCCACCGACGCGGTGCTGCACGACGGCTGGTTCGCCACCGGGGACCTCGGCGCGGTGGACGAGGACGGCTACCTGACGATCACCGGCCGGAAGAAGGAGATCCTGGTCACCTCGGGCGGCAAGTCGGTCTCGCCGGTGCCGCTGGAGGAGCGGGTGCGGGCGCATCCGCTGGTCGCCCAGTGCATCGTCGTCGGCAACGACCGGCCGTTCGTCGCGGCGTTGGTGACGCTGGACCCGGAGGCGGTCGCCCACTGGCTGACGATGCGCGGCAAGCCGGAGATGCCGCCGCGCGACCTGGTGCGCGACCCCGACCTGGAGACCGAGATCCGGCGCGCCGTGGTCGCCGCCAACACCCTGGTCTCCCAGGCCGAGTCGATCCGCACGTTCCGGATACTGGCCCATCAGTTCACCGAGGAGCACGGGCTGCTGACACCCTCGCTCAAGCTCAAGCGCAAGGCCATCGAGACGGCGTACGAGGCGGAGGTGGAGGCGCTGTACCGGGGGTGAGCCGGGGCGGGCGGACCCGCGGGCGAAATCCGTCCGCGTGCGCGGGAATGTCCGAGGACGGATGATCGTTGTCGGCACAGAACACGAAAACCGACGTAAGGATCGAATCCCCCGTGAGCACGGTTCCGTCCATCACGCTCAACAACGACGTCACGATGCCCCAGCTCGGTTTCGGTGTCTGGCAGATCCCCGACGACGAGGCGTTCGCCGCCGTCGGCCACGCCCTGGAGGCCGGGTACCGCAGCATCGACACCGCGGCCATCTACGGGAACGAAGAGGGCACCGGCAAGGCGCTCAGCGCCTCCGGCATCCCGCGCGAGGAGCTCTTCGTCACCACCAAGCTGTGGAACTCCGAGCAGGGCTACGACGCCACCCTCCGCGCGTTCGACGCCTCGCTCGCCAAGCTCGGGCTGGACTACGTCGACCTGTACCTCATCCACTGGCCGCTGCCCTCCCGCGACACCTACGTCGACACGTACAAGGCGTTCGAGAAGATCTACGCCGAGGGCCGCGCGAAGGCCATCGGGGTGTCGAACTTCCTGCCCGCGCACCTGGAGCGGCTGCTCGGCGAGACCTCCGTCGTCCCGGCGGTCAACCAGATCGAGCTCCACCCGCAGCTCCAGCAGGGCGAGTCCCGCGCCTTCCACGCCCGGCACGGCATCGCGACCGAGGCGTGGTCGCCGCTGGGCCAGGGCCGGGGCCTCCTGGAGGACGCGACGATCGCCAAGATCGCCGAGAAGCACGGCAAGACGCCGGCCCAGGTGGTCCTGCGCTGGCACCTCCAGCTGGGCAACGTCGTGATCCCCAAGTCCGCCACCCCGTCGCGGATCCGGGAGAACTTCGACGTCTTCGGCTTCACGCTGGACGACGCCGACCTGTCGGCCCTCGCCGGCCTGGACTCCGGCAACCGCCTCGGCCCGGACCCGGCCGCGTTCGACGTGGTCTGAAGGCTCCGACCCGGCCGCGTTCGACGTGGTCCAGTGGTCTCAAGGCCCCGCAGCGGCGCCGCCCGTCCCGTCCGGGGCGGGCGGCGCCGCTGCGCGTCCGCTGTCCCGGGTGCCGGTCGGCGCGGCGAAGCGGCGGCGTGAGCTGCCCGGACGCCGCCCCGAGTGGCGGGGGCGGCGGGTGGCGGCAAATGTGGAGAGGGGGCGGCCACAGCAGGACCGGCCGCCGGGCGCTGCCGCTGGGCAGCTGACACTCCGCGCCGAGGAGGCACCGATGCCCGACGTCACCACTCCCTACGCACCCGGGACACCCTGCTGGGTCGACCTGGCGGCCCCCGACCAGAAGGCCGCCATCGATTTCTACTCCGAGCTCCTCGGCTGGCGCGGGGAGGTCGGCCCTCCGGAGACCGGCGGCTACGCGGTCTGCCACCTGAACGGCAGGCCGGTGGCCGGCATCATGGCCGCGGTCGCGATGGGCGACCAGCCCGCCCCGCCGACCGTCTGGACCACCTACCTGGCCAGCGCCGACGCGGAGGCCAGCCAACGGTCGGTGGAGTCCGCCGGCGGCACCGTGTTGATGCCGGCCATGGACGTGATGTCGCTGGGTCGGATGTTCATCGCCGCCGACCCCACCGGAGCGGTCTTCGGCGTCTGGCAAGCGGTCGACTTCCCCGGTGCCGGTGTCGTCAACGAGGCCGGCGCGCTGATCTGGAACGAGCTCAACACCTCCGACCGGTCGGCCGCCTCCGCCTTCTACCGCGCGGCCTTCGGCATCGAATCCGCCACGATGGAGGGCGTGGAGCACTACTACGCGCTCCAGGTGAACGGGGGCGCCGTGGGCGGCATGCAGCCGATGCCGGAGCACCTGCCGGCCGACACTCCCTCGCACTGGCTGACGTACTTCGCGGTGGCGGATCCGGACGCGGCGGTCGCCAAGGTCACCGCCGCCGGCGGCAACGCGATCGTGGAGCCGTTCGACATGGTCGCCGGCCGGATGGCCGTGCTCACCGACCCGCAGGGCGCGGTCTTCGCCCTGATCCGCCCGAAGCCGATGGGGTGAGCGGAAGCGGTGGCCCCGCCTCCACCGGCGAGATGCCGGTGCAGGCGGGGCCACCGGGTGCCGTCGCGACGTCCCGGCCCCCGCACGAGGCGGGTGCCGGGACGGAACGGCGGCGCGAGCCTCACAGGCCGCCGACGCCGACGCCTTCGTTGCCGTTGGAGCCGACGCCGCCGACCCCGACCGTGCCCCTGGCGCCCACGCCGCCGACGCCGACGCCGTGGTCACGGCTGCCGTCGCCGACACCGCCGACCCCGACGCCTCCGCCGCCTCCGTCGCCGCCTTGCGCGTGCTGGGTGACGGCCGCAGGGGCCTGGGGCCGGTCAGGTGCGGCAGTGGCTATGCCGGTGCTCAGGAATCCGGTGACGGCGGTGGCGGCCAGTACCGTGGCAATCGAGCGGAACATGATCAAACCCTTTCGCTGCCCCCCTCTTGTCCCGCTCATCCTCATCGCGGTCGGGGGGTTCCGCCGGTCGGTGCGGGCCATCGCGGTGACATCGCCCGGTGCGGGTTGCGGTCCGAAGGCGCTCCGCACCGCCCTACGGGGAAGGGTCCCGAGGCCGTGCACGGGCCCGCTCCGGCGCTCCGTCACGCGGGCGCGACGAGTGCCTGCACGCCGTCGAGGACGCGGGCCAGGGCGAAGTCCAGGGGGTCGGCGGGGTCGGGGGTGAAGGCGCCGGCGTCGATGGCGCGGGTGAGGTGCGGGAAGCGGTCGGCATGGCGGGTGATCAGCTCGCCGGTGAGACGGTTCCACTCCTGGTCGTGCTGCTGGTCGAAGTCGACCTGTTCCTGGGCCACGGTGCGGACCAGGCCGGCTACCAGGACGAAGATCCGGTGCTGTTGGGCGGCGGGCAGGCCGGTGGGTTCGAGGGCGGCGAACGCGGCGTCCAGCCAGCCGAGTTGGTGCGGTCCCATGGCCTGGCGGCGCAGTGCGGTGGCGGCCAGCAGCCAGGGGTGCGCGCGGTACACCTGCCGGGACAGGTGGGCCCACCGGGTGATGCGGGACCGCCAGCCGCCCGCGACCGCGGAGAGGTCCGGCGCCGGGGCGAGGACGGACTCGATCATGAGCTCGACGAGTTCGGTCTTGCCGGGCACGTAGCGGTAGAGCGCCATCGCGGAGAGGTCGAAGGCGGCGGCGACCTTGCTCATGGAGACCGCGGCCAGGCCCTCGGCGTCCGCGAGGGCCACCGCGGCCTCGGCGATCCGCGCCGGCGTCAGGCTCGGCTTCGGTCCGCGGGTCGGCTGGTCCTGCTCGCCCCACAGCAGCGCGACGCCCGCGCGCAGGTCGCGGGCCTTGTCCTTGGCCATCTCGGCTCTTCTCCTCGTCCTGGTCGGCGGGCCCGTTGACGCGCCGCAAGAACTGTATATACCTTAAACGCATCTGCTGACGCGCTAAACAGTTTAGGGGATCAACCATGCTTGTCGCCGCCGCCGTCGTCGCCGCCCTGGCCACCCCCGTCGCCGGCCTGCTGGGCCACCGGCAGCTCAAGCGCACCGCCAACGCCGGGAAGATCCGCATCACCGGCCCGAGCGGCATCGACGAGGCGGGGTTCGTGCGGATCGGCGGCATCGACCAGTGGGTCTCGATCCGTGGCGAGGACCTCGCCAATCCGGTGGTCCTGGAGGTCCTGGGCGGCCCGGGCGCGTCCAACCTGGTGTTCCTGCCGCGCACCCACGTCTGGGAGAAGCACTTCACGCTCGTGCGCTGGGACATGCGCGGCGCCGGCTTCACCTTCGCCGCCGGCGGCCCCGACGGGCAGGGCGAACTCAGCCTCGAACGCCTCCACCGCGATGCGTTGGAGGTCACCGAGTACGTCCGGACCCGGCTCCGCGTGCCGAAGGTGCTGCTGGTCGCCAACTCCTTCGGCACCGTGCTCGGCCTGCGCCTGGCGCGCAACCACCCCGAGCTGTACTCCGGCTACGTCGGCACCGACCAGAACATCGTCGACGGCGGTCGCGAGCGCGCCGCGTACACCGCCGTGGTGGACCGGCTGCGGACGGCGGGAAAGCGGAAGGAGCTGGCCGCCGTGCTGGCCATGGGCGCCGACCGGCGAGCCTGGACGGTCCGGCAGTTCGCCGAGTTCAACAAGCTGGTCCTCACCAGCGACCCGCTGTCCTACGACACCATGAAGACCGTCGTGTTCCGCTCGCTGTGGTTCTCGCCCCTGCACACCCTGCGCGGCCTGCGGACCTACCTGAGGGCCATGAACTTCTCCGAGCGGCTCCAACTCCAGGCCGCGACCGTCGACGAACGCGCCGAAGGCACCACGTTCGCGATCCCGTTCTTCCTCTTCCAGGGCGACGGCGACGTGCTGACCCCGCCGGGGCCCGCCCGCCGGTTCTTCGACGACGTCAGCGCGCCCCACAAGGAGTTCGAACTGATCCGCGACGCCAGCCACTTCGCCGGCTTCCGGCACCCGGACCAGTTCCTCGACCTGATGCTCACCAAGGTCCGCCCGGCGCTCGCCGCTCCGCCACTGACCGCCTGAGACCCGCACCACGCCAGTGGCGGAGCCCGGCCCGTCGACGCCGGAACGAGCCGGACGCCGCAGCCGCCCGCGCCCCGTCGTCGGCTACGGCTCCAGGGCGCGAGCGGTGTGGACGGTCTGCGCCGAGAGCAGGAAGACGTCCGGGCGACGGGTGATGCCGGCGGGGTCGTGGGGGTCGGTGAGTCGGGTGAGGGTGGTGACGTCCTCGGGGTCCAGTTGGTCGCCGTACTCCTCGGTGGCGCGGCTGAGATTGGCCTGGATGTAGTGGCGGGCGTCCTCGCCGAGCGGCGCCGGCAGGTCCAGCAGGAAGCTGCGGGTGCACGGCGTGCGCAGACCGGCATTGGCCAGGAAGGCCGGCCAGTCCTCCAGGGCGTCGGTGGCGTCGGGCAGGGCGGCCCGCATGTCGGCGAACCAGTCCTCGGCGGCCGCGTCCAGGCGGGCCTGGAGTCCCGGGCGGCCGATGCCGATGTCGCGCGGCAGGAAGCGCGGCGCGAGGCCGCCCTCGCAGACCGCGAGCAGTCCGCCGGGCCTCAGGTGGCCGGCGAGGGCCGCCACCGCACCGCGCTGGTCGCCGACGTGGTGCAGCGCCTTGCTGGACCAGATCAGGTCGGCGCCGCCGAGCGGATCGAGGCCGTGCGGGACCTCGGCGCAGTGGGTGTGGATCCGGTCGGCCAGCCCGAGCCGCTCGGCGCGGGCCCGGGCCCGGTCCAACAGGGCCTCGCTGGCGTCCACCGCGCACACCTCGGCGTCCGGGAAGGCCAGTGCCAGCAGGCAACTGACCACGCCGGGGCCGCTGCCGACGTCCAGGATGCGGCGCACGGGCGCCGACCCGCCATCGGGGGCGCCGGGGATGTCGGGACCGAGCAGTTCGCGGAGCCAGGCGGCGGCCTGCTCGTAGAGCGGGGTCTGGACCTCGGCGCCCCGTTCGAGGTGCGGACCGAGCACCCCCCAGTCGATGGTGGTGCCGTCCTGGCCGGCGTGGGAAGCGTGGTGGCCCGGGCTCGAAGGGCGCGGCGGGTTCGGGGAAAGGTGCCCGGGCACGGGGTGGTCGTGACTGCTCATGGCATCGAGCCTCCGGTACGGGGTGGGTGCCGGCAAGCGGCCGGGCCGGGCCGGCGGCCCGTGCGCGGCCCCTGGTTCCGGCCGGGGACGGGATCACCGTAGGGTCTTGGCCTGTGGGTACTCCGGGATGGATGCCGCCGACGGAGACCGAGCGGCGGCTGTACGAGGCGACGGCGCGTGGGGACGGGGACGGACAGGTCGCGGCGATCGCCGGTGAGGATCTGTACCTGGCGGTGCCGCAGCAGGGTCAGGAACCGCTGCCCGTCTACCACGATCCGGTGGCGGGCGGTAAGTGCATTCCCGTGTTGACGCGCGGCATGCTGCCGCCGTGGGAACCACAGCGACTTTTCGACCGCGTCACCGTCGAGGAACTGGCCCAGGACTGGCCCCACGACAAGTGGCGACTGGCCGTCAACCCGGGCACCCCGTACGCCTCGTACCTGTCCGCGACGCCGGCCCACCGCGCCGGCTGGTTGCGGATGCGGGCGCAGGTCGGGGCGCGGCCGGGCGGGCTCCTGGTGACCCTCCCCCCTGGCCTGCACGGCATGGGCGGTGCCCCCGCCGGGGGGCCGCTGCACGGTCCGGTGGCGCGGGGGCTGGCCTGTGGGGCCCCGCTCGCCGTGCACCACAGCGTGCCCTGGAACGAGTTGGGGACGGCGTTCCTGGACTACTCGACGGATGCAGAGACGCTGCGCGCCCAGTGGTCGGTGGGCGACCCGGTGAGCTGGCAGCAGCGGTTCGAGCAGCTGCTCGGCGGGCAGTTCGTGCCGGCGGAGACCGAGACGGCGCTGCGCGCCCGGTCACGTGCCGGGGCCGGGGCGGAGCCCGCCGGGGACGCGGCGGCCGACGGCGGCGCCGCGCCCGCGGTCCCGGAGCTGGTCGGCCGGTACGAGGAGCGGTTCCGGGCGGACGGGCTGCTGCCGGCCGACGGTCGGGTGGTGTCACTGGTCGCGCTGGACCTGGCGCACGCCGTGGGCCTGGTCCGCTGGGGCCTGGGCGCGCGGTGGTGCGCGCCGCCGCAGGCCGAGCAGGCGGTGGTGCGGGTGGCGACGCGGGCCGCGGAGGTCTACGGCTCGTGGGAGGAGTTCGCCGCGGGCTACACGCTCGGCCGGGTGCTGGCCTTCGACAACGGCTGGTTCGGGCCGGCGTACGGCGAGGCGGCGCACCTGCACCGGGTGCTGACGCAGGATCCGGCGTCGCCGTGGCGGACGCTGCCGTTCGCCTGACGGGGCCGGGGTCACGCCCCCGGGTGGGACGTCGGCCGGCGGCTCGCCGGCGGGCGGCGTACCGGGGCATGATGCAGGACCGGGACCGGACGATGCCGGACCGGTACGGCACAGAGGACGGATGGGCGATGGACGGGAGCGGTATGGGGGGCGTCGCAGGGCGGCGGGCGGCCGGCGCGACGGGGGTCCGGCATGGGGGCTGAGACCGCACCGTCCGCGTCCCCGGTACGGACCGGAGCGCGGCGCCCGGCCCGCCGACCGCGCTGGAAGCGGTACCGCACGGCGTTGCGCCGGACGCCGCTGTCCGTGTGGCACGACGACGTGACGGACTACGCGGCGAGCCTGACGTACTACTCGGTGCTGGCGCTGCTGCCGTCGGCGATCCTCACCATCTCGCTGATCGGGTTGGCCGATCCGGCCGGTACCGAGCAGTTGATCAACCGGCTCAGTTCGCTCGCGCCGGCCGAGTCGGGGGCGACCGTCCGGCACGCGCTGGTGGTGATGGCGCACCAGCGCACCGCCGCGTGGGTGGTGGTGGGCGGTGCGACGGTCAGTGCGCTGTGGTCGTCGTGCAGCTATCTGGCGGTGTTCCGGCGGGCCCTGCACGCCATGCACCGGACGAAGGACGACCGGCCGCCGTGGCGGAAGGCGCCGCGGATCATCGTCACCGCGCTGCTGTTGATGGCGCTGTTGATCTGCAGTGCGGTGGCGCTGCTGGTGAGCGGGCCGGTGGCGACGGCGTTGGGGCGCGCGCTGGGGTTCGGCGAAGCGGGCGAGACGCTGTGGAACGTGCTCCAGTGGCCGCTGTTGCTGGTGCTGGCGACGGTGCTGGCGATGGTGCTGTTCCGATCCGGGCCGCCGCACTCCCGTGGGGTGCGACGGGCCGGGCCGGGCGGGGTGCTGGCGGTGCTGCTGTGGCTGGTGTCATCCGCGGGTTTCGCGTTGTACGCGTCGTACGTCGGCACGTTCAACCGGCTGTACGGGTCGCTGGCGGGGCCGGTGGTGTTCCTGATCTGGCTGTGGTTCTCGAACCTGTCGCTGCTGTCGGGCGCGCAGTTCAACGTGGAGCTGGCGCGGGCCGGACGGGTGATCGGGCCGCGCCGCCCGAGCTGACGCCGGAGCGGTCAGAGCCCGCCGTGTCCGGCGGCGATCTCCTCGATGCGGCGGGCCAGGCCGAAGTCGAGGTGGGTGATCCGGCCGCCGGCGCTGTGGGTGTTGACCGCGACGGCGAGCTGGTTGTACCCCAGGGTCAGCTCGGCGTGGTGGCCCAACTCCTCCTGGATCTGCGCGATGTGGATGACCATCGCGGCGGCCTGGAAGTGGCGGTCGAAGCGGTAGCTGCGGTTCAGCCGGTCCTCGTCGAACGTCCAGCCGGGCAGGTCGAGGAGGCGGTCCTCGATCTCCGCGTCGTCGAGTGGTACCACCTGCGCGCCCATGTCGCCTCCCGCCGTGTGCCGGTCACCGCCGCTGGAACGCGGCAGTTACAGCCTGGCACGCCGGGGGCGGTTCCGCGTCCGGCAACGGGGTGCGGCCCGTGGCCCGCCGCACGTCGCGGCCACCCCGACCTCCCGAGTTACCCCGGGTAATGCCTGGCAGGTCGGCTACCGTCGGCGCCATGACGACTGCCACGGCGTTCGCGCCGGAAACCACGGGTGTGGGCACCCTGTTGCGCGAGTGGCGCGACCGGCGCCGGATCAGCCAGTTGGAACTGGCACTGCGCGCCGACTCCTCCGCCCGCCACATCAGCTTCATCGAGACCGGCCGCGCCCGTCCGAGCCAGGAGATGGTGCTGCGGCTGGCCGAACACCTCGACGTGCCCGTCCGTGAACGCAACGCCCTGCTGATCTCGGCCGGTTACGCCCCCGCCTTCCCGGAGACCCCGTTGGACGACCCGTCGATGTCCGCCCTCCGGGCCGGCATGGACCGCCTCCTCGCCGGCTACGAGCCCTATCCCGCCCTGGTGGTCGACGGGACGTACCAGGTGCAGGCGGCAAACCGGGGCATCGGCGTACTGCTGGAAGGCGTCGATCCGGAACTGCTCCGCCCGCCGATGAACGCCATGCGGATCACCCTCCACCCGCGCGGCATGGCGCCCCGCATCCGCAACTTCCCGGAGTGGCGGGAGCACCTCTTCGCCCAACTGGACCGGCAGTTGGCGCTCATGCGGTCGGCACCGCTGCGCGCGCTCCACGACGAGCTGCGCTCCTATCCGATGCCGGACGGCGAACACCGGGCCGCGGCCGCCGGCGAACACCCGCCGTTCGCCCTGCCGCTGGTGATCGAGCACCGCGGCGCGGTGCTGTCCTTCCTCTCGACCATCACCACCTTCAACACGCCGATGGACGTGACCGTTTCGGAGCTGGCGCTGGAGGCGTTCCTGCCGGCCGACCCCGAAACGGCCGCGCACCTGCGCGACGTCGCCGGGTGAGGGTGGCTCAGGCCGCCGGGACGCGGTCCAGGAAGCCGAGCACCGACACGATCCGGCCGTCCGCGGCCAGCCGCACCACGTCGAAGCCGGCGACCGGCGCCGACCCGTCCGGCGCGACCAGCTCCCAACCGAACCGGGCGATGTCGTGGTGGCCGTCCACCGCTCCGAGCGGGCGGAACACGAAGCCCGGGAACTGCTGGTGCGCTCCGGCGATCAGCGCCGTGAGCCCGTCGTGCCCGGCGACGTCGGCCAGCGGGTCGGTGTAGGTGGCCTGTGCGGTGAAGGCCGCCGTCACGGCCCGGGCGAGCGCCCCGGCCTCGGTGGCGTTCCAGGCCGCGAGGTAGCGCTCGGCGGCGGCCGCGTGGTCGACGGCCGGCGCGGGGGCGACCTGCTGCACGTTCTGCGACATCACGAACTCCTGGTGGTTGGCGGCGGAGGCGTCCGGTACGGCCCGGCGCCCGTCCGACGCGCGTTCCGGAACGGATCCGGCGGACAGGTGGCTGACGGAGTGTCAGCACCGATCCACGGGCTGGAGTGCGCCGGCCCGTGAACCGATGTCCCGACTCTGCCGGAGCGACGGGGGCCGGTCGATTACTCGAAAGGTAATGCCCCTGGTCGCAGCGGTGCGGCCAGGGGCAGGAGTCCGGGCGGGACGCCGCGGCGGGGTGGTCAGTCCGCCGCGGGGCCGGTGCGCGCGACCGGGTCCGCCGGGGCGCCCTCGGCGGGCTCCACGGGGGCTTCCCCGGCGGCGTCCGAGCGGAGTCCGCGGCCCGTCGACCGGCGGGCGGCCATCAGCGCGTACACCAGGATCCCGGCGAAGAGGAACAGCACGCCCTGGTAGATCGCAGCGTAGCCGGCGCCGGCCACCAGCCAGAAGGTGAAGCCGAAGGCGACCAGCGCGAGCGTCATGTCGCGGGCGAAGCGGCCGGGGCGGACCCGGTCGCGGCGGCCGGTGAGCAGGAAGTAGATCTGCGCGCCGGCGGCGAGGAGGTAGGGGACGGTGGCCGAGAAGGTCGTGATCAGCACCAGGATCTCGAAGACCCCGCCGCTGCCGGTGAAGTAGTTGATCACGGTCAGGGCGCTGGCCAGCACCGCGGCGGCCAGCACCCCGAAGGTCGGCACCCCGCGCCGCTTGGTGAGGAACGCGGCCGGGAAGAGGCCGTCCTTGGCGGCCGCGTACGGGGACTGCGCGCTCATCAGCGTCCAGCCGTTGAGCGCGCCGATGATGGAGATCACCGCGGCGGCCGCGATGAGCGTTCCGCCCCAGTGGCCGCCGAACATCGCGTCCACGGCGTCGGAGAACGGTGCCTTGGAGTGGACCAGCTTGTCGTGCGGGACGGTGCCGAAGACCGACGCGGTGCCCAGGAGGTAGACCACGGCGGCGCCGATGGTGCCCAGGACGGTGGCCCGGCCGACGTTGCGCTCGGGGTCGCGGACCTCGCCGGCGCTCATCGCGGCCGACTCCACGCCCACGTAGCTGTAGAGCAGGATCGCGGCCGCCGCGGACAGCCCGCCCAGGGTGCTGCCGCCGCCCTCGTGGAACGACCCGAGCTTGTGCGGGTCGAAGAAGAACAGGCCGACGATCGCGATGAACAGCAGCGGCACGAACTTCAGCACCGTGGCGACCAGTTGGACCGCGCCGACGTAGCGGGTGCCCGCGAAGTTGGCGAGCGCCGGCAGCCACAGTGCGCCCAGCGCGACCATCAGGTCGACGCCGCGGGAGGCGTGGCCGGGGAAGAGCACGTGGACGTAGCCGACGGCGGCCACCGCCAGTGCGGCGTTGCTGACCCAGGTCATGGTCCAGTACGACCAGGCGGAGAGGAACCCGGCGAAGTCGCCGAACGCCTCGCGGGCGTAGACGTAGGGCCCGCCGGTGTCGGGATGGCGCTGGGCGAGCCGCCCGAAGACCAGGGCGAGGGAGATCGCGCCGAGGGTGAGGACGCCGAAGGCGACCAGGCTGATGGTGCCGAAGGGGGCGACCGAGGCCGGCAGCAGGAAGATGCCGCCGCCGATGATGTTGCCCATGACCAGGGCGGTGGCCGTCAGGAGGTTCATCCGGAACGGTCGCTGTGCTGATGGTTGCAGGTCAGAGGCGGCAGGGGTGGCCTCTGCAGTGGGATCGCGATGCATGGTGGTGTGACGCGTCTCTCATCGTGCGGGCTCGCCGGGGTGCCGGCTGAGCCCATGGTCACCGGCCGCACGCAACCACTCAAAATCGCCGCGAATCGTCCTGTCGAACCCGCTCGCCGGGCGAATTTCTTCGGCGGCACCGCCCGGCTACCGAACGGTCCGCCGGGGTGGCACAACGTGTCGTCGCTGGTCAGGAGAGGGGAGGTCCCGCGCCGGCGCCGGGGGCCGAGGGTCAGCCGGTGAACCGGTCGACCGGCTCAGGTCCCGGCTCCGCCCCGGGCTCGTGACGCGGGCGTTCCGTCCCGGCGCCGACGGGCACCTGCGGGCCGTGCGCCTCCCGCAGCCAGCGGCGCAGCACCTGGTGGACCTGCTCGGCGCCGGTCAGCGGCGTGCCGTCCGCAACCGGCGGGGTCAGTTCCGCGGGCCACAGCAGGAAGGGCCGGCTCTGCGGACCGCCCAGCCCGCCGTGCGAGCCGATCTGCTCCTCGAAGGCGTGCACCGCGCCGGTCGCCGGCTCGCAGACGGAGTTGATCATGAGGTCGGCGACGTGCGGGAACCGGTCGGTGCGGCGGACCGCGGCGGCCGCACCGGGCCCGAAGGGCGCCAGCGGATCGGCGCCGATCACCCGCCCGCCGTCGAGGTGGTGCTCGCCGCCGTCCGGCCCCAGCACCACCGGGCCGTGCGCGGCCGAGCGCACCAGGACGAAGCCGATGCCCGGGTGACCGGCGAGCGTGTCGAGCAGCGCCGGGTGCCGGCGGTCCAACTCCTCGCGGGTGATCCGGCCGGGGACGTCCGGAAAGGACACCAGACCGAGGTTGCCGGAGGCCAGGACGACCGGCTGCGCACCGCGCCGGTCCCCGTCCGACGGGCCCTCGGGCCGGCCCAGCGCCGCCCGCGCCGCCTCCCGGGCCTCGGCGCCGCTGGGGGTGCGCCCGGCCCGCCCGCGGACCGGCAGCCCGCACCCGGCGCGGACCAGGTCCCCCAGGGTCAGCCCGTAGCGGTCCCGGAAGGTCGCGCCGGGGCTCTGGCCGTGGTCGGAGAGCAGCACGATGCGGTACGGCCGGGGCGCGTGCCGGGCGGCCTCGGCGATCAGCGCGATGCACCGGTCCAGGCGGCGCAGCACCTGGTGGGTGTCGCGGTGCGCGGGCCCGGAGTGGTGGGCCACCTCGTCGTAGGCGACCAGGTCGGCGTAGACGGCGGTGCGGCCCGCCAGCAGGTCGCCGACGACCGCCGCGACCACCACGTCCCGCTCGACGACCGTCGCGAAGGCCCGGATGACCGGGTACAGGCCGCCGCGCCCCACCCGCGGGCGCTCGCGGCGGCAGCGGCTGCGCAGCGCCTGCCCGATCTCCCGCAGGACGTCGGCGACGAACGAGACCGCGGTGCGGGTGGCGTTCGCCGGGTCGGAGAAGTAGGCGAAGTACCCGGCCCGGGAGCGGTTGCGGCGACCGCGCCGGGCGGCCACCGACATCACCAGGGCGACCTGGTCGGCGCCGCCGCTGAAGAGGTTGCCGCGGCTGGCGCCGTCGTGCGCGAGCAGTCCCTCGTCGCCGGTGCGGGCGACGGCCCGGCGTTGGAGTTCGGCGGCGCTGCTGGGCCGGTTGCTGACGATGAGGCCGCCGCTCTCCTTCTCGTACCAGCGGAAGGCGGGCAGGTCCTCGTTGCTGCCGTGCAGGAGGGCGAGCTGACTGGCACCGGTCTGGCTGGACCAGTCGGTGTGCCACGGGGTGAGTCGGTGACTGGTGTCCATCCAGCGGGCGACGGTCGGCATCAGCGGCTGCTCACCGCGGGTCGCCGCCTGGAGGACGTCGTGACCGACACCGTCGATCTGGAGGAAGACCGTGCCCGGCGTGGTGGGTCCGCGGTCCGCGCGGGCCCGCCTGCCCCGCCGTCCGGCCAGCCGCACCAGGCGCCGCCGGTACGCCTCGTCGTTGCGCACCGCCAGGAAGGTGGAGGTCGCCGACGACGCCGCGGACATCACCGCCGCGACGATCACCGCGGTCTCCGGTGTGCTCCGCCCCCGACCGGCCGTCATCACGTCCAGCGCGACCAGCAGCAGCGAGCCGTTGAGGAAGAACACCAACAACCCGAGCACCAGCGCCGGCACCAACAGCAGCGCACGCACCAGCAGCGGCCACACCAGGGCGCTGAGCAGGCCGAACGCGCCGGCGCCGAGCGCCGCGGTGAGCGCGGTGCGGGTGAGGCTGTCGCCGCCGGCGGCCTGGAGCCGGAAGTCGGGCAGCACCGCCGCCAGGGCGAGCAGGGTCAGGCTGGAGACCCCCCAGACGGCCAGCACCCTCAGGAGAGCGCCGCCCAGGGCCTTCCACCGCGCGGTCCGCACGCCGTCCCGTCCTCCGTACTCCGGCCCACCGCACCGGCCGGGCGGGCATTCCGGCCAAGGGTGTCATCAAACCGGTCGGGTGTCATAAAGCGGGCGGCGACGAGCGGGCGGGGCGTCGGGACGGCCGCCGCCCCTACAGGCGACACCGGCTTCCCCGGGGGACCGGGGCTCCGCTTCCCCGGCGATGGGGGAGGATCGGTAGGGATCGAAGCGGGGACGGCCGGCTCCGGAGCGGAGCGACCGCCCGCACATCCGACGCCGGGCGACGAACGCCCCGGCCGGACCGGGAGGTGGACGGAGCGTGTCGCTGGAGGTCACCTGGTGGGGACATGCCACGGTGACGGTCGAGGATTCCGGTGTGCGGGTACTGACCGACCCACTGTTCGTGGCCCGGCTCGCCCACCTGCGACGCCGACGCGGTGCCCTGCCGCCGCCCGAGGCGGCCCGCGCCGACGTGGTCCTGATCTCCCACCTGCACGCCGACCACCTGCACCCGGCGTCGCTGGCCCGGCTCGCCCCCGGCACCCGACTGGTCGTGCCGCACGGCGCGCCGGCCGCCGTCCCGGGGCTGCGCCGGGTGGCGGCCGCCAGGCGCCTGCCCGTCATCGAACTGCGGCCGGGCGAGGAGTGCCGCATCGCCCCGACGACCGAACCGCCTCCCGCGGACCCCGGTGCCACCACCGCCCCGGACGGCGCGTCCGCACCGCGCGCCCTGACCGTCCGCGCGGTGCGCGCCGCGCACGACGGCCGGCGGCTGCCCTACGGCCCGCATCGCGTCCCGGCCCTCGGCTACGTCCTGCACGGCACGGCCCGCACCTACTTCGCCGGCGACACCGGCCTGTTCGAGGAACTGCCGGACGAGGTCGGGCCGTGCGACCTGGCGCTGCTGCCGGTGGGCGGCTGGGGCCCGTTCCTCGGCCACGGCCACCTGGACGCCCGCCGGGCCGCGGTGGCCGCCGCCCGACTCGCGCCGTGCAGCGCCGTACCGGTGCACTACGGCACCTACTGGCCCCTCGGCCTGGACGCGGTGCGACCCCACGAGTTCCACGCGCCGGGCCAGGAGTTCGAACGACAGGCCGGGCTGCTCGCCCCGGGGGTCACGGTGCACCGGCTGGCGCACGGCGAGTCCGTCCGCCCGAGGACCCGCCGATGACGGCCGCCGGCACCCTGGCCGGGGCGGCGTGGGCGGACGGCCTCCACCAGGTGGTCGCCCACGTCCCGCCGGAGTCGACCCAGCAGGCGGTGGGCTACCCGTCGCTGTTCCTCCTGGTGGTGCTGGGCTCGCTGGTGCCCGTCGTCCCCACCGGTGCGGTGGTCAGTTCGGCCGCGGCGGTCGCCTTCCACCACAGTTCGCCGCTGGCGCTGCTGTTCGTCTTCGTGGTCGCGTCGGGCGCCGCGTTCCTCGGGGACCTGGGCCTGTACTGGCTCGGGCGACGCGGCATCCACTCCCGCAACGGCTCGCGCTGGCTGGCCCGGCTCCGGGCCCGCGCCGCACCGGAACGCCTGGCGCAGGCGCAGCAGCGGCTCCGGGAACACGGCGTGCTGGTCCTGGTCCTGTCCCGGCTGGTCCCGGCCGGCCGGATCCCGGTCATGCTGGCCTGTCTGCTCGCCGCCATGCCGCCGCGGCGCTTCGCCCGTGGCGACCTGCCGGCGTGCCTGGCCTGGGCGGCGACGTACCAGCTGATCGGCGTGCTGGGCGGCTCCCTCTTCCCCGAGCCCTGGCAGGGCGTGGCCGCCGCGATCGGCCTGACCGTACTGTTCGGCGCCGCACCGGCCGCCTGGCGCCGCCTCCGCCCGGCACCGGCACCGGCACCGGCGGTCGGCGAGGAGCGAACGGCCGACGGGAACGGCTGAGGGAACGGTCGCGACGGTTGCGGCCGACGGCGCGGCACGGGAGGGGCCGGGTCGGAACGGTCCCCGCGGTCCCCCGGACCACGGTCGCCCCCTCCGCCTCAGCCGTACGCCTCCCTCACCGTTCCTCCAACACCCGCGAGGCGCCCACCGGGAGGTCCCACAGGTCCGACCGCGGACGGCCGGTCGCCACCCACGCGGCCCGGATGCGGTGCAGCGGCTCCAGCGGGGGTTCGGCGGACAGCAGGAACGTCGACCAGTGCATCGGTGCCAGGACCCGCGCGCCCACGTCCTGGCAGGCCCGCACCGCCTCCTCCGGGTCGGTGTGCACCGGCCGCAGCATCCAGCGCGGGTCGTACGCCCCGATGGGCAACAGCGCCAGGTCGATGTCCTGGTAGCGGCGGCCGATCTCCTCGAACCAGTGGCCGTAGCCGGTGTCCCCGGCGAAGTGGACCCGCCGCCCGTCGGGGGCGGTGAGCACCCAGCCGCCCCACAGGGACCGGCAGGTGTCGGTCAGCGTCCGCTTGCTCCAGTGGTGCGCGGGCACGAAGTCGACCCGCACCGGGCCGTCCGGGCCCGGCAGTTCCACCGCCTCCCACCAGTCCAGGTCGGTGACCCGGGTGAAACCGCGCCGCCGGGCCCAGACCGCCAACCCCGCGGGAAGCAGCAACGGGACGTCACGCGGCAGCCGCTTCAACGTCGGGGCGTCCAGGTGGTCGTAGTGGTTGTGGCTGATGACGACGGCGTCGACCGGCGGCAGGTCCTCCCAGCGGACCCCGACGGGGGTGACCCGGGCGGGCGTGCCGAGGATCTTCCGCGACCACACCGGGTCGGTGAGGACGGTCAGCCCGCCGATCCGGATGACCCAACTGGCGTGCCCGGCCCAGGTCAGCGCGAGGGTCGACGGTCCGACCCGCGGCATCGGGCCGGGCTCGAAGGGGAGTTGCTGGATCTGCCGGAGCATCTCGGGAGACGGGCGGAGCTTGCCCTCCCGCGCGATCCGGGCCAGCGCGCGGACGCCGGGCAGCGGCGCCGTCAACCGGTCGGTGAAGTCCCGGGGCCAGGTGCGCGGCTCGCCCAGAGGGCGCGGCTCGGCGAGCGGTGGCGGCGCGGTGGCCGGGAGCGCCACGGTGGCGGTGTGCCCGGCCGCGTCCACGGCCACGCCCCCGTGTCCGGTGCCGCCGGTGCCGCGGGCGCCGCCGTGCCCGTCGTCGCCGTGCCGGTCGTCGGCACCCGCACGCGGCTCGGGGCGGGCGGGCTCGTCCAGGGAGCGCCCGGCGGGAGAACGCTCGGTCTGTTCGGTCATCTAGGGGCTCCATTCGATGGCCGGGCGGAACCGGAGTGCGGAACCGGAGTCACGAGGCGGGCGGGCGGGCCACGGTGCGCACGCGACGACGGAGGGGGAACGGGAAGGACGCGGGAAGAGACGGGTAAAAAGGCGGGGAAAGAGGCGGGGGAAGAAGCGCTCCGCGAGGCAGGCGACGGCGGCGGCGATGACGAGGGCTCAGGCTTGCCGGTCACGGGATCGGAACAGGAACCGAAACCGGAACCGGGCCGCGGGCGGGTGACGCAACGCCGCGCCCCCGGGGCAGTGGCGCGAGGCCGGTGCCGCCCCGGG
>LIQL01000233.1 GCA_001418405.1 Streptomyces diastatochromogenes | reverse complement strand
CCACTACGACCTGTCCAACGACTGGTACCGCCTGCTGCTCGACCCGTCCATGGCCTACTCGTGCGCCTACTGGACCCGCCCCCACGACCCCGGGTACGGCCTGGCCGAGGCCCAACGGGACAAGCTGGACCTCATCTGCCGCAAGCTCGACCTGGCGCCCGGGCAGCGCCTGTTGGACGTCGGCTGCGGCTGGGGCGCGCTCGCCCTGCACGCCGCCGCCCACCACCGCACCCACGTCACCGCCGTCACCCTCTCCCGCGCGCAGCGGGACTTCGTCGCGGCCCGTGTCCGGGAGCGGGACCTGGGCGGGCTCGTCGACGTCGAGCTGTGCCACTACCGGGACCTCGCCGGCGGGGGCTACGACGCGGTCAGCACCGTCGAGATGGGCGAACACGTCGGCGACACCGCCTACCCCGACTTCGCGGCCCGCCTGCACTCCTTCCTGCGCCCCCGCGGCCGCCTGCTCGTCCAGCAGATGTCCCGCGGGGCGAACGCCCCGGGCGGCGGCGCGTTCATCGAGTCCTACATCGCCCCCGACATGCACATGCGCCCGGTCGGCGAGACCGTCGGCATGCTGGAGGGCGCCGGGCTGGAGGTGCGCTCGGTGCAGTCCCTGCGCGAGCACTACGACCGCACCATCGCCGCCTGGCACGCCACTCTGGAGCGCCGCTGGGCGGAGTTCGTCGCCCTGGGGGGCGAGGCGACCGCCCGGGTCTGGCGGCTCTACCTGGCCGGCGGTGGGCTGGCCTTCCGCGAACGCCGGATGGGCGTCGACCAGATCCTCGCGGTGCGCCCCACCTCCGACGGCGACTCCGGGATGCCGCCCGCACCACCCCACGGACCGCGACCGGAGACCGCCCGGTGAACGGATTCGCCTGGAGCGCCTTCGGCGGCAACCTCGCCGCGGCCGCCGGCGCGGCGCTCGCCGTGCTGCTCGTGACCTTCGCCGTCGGGCTCCGCACCGGCCGGCACCGGGTGGTGGACGTCGCCTGGGGCACGGCGTTCGCCGCCGTCGCCCTCGTCACGTACGGCCTGTCCGCGGGGCACGGCGACGCGGCGCGGCGCCTCGTCGTGACCGTGCTCACCGTGGTGTGGGGGGCCCGGCTGGCCGGCCACATCGCCTGGCGCGGCCGGGGGCACGGCGAGGACCCCCGCTATGCGCGGATGCTCGCCAGGGCCCGCGGCAACCCCGCCCTGTACGCCCTGCGCACCGTCTACCTCCTCCAGGCCGGCCTGGTGTGGCTGGTCTCCCTCCCCGTCCAGGCCGCGCAGTACGTTTCCGCGCCGCTGGGCGGCGAAGCGGTCGTCGCCGTGCTGCTGTGGACGACGGGGTTCGTCTTCGAGACCGTCGGCGACTTCCAACTCGCGCGGTTCAAGGCCGATCCGCGCCACCGCGGGCTCATCATGGACCGGGGGTTGTGGAGTTGGACCCGCCACCCCAACTACTTCGGCGACTTCCTCGTCTGGTGGGGGCTGTTCGCCCTGACCTGCGGCGACTGGCAGGCCGCCGCCGTCGCCTGCGCGTCACCGCTGGTGATGTCGTACCTTCTCATCGGCGGCAGCGGCAAACGCCTGCTGGAGAACCACCTGGCGCACCGTCCCGGCTACGCCGCCTACCGGGCACGCACCAGTGGATTCCTCCCGCTCCCCCCGCGACGCAAGGGACCGCACCGATGACCACCGCCGACCGCGCCACCCGCACCCATGATCCGTCGTCGGACCCGGCGCACCGGCCGCTCGTCGTCCACCGCAGCCCGGCCGCCCCGCGCTCCGCGGTGCTGTTCCTCCACGGCGGCCAGGCCGACGGCACCCGACCGCCGCCGCTGCTGAACCTCCCCGCGCTGCGCATGCGGCCGTTCCAGCGCGCGGTGGCCCGGGCGGCGGCGGGGGAAGTGCCGCTGCTCGCGTCCGTGCGCTACCGCTGCCGCGGCTGGAACGGCGCGGCGGCGGACGCCGCCCGCGACGCCCGGTGGGCCATCGAGGCACTGGTGGCCGACCACCCCGGGCTGCGGATCGTCCTCGTCGGCCACTCCATGGGCGGGCGGGCGGCGCTCCACGCCGGCGGCCACCCCGCGGTCCACGGCATCGTCGCCCTCGCGCCCTGGTGCCCGCCCGAGGACCCGGTGGACCACCTCCGGGGAAAACCCCTGGCGCTGCTGCACGACGTCCACGACCGCGTCACCGACTACCAGGGCTCGCGCGCGTACGGTGAGCGTGCCCGACTGGCCGGCGCGGACGTGCAGTTCCTCACGATGCCTCGGGGGCGCCACACCATGCTCCAGGAGGCCGGGAAGTGGCACCGGACCACGGCCCGGCTCGCCCGCGCCATGCTCGCCGGCAAAGGGCCGTGACCCGGTGGCCCGTGGCGGTGCGCCTCACATGGGCAGCGAGCGCACCCGCACCGGGCCGGGCGGCCAGATGGCGCCGTCGTGCAGCGGGGTCCACAGGGTGCGCAACGGCATGACGACGGGTCCGGTGGGCTGCTCGACGCGCACCTCGGCCGGCACCTCGCGCCAGCCGAGCCGCAGGTAGAGCGGGAGGAGCGCCGGGCGGCAGAAGAGGAGGGCGTGCCGCGGCCCCATGGTGCGGGCGTGGTCGAGGGCGGCCGCCACCACCCGTCGGGCCAGCCCCCGGCCGCGCATGTCGGCCGCCACGGCGACCCCGCCGACGCCGATCACCGGGGTCGGTGTCCCGCCGAGGTCGACGGGCAGCCGGCGCAGACCGGCGTGGGCCACCAGCCGCCCGCCGAGCCGGATGCCGAAGTGTTCCTCCTTCGGCAGCCAGGTCAGGCCGGTGGCGGCGACACCGAAGGGGTCGGGGCCGGGACCGAGGATCTCGGTCAGGTCGGCGCCGGTGAAGTCGTCGAGGCGTACGGCGGCGGGGGCAGCGGGGACGTCGGTCATGCCGTGCATCATCGCCGCCGCACCGGCCGGGGGCCACTCCGGGCTCCCCGGGGTCTCCGGGCCGGGGGCGCGACGCGGTGGACGGGCCCGTGCACGCCTCCTTGACGACCAACTGCCGGCCACTTACCGTCACTTCAGCTCTTGGCGCCTTGAGAGAACCTTTACCCCTCGATGGATGAAAAAGGTGAAGGCATGGGTGGGCTGCGACGTCGTTCCCTGTTGGCCGCCGCGGGTGGTACCGCAGCGGCCGCCGGCCTGACGAGCACCGGGCCGTCCCCGGCACAGGCGGTCCCGCGCGCCGCCGCGGCTGGTGCCGCCGAGGCACCGGCACCGTCCGGGCGCCGGCCGGGACCGTACGACCGGAAGGTCGACGCACTGCTGGCGCGTATGACTCTCGAAGAGAAGCTGGGGCAGTTGCAGCAGCTCCCCTGGGCCTACGACACCGGGCCGGGCGGGCCGGGGACCAAGGCCGTCGAAGAGGCCGCGCGGGCCGGGCGGTTGGGCTCGGTGCTCAGCATCTTCGGCGCACGGACCTGCAACGCGCTCCAGCGGATCGCCGTCGAGGAGTCGCGGCTGGGCATCCCGCTGCTGTTCGGGCTCGACGTCATCCACGGCTTCTGGACGACCTTCCCGATCCCGCTGGCGCAGGCGGCGAGCTTCGATCCGCAGGTCGCGGCGCGGGACGCGGAGGTGTCGGCGCGCGAGGCCCGGTCCAACGGCGTGCACTGGACCTTCGCGCCGATGATGGACGTGACGCACGAACCGCGCTGGGGCCGGATCGCCGAGGGCAACGGCGAGGACCCGTACCTGACGGCCGCGTTCGCCGCCGCCAAGGTCCGCGGCTACCAGGGGGACCGACTGTCCGCCGGCGACCGGATCGCGGCCTGCGCCAAGCACTTCGTGGCGTACGGCGGCGCCGAGGGCGGCCGGGACTACAACACCGTGGACGTCTCCGAGTCCCGGCTGCGGAACCTCTACCTCCCGCCGTTCAAGGCCGCGTTGGACGCCGGGGCGGCCACCGTGATGGCCGCGTTCAACACGATCGGCGGCGTCCCGGCGCACGCCAACCCGCACACCCTCACCGACCTCCTGCGGCGGGAGTGGGGCTTCGACGGCATGGTGGTGAGCGACTGGAACGGCGTGCAGGAGCTGATCCCGCACGGGGTCGCCGAGGACGGCGCGGACGCCGCGCGGCTGGCGCTGAACGCCGGGGTCGACATGGAGATGACCAGCACCCATCTGGTCACTCACGGCAAGCGGCTCCTGCGGGAGGGGCGGATCGGCGCGCGACGGGTGGACGACGCGGTCGCCCGGGTGCTGCGCCTGAAGTTCGCGCTCGGGCTGTTCGCGCACCCGTACGCCGACGAGGACGGGGCGATCGGCGCGCCGTCCGCAAAGAGCCGGGCGGCGGCCCGGGCGGCGGCGAGCCGGTCGATGGTGCTGCTGAAGAACGACCGCGGGGTGCTGCCGCTCGCCCGTTCGGTCGGTTCGCTCGCGGTGGTGGGGCCGTTCGGTGACTCCACCGACCTGCTCGGGACGTGGGTGATGCCGCCCGCGGCGGAGAAGTTCCCGGCCGGCACGGTACTGGACGCGGTGCGGCGGGCGGCGCCGGGCAGCACCGTGCGGCACGCCCGCGGCGTCGCTCCGCAGGGCGACGACACCAGCGGCATCCCGGCGGCCGTCGCGGCCGCCGAAGCCTGCGAGGTGACCGTCGTGGTGGTGGGTGAACCCCCGGCGCTCAGCGGGGAGGCCGCCGCGCGCAGCGACATCGGGTTGCCGGGCGCGCAACGGCAGTTGGTCGAGGCCGTCGCGGGGACCGGCAAACCGTTCGTGGTGGTCCTGGTCAACGGACGGCCGCTGACGGTGGCCGACTGGGTGGAGCGCGCGCCGGCCGTGCTCGTGGCCTGGCACCCCGGGATCGAGGCCGGCCCGGCCCTCGCCGACGTGCTGTTCGGCGCGGTCAACCCCGGCGGCAAGCTGCCGGTCTCCTTCCCGCGGTCGGCCGGTCAGATCCCCGTCCACTACAACCACGAGAACACCGGTCGCCCCTACTCCCCCGACGACAAGTACACCTCGAAGTACCTCGACCTGCCCGACGGCCCGCAGTTCCCGTTCGGCCACGGCCTGAGCTACACCACCTTCCGCACCGGCGCGCCCGAGTTGAGCACGGGCCGGATCGCGGTGGGCGCCCTGCGCGAGGGCGACACCGTCGAGGTGGCCGCGACCGTCACCAACACCGGCTCCCGGCCCGGCGACGAGGTGGTCCAGCTCTACGTCCACGACCGGGTCGCCAGCATCGCCCAGCCGGTGCGTCGCCTGCGGGGTTTCCAACGGGTGACGCTGGCGCCGGGCAAGAGCCGGACGGTGCGGTTCCGGCTGGCCGCCGCGGACCTCGGGTTCTGGAGCAACGACCCGCACGGCGAGTTCCGGTTGGAGCCGGGCGCCGTCGACCTCTACGTGGGCGGCAGTTCGACCGCCGACCAGAAGGCCACGCTGACCCTCACCTGAGGCGGTCTCGAGCGAGGGGGAGACCCGGGCGGCCGCTACCGCCGTCCGGGACTCCCCGCGGGCCCACGGGCCGGGCCGGGGTGCCGGACGCCACTCAGGCGAACCGGGCGACGTACTCGTCGAACGGCGGGATGCCCACCTCGGCACGCAGCTGGTCCATCCGCTCCGGTTCGCGACACGGCCACGGCACCGGCGAACCGTCGCGGACCCCGGCGATCTGGGTGCCGTAGATCTGCTCGCGCCCCTCGTTGACCAGCGTGCGGTCCATGAGGAAGGCCAGGTCCCGGGGGCTCGCCAGGCCGTCCGCGACGGCGCGTTCGAGCAGGTGCACGGCGCGCCGCTGGACCTCCAGTTGCCGGTCGGCGTGCTGGGCTATCAGCCAGGCGCCACGGGCGGCGTCCGCGCCGAAGCGGTCCGCGGTGGGCCAGCCGTGGGCGTCGACGATCTCGGTGAGCCGGTCGGCGTGCCGGGCCGTCAGCCGACGCCAGGCCAACTGGTCGGCGAAGTCGGCGGCGTTGGCGCGTGGGGCGGCCTGCTGGTCCGCGGCGGCCATGGCGACGAGTTCCGTCGCCACCGCGGCGAGTTCGGGTGCCGGCCGGCCGGAGCCGTCGCCGTGGTCGGTGCTGCGCTGCTGCGCGTCGTGCGTCATCCGGGCTCCAGACGTCGGTGGTGACCCTGCGGCGGGTCGGTGGCCTCCACGTTAAGTGGATAAATCACCACGAAAGATCGTTCTTGAGGGCGGTGACGGGAGGGGCCTCGCGCCTGGATAATGGATCTATGCCCGGGACGCTCCGACCGTCCTTCCGACACCCCGGACCGCGAGGAGGCCGTGCGCCGATGGCCGTGGACGCGCTGGACGCGAAGATCCTCCGGTTGCTGCTGGAGCAGCCCCGCACGAGCGTGCGCGAGTACGCCCGGGTGCTGGGAGTCGCCCGCGGGACGGTGCAGGCCCGGCTCGACCGCCTGGAGCGGGACGGCGTGATCACCGCCTACGGCCCGCGGCTCTCGCCCGCCGCGCTGGACCATCCGGTGTTGGCCTTCGTGCACATCGAGGTGACGCAGGGGCACCTGGAGGAGGTCGCCACCGCGCTGGCCGAGGTGCCGCAGATCATCGAGGCGTTCTCCACGACCGGCGGCGGTGACCTGCTGACGCGGGTGGTGGCCCGGGACGCCGCCCACCTGGAGGACGTCATCCAGCGGCTGATCAGCCTGCCCGGGGTGGTCCGCACGCGGACCGAGATGGCGCTGCGCGAGCGGGTGCCGCACCGGATGCTGCCGCTGGTCGAGGCCGTCGGCGGCACGGCCGGCCGGGCGGGCTGAACGGTGCCGGACGGGGCGGCGCGCGGCGGCCCGGCGCCCGTCCTGTTCGACCTGGACGGGACGCTGGTGGACAGCGAGCCCACCTACTTCGAGGCGGGGCGGCGGCTGCTGGCCCAGTACGGCGTCACGGACTTCACCTGGGAGCGGCACGCCCGCTTCATCGGGATCGGCACCCGCGAGACCCTGGAGATCCTCGCGCGGGAGTACGGGCTCAACGCGCCGGTGGAGGAGCTGCTGGCCCGGAAGAACCGCCTCTACCTGGAGCTGGCGCGGGCGGGGACCGCGGTCTTCCCCCAGATGCGGGAGTTGGTGGGGCGACTGGCCGCGGGCGGGCACCCGATGGCGGTGGCGTCGGGGTCGTCCCGAGCCGCGATCGAGGCGGTGCTGGCCGGCACCGGGCTGGACGCGCTGCTGAGCACGGTGGTGTCGGCCGAGGAAGTGCCGCACGGCAAGCCGGAGCCCGACGTGTTCTTGGCGGCCGCGCGCCGACTGCGGGTCGAACCGGCGGCGTGCGTGGTGGTGGAGGACGCGGCGCCGGGGGTCGTGGCGGCGCGCCGGGCCGGGATGCGGTGCATCGCGGTGCCCTACGTGGCCGGCGGCGCCGACGACCCGGGCTTCGCCGGGGCGGGCCTGGTGTTCCCGGGCGGCCAGCGGGAGTTCAGTGCGCGGACGGCGTACGCGTGGATCGGGCGGGCCGACCGGTCCGGGTGACCGCGGTGGGCCCGGGGTCGGCCGGGGCGGGGTGCGCCGGCCGACCCCGGGAACGGCTCAGGTGAGGCCGAGGGTTGCGCACTCCGCGGCGAGGGCCGGCGTGCAGAGCCAGTCGGTGCGGACCACGCCGTCGCTGACGACGGTGTCCTTGAGGTTCTCCTTGGTGACCACCGTGGCCTTGAAGAGCTTGGCGGGGACGTGGGCCGTGCTCGGGCTGTCGGCGGTGGTGGAGGTGAGCGAGGTGATGCTCTGCCCGCGCAGCAGGCGGAAGGCGATCTGCGCGGCGGTCTCCGCCTCCGGCCGCACCTCCTTGTAGAGGGTGAACGCCTGAGTGCCGGTCAACAACCTTTGCAATGCGGGGAGTTCGGCGTCCTGACCGCCGACCGGAACATTCTTCAGACCGGCCGACTTCAGCGCCTCGGTGATTCCGTCGGCCATCCCGTCATTCGCCGAGTAGACCGCGTCGAAGCCCTGCGGACCGAGGGAGTTGATGACGTCGGTCATGTCCTTCTTCGCGATCGCCGCGGACCATTCGGGAACGTCCTTCTCGTAGACGATTTTACGAACTTTGCCGTCCAGGGCGGCGTGCGCGCCCTTCTTGAAGGACGGGGCATTCGGGTCGTCCGGGGAACCGTTGAACATGACGACGTTGGCGCTGGCGGCGCGCGGGCCCAGGGCGGCGAGGATCGCCTCGCCCTGGAGGCGGCCGATCTTCTCGTTGTCGTAGGAGACGTACGCCTTGACGTCGCCCTCGGCGAGCCGGTCGTAGGCGATGACCTGCACGTCCTGACGTGCGGCGGAGTCCACCCAGTCCTTCGCGGCCCGGGCGTCGACCGGGTCGAGGATGATGACCTTGACGCCCTTCTTCACCATGTCCTCGAACTGGGTGCGCTGGGTCTCGGCGCTGGACCGGGCGTTCCCGTAGTCGACCTTGCAGGCGAGGCAGAGCGCCGCGATGCGCCGGGAAATGATGCGGTGATCGAATTTCTCGTACCGGGTGGATTTGTTCTCGGGAAGGAGGAGGCCGATGTGGTCCTTCCCTTCGGACACTTCTTGATGATCACTCCCGCAGGCCGCCAAGGGGGCGGCGAGGGAAAGCGTCAGCGCACTGACGACGACGCGGCGACGTATTGTTGCATTCATCACGTTCACTGCGCCCATTGCCTTCATCGGCCTCATGAAAAGTACCTCCACAGGGGCCGCCCTGACTCGGCCCATGAAGGGCTGAGTGAACGTCACCAGGGGTGGAATCGTCAAGAAACGAAGCAATAACGCCACGAGTTGCGCGGTAAGCGTTGAGATGTCGAAGGCAGTGAGGGCGGCCCGACGGCCGCTCGCCTCCCCTGCGGAGCCCGGCCCGCGGCGCAGCGTGAAACGTCCGCCACGTCAGGTGATCTTCGTTCGGCCGCGGGGCAGGTACAGGGCCATGAGCACGATGCGGAAGCGGACCCCCCTCTCCGCCGACGGGCGGCTGGGCCGGGCGAACGACCACCCCGGGCGCTGCGACCGGGAGTACCGGCGGCGGCGCGACGCCCTGGCCGCCCGCGCCGAGAACCATCCGATGGGGGCGCCGTACGCGGACGTCGCGTACACCGAGGACGAGGACCGCACGTGGCGGACGGTGCACGACGCGCTGGCCCCGGCGCACCGGGCGCACGCCTGCCGGGCGGTGCTGGAGGCCGGCGAGGACACGGACGTGCCGGCCGAGCGGGTGCCGCAGCACGCCGACGTGACCGTCGGGCTGCGGGCCCGCACGGGTTTCGCGCTCACGCTGGCCGGCGGGATGGTGCCCACCGAGCGGTTCCTGGGCGCGATGGAGCACGGCTACTTCCACGCGGTGCAGTTCGTCCGCCATCCGGCCGTGCCGCTGTACACCCCCGAACCCGACGTGCTGCACGACGTGTTCGGACACGGGATCCACCTGTCGTCGCCGCGCATCGCCGAGCTCTACCGGGTGATCGGGCGGGCCGCGAACCGAGTCCGGACCCCTGAGGCGCTGGACATCCTCAGCCGGGCGTATTGGTACACCCTCGAATTCGGGCTGATCACCGAATCCGGCGCCCCGAAAGCCTTCGGCGCGGCACTGTTGTCCTCGTACGGGGAGATCGCCGCGCACGAGGGCCGGGAAGTCCGCGAACTGGACATGTATGCCGCAGCCAGTACTCACTACCGCATTTCCAGCTATCAGCCCGCATTGTTCGCCGCGCGCTCCTTCTCCCATCTGGAGGACGCCCTCGGCGCGTTCTGCGCGGAATTCGACGACGACACCGGACATCGACTGCGGCTGCCGTCGCTCCCCCGCGACCGGGGATAGCCCGGCGGCGACGCGGGCGGCCCCGCGGTACGCCGGTGGCCCGATGCACGGCGCGCCGCCGTCTCGGCCCGAGGATCGAGGCACGGCGGTTGTGGACGCGGGCGAACCGGCCGACGCCGCAGTGCTCCCCGCGCAGCCGCATTCCCCTCAAGAGAACGCGGAAGCAGGGGAGTTGGACGCGCGCACGCGCGTCACTCCCCGACACCCACCAACGCCATCGTGATGTTGTCCGGGGCGCCGGCCTCGATGGCCGCCTTCCACAGCTCGAAGGCGGCCCGCGCACCGTCGTGGGCGCGCAGGATCGCGGCGATCTCCTCCTCCAGGACCGGGTCCGTCAGCCCGTCCGTGCACACCACGTATCGCCGCTCGCGGTCCAACGGGACGCGCCGCACGTGCGGCGCGATCGCACTGAACCGGGCCGCGCCACCGATCGCCTGGGTCACCAGCGACGTGGTCCGCTGCCCGGCCTGGAGCGGCGGGCTGTCGTCCACGCTCACCTGACGCAGCCCGTCGCCCTCCGCCTCCAGGACCCGGCTGTCGCCGACGTTGAAGACCAGCAGGGAGTCGGGCAGGACGACCGCGCCGGCCACCGTGGTCCCCATCGCGAGCAGCGCGCGGTTCCGCTCGGCGGCGGCGTACACCGCCCGGTTGCAGCGGGTCAGCGCCTCCCGCACGGCTTCCTCGCTGTCCAGGGACGGCCCCAGCGCCGCCAGGTGCGCCACGGTCAGCGCGCTCGCCACCTCACCGCCGGGCTGCCCGCCGATGCCGTCGGCGACCGCCACCACCAGGGGACTGCCCAGCGGGAACAGCAGCGTCTGCGGGTTGGCGGTGACCGTGCCGCACAGCGTCCAGGGACCGGCGACCAGGCTGTCCTCGTTGTGCTCCCGGACCAGACCGGTGTGGCTGAGCGCCGTCACCGTGACGTACCGCGTCGCCGTCTCGCTCACCGTCGCTCCTTCCTGGTCGCTCCCGTATCGGTCGTCCCCCCTCCTGGTCGTTCCTGTCCCCGTCGCTCCTGTTCCGGTCGTCCCTGTCCCGATCGCCGCCGGCCGGTCACTGCCGGCAGCGGTGACCGCCGTCCCTGCCGACGCCCGACGGAGCTGCGCCGTGGGTGCGCCGTCCTGCCGGGGCCCGCGCGCTCACCCGGCGCCCGTCTGGCCGCTCAGCGTGCGCCGCTGCATCATCCGGGAGATGTCCTTGGCGGTGACGATCCCCACCAGGTGTCCCGCATCCACGACCAGGATCCGCATCCCGGTCCGCAGGGACGGCTTCTCCAACGCCTCGATCAGCAGGTCGTCGGGCGCGGCCACCGCGCACTGCGACAGCGGCGTCGCCACGTCCCGCACGCGGAGTTCCGCGCGTTGGGCGACCGGTATCGCAGCGAGCCTGCGGAGCTGCACGAGGCCGCTCGGCCGCCCCTCGAAATCCAGCAGCGCCACCGCGGAGTGGCCGGTCTGCACGGCCACCTCGTCGATGAAGCGTTGGACGGTCAACCAGTCCGCGCCGGTCACCACGGGACTGGACATCGCCTCGCTCACCCGCAACCCGCGCAGCGACGCCTGGAGCGTCGCCCGGCGACGCTCCGCCCCGGCGACCACCATGATGAACAGCCCGATGAACGCCAGCCACAGCCCGCTCGCCGCGCCGCGCAGGACGAGGAACCAGCCGGCGGCCACCATCAACCCGCCCATCACCTGACCGCCCCGGGAGGCCACCAGGTCCGCGCGGTCCCGGTCGCCGGTGCGCCACCACATCAGTGCCTGGACCACCCGCCCCCCGTCCAGGGGCACGGCCGGCAGCAGGTTGAACACCCCCAGGAAGACGTTGGCCCAGCCCAACCACACCAGCACGACCGTGGGCACCGCCCACCCCGACAGCTCACTGAGTCCGAACCCGGCCCCCAGCGCGACGCCCCCGATGAGCAGACTGGTCAGGGGACCGCTGACGGCGACCGCGAAGGCCGCGGCCGCGGTCTGCGGCCGGCCCATCCGCGTCATCCCGCCCAAGGCCCACAGGGTCACGTCCTCCACGGAGATCTGCTTGCGCCGCGCGATCGCGGCGTGCGCCGTCTCGTGCAGCAGCAGGCTCCCGGTGAGCAGCGCGGCCCCGACGACCCCGGCAACGGCGTAGACGACGGCGGAGCGCCCCGGAGCGATCACCGGCAGCGTCTGCCGCCCGAGGCCGTACGCGAACAGCACCACCAGCAGCGGCACGCTCCAGTGCATGCGCAGCGGCACCCCGACCACACGCCCGATCCGGACCGAGCCGTTCATCAGCGTCTCCCGCCGGCCCGGACGGTGCTTCCTCCGGGCGGGGCCTCGCGCCCCGCACTCCGCGAACCACCCGGCACGGCACTCACCCCCCATTGTCACTCGCCTTCCCCTCCTCCTCGCCCTCGAACCGGACCGGCCCGCGCAACACAACTAGGGCGTGTCCGATGGGTCAGGGCCGGGTCGTCCACGGCGCCCTGGCACGGCGCCTTGCGATGCACCGC
>LIQL01000232.1 GCA_001418405.1 Streptomyces diastatochromogenes | reverse complement strand
GGACTGGTCCTCGCGGTCCTGGTGGCCGTGGGCACCAACGCCTACGCGTACTGGAACAGCGACAAACTCGCCCTGCGCGCGATGCGGGCCCGCCCGGTCAGCGAGTTCGAGGCGCCCCAGCTCTACCGCATGGTCAGGGAGCTCTCGACCGCGGCCCGCCAGCCCATGCCGCGCCTGTACATCTCCCCGACCCAGGCGCCCAACGCCTTCGCCACCGGCCGCAACCCCCGCAACGCCGCGGTCTGCTGCACCGACGGCATCCTCCAGATCCTCGACGAGCGCGAGCTGCGCGGCGTCATCGGCCACGAGCTCAGCCACGTCTACAACCGCGACATCCTCATCTCCTCCGTCGCGGGCGCACTGGCCTCGGTCGTGATGTTCCTGGTCAACTTCGCCTGGCTGATCCCGGTCGGCCGCTCCGACGACGACGAGGGCCCCGGCCTCCTCGGCACGCTCCTGATCATGCTCCTCGGCCCGATCGCCGCCTCACTGATCCAGCTCGCCGTCAGCCGCTCCCGCGAGTACCAGGCCGACGCCTCCGGCGCCCAGCTCACCGGCGATCCGCTTGCCCTGGCCTCCGCCCTGCGCAAACTGGAACGGGGCACCCAGCAGCTCCCGCTGCCGCCCGAGCCCCGCCTGGAGACCGCCAGCCACATGATGATCGCCAACCCGTTCCGCCCCGGCGAGGGCCTCTCCAGGCTCTTCTCCACCCACCCGCCGATGCCCGAACGCATCGCCCGACTGGAGCGCATGGCCGGCCACCACCGCCCCTGAAACCGACCGGTCACCCGAAGGACGCAACGTTTCCCGGCACCGGTCGCGTCTAGGACGGCGGAACCACTGCCCGTCCCGCCCTTGGAAGGCTGCCGATCATGAAGTTCATCCTCAACATCCTCTGGCTGGTCCTCTGCGGCTTCTGGATGGCGCTCGGCTACGTTCTCGCGGGCGTGATCTGCTGCATCCTGATCGTCACGATCCCCTTCGGGATCGCCAGCTTCCGCATCGCCGGCTACGCCCTGTGGCCGTTCGGCCGGACGACCGTGGAGCGCCGCGACGCCGGCGCCGGCTCGGTGATCGGCAACATCGTCTGGATCGTCTTCGCCGGCTGGTGGCTGGCGCTCGGCCACGTCATCACCGGCATCGCCCTGTGCGTGACGATCATCGGGATCCCGTTCGGCATCGCCAACTTCAAGATGATCCCGATCTCCCTGGTCCCCCTGGGCCGCGAGATCGTCCCCACCGACCAGCCGTTCGCCACCCGATGAACGCCGCTGGGGCGGCGCGCTCCCGTGCCGCGCCGCCCCAGCGACTCACCGCGTGCCGCTGCACGCCCCGTTCGGGGCCGCTCAGCGGTAGTTGACTCAGCGGTAGTTCACGAACTGGATCGCGAAGTCCAGGTCCTTGCCGCGCAGCAGCTGCTGAACGGTCTGCAGGTCGTCCCGGCTCTTGGAGCTGACCCGCAGCTCGTCGCCCTGCACCTGCGCCTTGACGCCCTTCGGGCCCTCATCGCGGATGATCTTGGCGACCTTCTTCGCGTTCTCCTGCGAGATCCCCTCCTGCATCGAGGCGGAGATCCGGTACTCCTTGCCCGACGCCTGCGGGTCGCCGGTCTCCAGCGCCTTGAGCGAGATCCCGCGCTTGACCAGCTTGGACTGGAAGATGTCCAGGACGGCCTTCACCCGCTCCTCGGCGTTGGCCCGCATCTCGATCTTCTCGCCCGACCACTGGATCGACGCGTCCACGCCCTTGAAGTCGTAACGCTGCGAGATCTCCTTGGCGGCCTGGTTGAGCGCGTTGTCGACCTCCTGCCGCTCGACCTTCGAGACGATGTCGAAACTGGAGTCGGCCATGGTGGGTTGGCTCCTCGTACGTAGATCCATCAGGGATGCGGCCCTTCCCGGACCGCCTGCCAAGCCTAGCCACCCGACCAAGATCCAGCGCCCCGGAAGCGAGTGGCAAAGCACCCCCTGTCATCGGGTATGGTTTACGTCGTTGCCACGGAGCACCGCCCCACAGCGGAACTCCGGACGACACAACCCGGCGGTGTGCCCGAGCGGCCAAAGGGAGCAGACTGTAAATCTGCCGGCTTCGCCTTCCCAGGTTCGAATCCTGGCGCCGCCACAGCCGAGAAAGAGCCCCCGGATCGTAGAAATGCGATCCGGGGGCTCTTTCGTGCTGCCGCCTTTCGTGTGGTGTCGCGCGCCGGTTCCGCGCCGGGTGAATTTCCGCGGCGCGGCCCTTCGGCGCGCCGCGCCCGCCTCCCCGCCGGCACGGGCGCCAGCGGCCGCACAGGCGCCCGACGCCCACCCCGCACCCAACGGGAGCCGTTGGGGGCGTCACGGGGCGGCAGACGCGCCCTCAGGGCCTTCCGCGCGTTCCGCCGCCGACGCCCCTCAGTGCGACGCCACGTTCCGCACCGCGTCCACCACCGGCACGTCCCCGCCGATCAGCTCCAACGTCCGTCCGGCCGTCCCAGGCTCGTCCAACAGCGCCGCCAGCACGGCCGCCACGTCGTCCCGCGACACCGCCCCGCGCCCGGTCGCGTCGGCCAACGTCACCTGACCGGCACCGGGGTCGTCGGTGAGCCGACCGGGCCGCAGGATCGTCCAGTCCAGCCCGGCGCGGGCCCGAACGTCGGCATCCGCGGCGCCCTTCGCCCGCAGGTAGGCCGCGAAGACCGGATCGGTGCCCTCCGGCGGCTCCCGGTCCGCACCCATCGACGACACGACCACGAACCGCCGCACCCCCGCCGCCTCGGCCGCGTCCGCGAACAGCGTCGCCGCGCCGCGGTCCACGCTGTCCTTGCGCGCGGCGCCGCTGCCCGGCCCGGCGCCCGCGGCGAAGACGGCCGCGTCCGCACCCTCCAGGTGCCGGGCGACGTCGCCCACCGAGGCCGACTCCAGGTCGCACACCACCGGTTCGGCACCCGCGGCCAGCAGATCGCCGGCCTGTTCCGGCCGCCGGACGATCCCGGCGACCTCGTCCCCGCGCGCGTGCAGCAACCGCTCCAGCCGCAGCGCGATCTGACCATGTCCACCTGCGATGACAATGCGCATGCTGCCGACCGTACGCCGAACCGCCCCGGCACACCGCAGGACCGGCCGGTGCGGCGCTCAGCGCTGTGACTGGCGGGGCAACTCCAGTGCCACGTCCACCGAATCGCAGTACTCGCGCACCGCACTGGTGCGCGCCACCACGCGGCCCCGGTGCACCACGATCCGGCTGTACGCCAACGACAGCACCCCGGCGATCCGTTCTCCGCGCACCGCCAGCAACTCCGCCGGGAAGCCCGCCTCGACCCGCACCTCCGGCAGCCCCAGCGTCGCCCGCGCCGCCGAACTCACCGTCTCGTAGGCCGCCTCCGGCGTCGCCTCGCCCAAGGAGGCCAGCAGGTACGCGGCCTCCAACGGGTCGCCGCGCCCCACCGGGTTCGCCGCGTCCCGCAGCGCCCCGCTGCCCGCCGCCACCCGCACCCCGGCCGCCCGCAGCAGGCGCACCGGCGCCGGCCGCGACACCCGGCTGCCGTTCCGTTCCAGACCCGTGCAGTCGCCCTGCGGCAGGCAGACGACGGTGACGTCGGCGGCCGCCAACTGCTCCGCGATCCGCGCCGCCACGCTCCGCGGCATCCGCGCCATCCCGGCGCACGGCCCGATCGCCACGCCCGGCCGCAGCCCGCCGCACATCGCCGCGAACCGGGCCAGCCGCGCGGGGTCGTCGCCGTCGGTGTGCAGGTCCACCGGGCAGCCGTGCTCGTCGGCCACCTCCAGGACGGTCTCCACGTAGCCGGTCGGATCGGGGTCCAGGTCCGGGCAGCCGCCGATGACCGTGGCGCCCATCTTGACCGCGTCCCGCAGCATCGCCAGCCCGTTCGCGCCGGCCACCCCGGTCAGCACCCGCGGCACCGCCACCGCGGCCAGGTCCGCCAGCCCGCGCAGCGCCCGCCGGGCCCGGAGCACCGCCGCCAGGGCCTGGAGCCCCTGGACGCCGCCGATCCGCACGTGGCTCCGTGACGCGGTCGCCCCGTGCCCCAGTTGGAGCAGCGCCGCCTCGGTGGTGCGGCGCTGGATGTCCTCGGCGGAGTCGGAGGCGGGCCCGTCGGCGTCCGCCGTCAGGGCGGTGTCGCAGTGCGCGTGCGGCTCTGCGGGGGCCGGGAGGAGCAGGTAGCCGGCGAGGTCCACCCGGGCGCCCTGCGGGGCGAGGCTGCCGGCCGTGCCGACCGCCTCGATGCGCCCGCCGCCGAGCCGGACGTCCACGGTGCGGCCGTCGGCGAGCCGGGCGCCGCACAGGACCAGTGCGCCGGAATCCGGCCGGGCGTACCGGCCGGCACCCCCGGGCTTCCCCGGCTGCGGCGAACTGCTGTCGGACATCGCGCTCCTCGAAGCCCCGGCGTGCAAGATCACGCGGCGTGGAACCGAGCCTAGGGCGCGGCCCGGAGCGCATCGCGCAGGCGCGAAATAGTCGTACCGGTGTGGTGCGGGGGGTTCTTGGGACGCGACGCGGATACGGATTTCACGTTTGGCGGCGGGCCGTGTAATGTCTTCATCGCTCGCCCCAATAGCTCAGTCGGCAGAGCGTCTCCATGGTAAGGAGAAGGTCTACGGTTCGATTCCGTATTGGGGCTCTGGTGTGTGAGGATCCCGTCTTCGGACGGGGGAATCTCGCACCGCAGCGGTGTAGCTCAGTCGGTAGAGCAAGCGGCTCATAATCGCTGTGTCACCGGTTCAAGTCCGGTCACCGCTACTTACAGTAGCCGATTGTGGGGTCGGTCCTCCGGTCGGCTACTCTTGTATGCGTTCGTATCGACTATCCGTCCGTCAAGGAGCACTCACGTGGCTGCCACCGACGTCCGCCCGAAGATCACGCTGGCCTGCGTGGAGTGCAAGGAGCGGAACTACATCACCAAGAAGAACCGGCGCAACGACCCGGACCGCATGGAGATGAAGAAGCACTGCCCGCGTTGCAACGCGCACACCGCGCACCGCGAGACGCGATAACTCAGGCTCGTCTGTGAGGCCGTCCCCATTTCCTGGGGGCGGCCTCGCGGCATTAGCACCATCAGTACAGGGAGGTTGCGAGCCCATGGCGCTCGACCAGTCATTCGTCGGACGCACGTACCCGCCCACCGACCCGTACGAGGTCGGCCGGGAAAAGATCCGCGAATTCGCGGAGGCGATCGGTGACACCAACCCCGCTTACATCGACACCGAAGCCGCCAAGGCGCTCGGTCACTCCGATGTGATCGCCCCGCCGACTTTTGTGTTTGCCATCACGTTCAAGGCCGCCGGGCAGGTCGTCGCCGACCCGCAACTCGGTCTGGACTACAGCCGAGTGGTGCACGGCGACCAGAAGTTCGCCTACCGGCGGCCGGTGCGCGCCGGTGACCGGCTGACCGTGACCTCCACCATCGAGTCGATCCGCTCCATGGCCGGCAACGAGGTCATCGACATCCGCGGCGAGGTGCACGACGAGGCCGGCGAGCACGTCGTGACCGCCATCACCAAGCTCGTCGCCCGGCGCGCCGAGGAGGCCTGACATGACCGCGAAGATCGCCTACGACGACGTCGAGGTCGGCACCGAGCTCCCCGCGCAGGACTTCCCCGTGACCCGCGCCACGCTCGTCCAGTACGCCGGCGCCTCCGGGGACTTCAACCCGATCCACTGGAACGAGAAGTTCGCCAAGGAGGTCGGGCTGCCGGACGTCATCGCGCACGGCATGTTCACCATGGCCGTGGCGGTCCGGGTGGTCACCGACTGGGTCGGCGACCCGGGTGCGGTCGCCGAGTACGGCGTGCGCTTCACCAAGCCCGTCGTCGTGCCCAACGACGAGGACGGCGCGCTGATCGAGGTCAGCGCCACGGTCGCGGCCAAGCTCGACGACGAGGAGCGGACCGTCCGGGTGGACCTCACGGCCAAGAGCGCCGACCAGAAGGTGCTGGGCATGTCCCGCGCCGTGGTCCGGCTCGCCTGACGCAGCCCGCGCGGGGCGGCCGGCCGGCACCGCCGGGCCGCCCCCGTACCCTTGGCCGGGTGCAGGAACGCCACGTAGAGAACAACGCCCCCCTCGCCCCGCTGACCACCTTCCGGCTCGGCGGCCCCGCGACCCGGCTCGTCACGGCCACCACCGACGACGAGGTGATCGCGGCCGTCCGCGCGGCGGACGACGCCGGCACCCCGCTGCTGGTCATCGGCGGCGGCAGCAACCTCGTCATCGGCGACAAGGGCTTCGAAGGCACCGCCCTGCGCATCGCCACCCGCGGCTTCGCCCTCGACGGCACCGCGCTGGAGCTCGCCGCGGGCGAGAACTGGTCGGACGCCGTGGGCCGCACCGTCGAGGCCGGGCTGGCCGGCGTCGAGTGCCTGGCCGGCATCCCCGGCTCGGCCGGCGCCACCCCGATCCAGAACGTCGGCGCCTACGGGCAGGACGTCTCCGAGACCCTCACCGAAGTCGTCGCCTACGACCGCCACAGCGGTGAGACCGTCACCCTCTCCCGCGCGCAGTGCGGCTTCTCGTACCGCCACAGCCGGTTCAAGCAGCATCCCGAGCGGTTCGTCGTGCTGCGCGTGCGGTTCGCCCTGGAGGACGCGGACGGGCTCTCCGCGCCCCTGAGGTACGACCAGACGGCCCGCGCCCTCGGCGTCGGCGTCGGGGACCGGGTGCCGCTCGCCGTCGCCCGCAAGACCGTCCTGGCGCTGCGGGCCGGCAAGGGCATGGTGCTGGACCCCGACGACCACGACACCTGGTCGGCCGGCTCCTTCTTCACCAACCCCGTCCTCACCGAGGACGAGCACGACGACCTCGTCCGGCGGGTCCACGACCGGCTCGGCCCGGACGCCGCGCCGCCGGCCTTCCCGGACGGCGACGGCCGGGTGAAGACCTCCGCGGCCTGGCTCATCGACCGGGCCGCTGCCGTAGCCCTTGGTGAAGCCGGCCCGGATCTCCACCAAGCACACCCTGGCCCTCACCAATCGCGG
>LIQL01000231.1 GCA_001418405.1 Streptomyces diastatochromogenes | reverse complement strand
CTCGGACGAATCCGGTCTGTCACTGCTGCCACCGGTGCGACGGACCTGGGCACCCGCCGGCCAGACCCCAACTGTGCAGATGCGGATGGGGCAGCGGCCCAAGGTCTCCGTCGTCGGCTGGTGCTGCTACAGCCTCGGCCAGCCAGCCCGTTACTTCTACCGGGTCGTACCGGGATCAGTCACCGATCGCATCCTGATCCGCCAGTTACACCAAGTGCACCGGTCTCTCGGCCACCCGATCGTACTGATCTGGGACAACCTCAGCAGCCATCGCAGCCGCCGGATGCGCGCCTTCGCCGCCCGCAGCCACTGGCTCACCTTGACCTATCTGCCGCCCTACGCACCGGACCTCAACCCCGTCGAAGGCGGCTGGGCACACCTCAAGAACGGGCCGCTGGCCAACCTCGGCGCCCGAACCCTCGACGAACTCCTCACCACCGCCCGCCGCGGCCTGCGACACATCCAACGTCACCCGGCCCTGGTCACAGGATTCCTTGCCGCGACCCACCTGGACTGGAACCCACAACCGTCAACCCCATAAGCAAAGGTCAGTAATGCATGCGTAGGGGGAACGGCTGCCGTGGATCGTGGCCGATGAGTTGTGGGAACGGATCGAGCCGCTGCTGTCCGTCGTACGGCGTCGAGTGGATCACCCTGGACGCAGGCGCCTGGACGACCGGAAGGTCCTGTCAGGGATCCTGTTCGTGGCTGCGACCGTTTGGCAACAGTGTTAGGAAGCGAAGGCGCGGCGATAGCCCGATGGGCTGGTCCTGGTCATCGCGGTGAAGTGGATACGCAATGACTCCGCGGAGCCGAAGCCGCATCGGTGGGCGATGTCGTCGATGCCGAGGCGAGTGGTCTCCAGAAGTTCGCGCGCGCGGGCTACGCGTTGCATGGCCACCCAGTTCATGACGCTCGCTCCGGTCGCAGCCCGGAATCTGCGGCGCAGTGTTCGCGTGCTCATGTGGCTGTGCCGGCTGACCGACTCCAGGGTGAGCGGCTCGTCGAGGTGTTCCAGGATCCAGGTGATCACGTCGGTGATCTCGGAGTCGCCGCTGGGCGGGATGTGCTCGATGAACTGGGCCTGTCCTCCTTCACGGTGGGGTGGGCTGACCAGGAAGCGGGCCATCCTGTTCGCGGCGGCCTGGCCATGGTCGAGCCGCAGGAGATGCAGGCACAGGTCGGTTCCGGCGAGGACACCCGCGGAGGTGAAGACGCCGGTGTCCTCGACGTAGAGCTCCGCTTCGCGGACCTTGACCGACGGGTGGCGGTCTCGCAGCAGGCTGGCCCAGCGCCAGTGGGTGGTGGCGCTGCGGCCGTCCAGGATCCCGGCCGCTGCCAGGGCGAAGGCGCCCGTGCAGATCGACACCATCCGGCTGCCCCGGTTGTATGCGTCATGCAGCCGTTCGACCAGCTCGGCGTCCGGAGACTCAGTGGGGTCCTGCACTCCGGCGACGATCACGGTGTCCGCCGTGTCCAGCCGGTCGAGCGGCTCGACCTCGCGGGGCACCAGCGAGTCTTCCGCGGGAACCGCACTCACCAAGGTCAGCTCGTAGGGGGCGCCGCCAGGCCAGCAGGCGGTCACCCAGTCCGGCCAGCGGCCGAACACCTGCTGGGGAACGGCTACGTCCAGCAGGACGTAGCCCGGCTGCACCACCACTGCGACCTTGGCCGGATCTTTGGGATTAGTGGCCATCTGGCCATCGTACGGCGACCTCGGTCTCCCTAGGCTGGGCGCATCACGCCGATCACGATAAGTGAGGAGATGCGCAACATGTGCGTAGTCGTCGAGACGTGGGCATCGACGCCCGCGTTGTTCGCCGCCGACAAGGAGACGCGGAACGACCTGTTCACAGGGGAGGCTGAGGTCAAGTGAGCGTGCTTGCGAATCTGCCGGAGGAGATCGGAGGGTGGCCGCGTACGGCAGCTACGGAGGCCGCTGTTGCCTTTACTGCCGAGCACTCTCCGGAATGGCTGTTCAACCACACTGTCCGCAGTTACTTCTATGCTCGTAGCATCGCCACCGCCAGGAACCTTGCTGCCGGGGTGGACTACGACGACGAGACGCTCTTTCTCGCCACGGTGCTGCACGACATCGGTCTGACCGACGCGGGGCAGGGGCCTAACCGGTTCGAGGTGGACGGTGCCTTCCGGGCCGCTCGATTCGCCCGGGAGCACGGGCTGTCGGATGTCGTCGCCGACCAGATCTGGGACGCAGTGGCGCTGCACACCTCGGCGGGGATTGCGCCCCACAAGCATCTGGTCGGCGCTCTCACGCATTTCGGTATCGGTGCCGACATGTTTGCTTTCGGTGTCGAGGAGGTGGACCGGGCGGTACTGGACGCGGCGCACGAGGCGTTTCCGTATCTGGATCTGCGGAGCAACATCCATGCGCAGGTGGTCCATCAGATCGACGAGCAGCCGTCGAAGTGGGCGCCGTTGTCGTACGTCGACATCGTGTATCGCAAGCACCGGCCGGACAATCCGTTCCCCGGGCTGGACGAGCTGGTCGCCGCCCCGGTGCGTCCGGTCTGACGACGTCTCGCGGTGGCTGCGGTCGGGTGCCGTGGCCGTTTACCGGCGGGCAGCTGTGGCAAGAAGACGCGGAGCCGGGCATCCCGTGTGCCGGGCTCCGCGCCTGCGTTGACCCGCCATCGCGCCTCGGACCTTTGAGAGTTGGCATCCCGGCTTCAAGGAAAGCCAGGGGCCGCGATGCGGGGACCGGTGTCGTCGGGAGCAGCACCGAGTTCTTCGGCGGGGGGCTTTCACGGCTGCGTCGAGGGTGACGGTCATGCAGGAGGCGCGCAGTTCACGGTTGGCCGCCAGCATGCGGTGATCGAGCCTGTTGGTCTCGTCGTCCTGGGTGTTTCGAGCCCGGCCGGGCACGGTCGACCGGACTCGGGCCCGTTTGGGGCCGCCCATCCTGGCCCGCACATGGCAGCCGTCGATCACCGCCCTCGACCAGTCCAGCGCGCCGGCAGCATGTATCTCGGCCAGCCGCTGCTCATGCAGGCGCTGCCACACACCCGCGTCGTTCCAGTCCCTCAGACGCCGCGAGCACGTCATGCCCGAGCCGAAGCCCAGCTCCTGGGGCATGAACTCCCACGGAATGCCGGTGTACAGCACGAACAGGATCCCTGACAGGACCTTCCGGTCGTCCAGACGCCTGCGTCCCGGGTGATCCACTCGACGCGCTACGACGGGCAGCAGCGGCTCGGCCGGAGGTGGCACTGGCCGCTGGCACCGGGGCGGCGTTGGCGTGCCTGCGGGCCAGGCCCGCAGGCACGCACCTTGCCTCCACGCGTGCAGTCAATGCCCTAAAATACGAGATATGTGCTATGTGTGAAAAAATTGGATGTTGGCACATGGCTCTGCCGGCAAGCGAGAGGAGTCATCATGATCGCCAAGCTGCTTGCCAAGTTGTCCTTCACTCGTAACTACGGTGCGTACGGCGCCCACGACTGGGGCTCCCACACCGGCGACGACAGGGTGTGACCACACCGTCGGCGGGCGCTCCCGGGCTCCCGCCGACTCCTGGCCGCGCTGCCGGCGATATCGGCCTGACTGGTACGAGAAGTCAGGGGCGATCCCATGGGCCGAGCGAATGAGCCGCCGCGGTTGCCCGGAGGCAGCTTCGCGGCCTGGAGCCGCGACCGGCTGGCATTGGCGAGCCGGGGCGCTGACGAGTGCGGGGACGTCTGGCAGCTGGAGCCGGGGGTCTACGTAGCCGCGAGGGCCGGGGTGTGCGAAGCGGTCCTGCACCGCGCGCAGGACTTTCCCAAGCCCTCCTCGCCCCTCTTCCCGCCGTTCAAAAGGGCCGGCGGAGCACCGATGCCTCAGGAGCGTGCGCACGCTCGCGCCGCCCGGATGCGCGGACTGCGCCCACAAGCGGTTGCGGCCCGGATCGGTGAGATCGCAGCCGGGACCGATCGCATTGCCGACCAGTGGCCCACGGGCCGGGACGTCGAGATCCTTCCCCTGGTCCGGCCCGTCCTGGCAGAGATCGGCGTGCGCTACCTCTTCTCCGAGGACGCCCCCGTCCTGTTGCCCTTCGCCTGGCAGCTCTTCGTGGCCCGAGAGGTACTCGTACGCCCCTCGCGCTGGGTGTGGCCGCGCTGGGTCCCCACACCGGCACGGCGGTTCCGCACCCGGCGGCAAGTCGCCTTCACCAACGCTCTGCGGCCCATCATCCGCCGACGCCGCACCTCGGAACGGCTCGGGGACGACGTGCTGGGACAGATGCTCCAGCCCTCCTCCCGCTACGGCCCGCTGGCGGAAGAAGCCGTCCTCGACACCCTCCCCGGAATCACCGTCGCCACCTTCGAGACACCCTCCCGGGCAGCCGGCTGGATCCTGCTCCACCTGGCCCGATACCCCCAGGCCGCGGACCGCGTCGCGGCCGAAGCCGCCCTGCTTCCCGCCTCCCCGGCCTCGACGACCAGCACCCACTTCGGCAACCTGCACTACACCCAGGCTCTGGTACGCGAAGTGCTGCGGCTGCACCCACCGAGCTGGCTGCTCACCCGACGGGCCCCGCGACGGACTCAGCTCGCCGACTACACCATCGACGCCGGTTCCACCGTTCTCGTCTGCCCCTACACGGCCCACCGCGACGCACGCGAACACCCCGAGCCGGACCGGTTCCGCCCCGAACGCTGGCTCGACGACGCGGGCTCGCCGACGAAACCCGGGGTCTTCCTCGCCTTCGGTACCGGGCCGCACGGCTGCGAGGGAGCCGCTCTGGCCATGGCCATGCTCACGCTCATGACGGCGCAGACCGCCCGCCGCTACCACTTGAGCGAGCCGCCCGGCGCAGAACCCGGCTACCGGATCACCACCTTCGAAGGTCTCGCAACCGCCGGCCTGTGTCTGCGCGCCACCCTGCGCGGCTGAGGACGGTCCTGCTTCCGGTGGCAGGGCACCTCCACCCGCGAACAACGAACGTCGATCAAGTCCGGGTGCCGCTCCACACGCGTTCGGATCACCGGCTCATGGTTGGCTCATCGTGTGTCGCCGGTCGAACTCGTTGACGAGCATGCCCATCATGACGAGGTCGTGGTGCCGGCCGGCGAAGAAAACGTGCTCCCGCAAGCGCCCCTCCTCGACGAAGCCGAGCCCACGAAACAGTGCCAACGATGCCTCGTTGTGGGCCAAGACCGCTCCCAGGCATTTGTGATAGCGCCGCTCGGCGAACATGAAGCGCAGCAACAGCACCACGGCTTCGGTCGCGTAGCCGTTGCGCCGATGGCGGGCGCCGATGGCGATGTCGAACTCGAACCAGCCCGAGCAACGGCCGGTGCGATGTGAGCCGACTGAACCGACCAACTCTCCCGTGGCCGTCGCTTCGATCGCCAACCGGAAACGGTCGTCGTCGCACTCGGCAACGGCCTGCTCCTTCGCCCAGGCACGGTAGCTCTCGGCGGACCGCGGCAGATCCAGCCGGCCCTCTCGCGCCCCGTCATCGTCGGCGAAACGCGCGAACGCCGTCCAGTCGTCGGGCTCGACAGCACGCAGGCGTACACGATTTCCCGTCCAGGACAATGCCATGCCCAAATTTGATCACGCTGCTGTGCACGCGAGGCTGACTGGCACGCCGAGGAAGGCAGAGCTGACATAGACCGGGTGCCCGGGCCGTCGAACTCGCCGGTAACGATGCCGCTGTTACGCTCATTTTGTGACGGCATTCCGGCGCGCCGTGCCGCAGGGTTTCCGTCGAGACGGCAATCCAATAGAGCGCCGCTTCCGTAGCCAACATGCAGCCGCAATCAGGGCGTCCCCAGACAGGCGCCAACCACCTGAGTCGCGATGATCAATTCTTTCTGTGGGGACCCGACGGGCGCGGTGCACCCTCCCGTACTTCGCCGGGGTGGACAGCGGCCGGGCCCTTCCCCGGTGCGCGCCGGAGTGGCGCTGGCTTGAAGGAGCCCTCATGGACGCCTCGAACCTCAACGACGTCCAGCCCGACCAAGCGCTGGGCGCAGCGGCGGCCGGCCTGGTCCAGGCGATGCTGGTCGACCAGTTGGAGGCTCGGCACGCACCGGCGGAGGCGTCGCCGTCATGATCAGTGGCGACAACCTGCGTGCGTTCAAGCGCGATGGCCGCATCGTGGTCGTCGGGGCGTCGCTGGCGGGGCTGCGGGCCGCGGAGGCTCTGCGCGGCGGGGGCTTCACCGGGTCGTTGACCATGATCGGCGACGAGTTGGGCGAGCCCTACGACCGGCCTCCCCTGTCCAAGCAAGTACTGACCGGGTGGGTACCGGCCGACAACACCACACTGCCGCGACGGCGTGACGTCGATGCCGAGTGGCTGCTGGGCGTCCCCGCCAGCGGGCTGGACCTCACGACGAACCACGTGCTTCTCGCCGACGGACGCGAGGTTCCCTTCGACCGGGTGCTGATCTCCACCGGCGTACGGGCCCGGCCGTGGTCCGTCGAGTCCGAGGCGGCCCTGGACGGGGTGTTCGTGGTGCGCACACGCGAGCATGCCGAGGGCCTACGACGGGCCCTCGCCGCCCGGCCCTCCCGTGTGCTGGTCATCGGCGCGGGATTCACCGGCTCCGAGATCGCCTCCGTCTGCCGCGAGCGAGACATCTCAGTGACCGTCGCCGAACTCGCACCGGCCCCGCTCGTCGGGGCGCTCGGCGCCATGATCGGCGAGGTCGCGGCCGACATGCAGCGCGCGCACGGGGTCGACCTGCGCTGCGGTGTGGAAGTCACCCAGTTGGAGGGCGACGCGCGGGGACGGTTTCGCCGTGCTCACTTCGACGACGGCAGTGCGGTCGACGCCGATGTGGCGGTGGTGGCACTCGGGAGCATCCGCAACACCGAGTGGCTGCGGGACTCGGGACTGGCAGCGGACGGGTGGGGAATCACCTGCGACACCAGCTGCCGCGCCCTCGACGTCAACGGCCGCGTCACCGACGACGTCTTCGCCGCGGGAGACGTGGCACGTTGCCCGAACCCCCTCTACGAACACCGGCTCATCTCACTGGAGCACTGGGCCAACGCCGTGGAGCAGGCGGAGATCGCGGCGCACAACATGGTCAGTGCCCAGGCGGACCTCCGGCCCCACCTGTCCGTCCCGGTGTTCTGGTCGATCCAGTTCGGCGTCAACATCAAGTCCGTCGGCGTGCCGACCTTCGCCGACGAGGTGGTCGTCACCCAGGGCTCGTTGGAGGACCGCCGTTTCGTCACCGCATACGGCTATCGGGGCCGCGTCACGGCTGCCGTGAGCTTCAACAACGGCAAGCGGCTGCACCACTACCGGCGATTGATAGAGCTGGCCGCACCTTTCCCACCCGCCTGCCCCACGCCGGACCAGCCGGCCGACAGGAAACCGGTGCCAGTCGACCTCCCCGGCCCGGCCCTGCTCGCGCAGGGTGCCACGGCGGTCGTCACCGGCCATGACCTGGGTGAACGACGCGTCACGGCCGCGCCACAGCATCGGCAGGAGCAAGGCCGGACGAGCACGACCGGGACGCCCGGCACGCTGCAACGGATCTTCGACTACTCCGCCCGGGCCGACCCGTACCCGTTGTATGCCGAGTTGCGCACGACGCCGGTGATTCGACAGGAGGACGGCAGCTACGTCGTCAGCACCTACCGCGAGATCACGGACGTCCTGAACGACCCGCATCTGAGTTCCGACCTGCGCAATCTGTCGCGTCCGATGCCCCAGGCCGACGAAGGGGCCACGTCGTCGTTCATCCGCATGGACTCGCCCGAGCACGATCGCCTGCGGCGTATGGCGATGCGTCACTTCGGTCCCCCGCACGCCCCGGGGCTGGTGACCGGACTGGAAGGCTTCCTGACCGCCACGGTCGGCAGTCTGATCGATAATTTGGCGGGCAAGGAACAGATCGACGTCGTCGACGATTTCGCCTCCCCGTTCTCCGTAACCGTGACCTGTGCCTTGCTCGGCGTGCCGCGCGAGGACGAGCCGAGGTTCCACGTCTGGGTGAACGACCTCATGAACTCGATCGACTACAACCCCGAGACCGACCCGAAGGAGAAACTGGACAAGGGCGTACGGGCCCGCAAGGACGTACGCCAGTGCCTCGGCGAGTTGGTGGAGCGGAGCCACAGCCGGCCTGGAGACGGCCTACTGTCACAACTGGCCAACGACGACGGACCCGATGGACGGATGACCGACGCCGAAATCGTCGCCACCGCCAGACTGCTCCTCATCGCCGGCCATGAGACCATCGTCAATCTCATCACCAACGGCATGCTGACGCTGCTGCGCCACCCACCGGTGTTCCAACGACTTTGCGGTGAACCGGACTTGATCGTGCCGCTGGTCGAGGAACTGCTGCGCTACGAGCCCCCTGTGCACATCATTCCCTGGCGGGTGGCGTACAGCGACATCACAGTCGCCGACACCCTGATCCCCAAGGGCTCGCAGATCATGCTGATGCTGGCCTCCGGGAACCGCGACCCGAACCGCTTCCACGAGCCCGACCGCTTCGACCCCGATCGGCGCGACAACCAACACCTCGGCTTCGGCAGCGGCATCCACCTGTGCTTCGGCGGCCCACTGGCCCGCCGGGAAACCCAGATCGCACTGACCGAGTTGGTGCACCGCCTCGACCACCCCAGGCTGGTCGCCGACCCGCCGCCGTACCGGCGCAGCCCCGTACTCCGCGGGCCGCTACATCTGGACATCGAGCAGGGCTGCGGTTGACGCGACAGCCGAGGGCGGTTTCGCCAAGCAACTCGGCCGCACCCCCGACGGCGAAGGACACGAAGCCCCCGGCCGGACAGCCGGACGAAGAAGCCGCGCCGGCGTCGAACCCGCCTACACCGACGAGAAGGCAGCCGAACACCAGCCAGTCGCGCCACGACGGCCTCCGCCCGGTCGGCGTTGACCGCCGAGGCCAGCGGCAAGGGCGGCTTGTTCCTGCGGTGGTTCTTCCCACGCCCGCCCCAGTCCACGTTCTTCGGAAGATGCGGCACCATCTGAGCCCACGCGGTGTCCCACAGATCGCCCCGTCCCACAACTGACGGAACGATCTGCCGGCGAGTCCGTCACCCGCCCCCTCGACCCGTCAATGGACCATGTTCCACATCTGGTACCGGTTGGTGTGGTTGTAGCAGGTGGTCTTGGCGACCGGGGCGCCCTGCGGGTGGCCCTGGGCCCACAGCAGCTGGTTGTAGTGTCCGTCCTGCCCGCGATCAAGGCAGAGCACCTCGTTGAGGTTGGCGTCCGCCTGGTAGTTGGCGAACTGCCAGCTGTTGCGAGGATTGCCGGAGCTGTTGCCGACCCAGGTCATGTTCCACTGGTCGTGGTAATCGCTCGAACTGCACCCGGCCGCGCGGGTTGCGAACCAGCCACTGGGATCCGAGACGGCGTGCGACCACTGGACTCGAAGGCAGTTGCCCTCCTTGCGATGGACGATCTGCACCCGGTCGTAGTAGCCCCCGACGTTGCCGTCGTAGGACACGACGTTCCACCGCTGCCACGGGTTACCGGGCTGGCACGGATTGGTGTAGACGTCGCCGCCGTTGGAGTCCAGGCAGTAGCCGGTGGCGTAGTCCTGGAGCATCACGTTGTACTGGTAGGTGTTCGCTTGGGCGGTGCCCCCTGTTCCCGCCACTGCCGCAGCCGCCAGCACACCGGCCGCCAGTGCCGACCTCACCTTCAAGCTCACCGAGAGCCCCCTCTCCCCGTACCTCAGTGGTTTGCACAAGAACCCTGGCAGGCGAGCGAACAGGCAAACAGGGGAAAGGAGGTCAAGAAACGGTTCATTCCGCTCTCGGCGATCACACAGGAGACCCGGCTGTTCATCGCCCAAGGCTTCGAAGAGATGACCATCCCCAAGATCGCCGTCGCCGCCCGTATCGCCAACCAGATCGTCAGCGCCTACTTCGCCCGTAAGGAAGACCTGGCCCTCGATCATCAAGAGGAGTTCGAGTTCACCACCTCCCTGGCCCACGCCGTCGCCACCCGGCACCTGGGTGAATCGGCGCTGGTCGCGCTGCGTCGTTCATTCGCCGATGCCACGGTCACTCAGAACCCGATGGCCGATTTCGTTGGATCGAGCAGGCGCACAAGCTCAGACTCAAACTGCGGCCTCAGCTCGGGATTCTTTTGTACAACCAAAAGGCCGCGCCCCAGATGGCTCAGCTGCCTCCCCCCGACGTGGGCGCTTCCCTGCCCTACCGCCGTTGGGGAACCATTCAAGCCGGAGAGCTTCACCATCAGGGTCACGAAAGACGTCAAGTTTCCATCTCCCCCTGGCTTTTAGCGGTGCGACCGCGGTGCTGGTCACCACCAGGCCAGGGGGCGCCGCAGGCCGAGGGACACTGGTGCGAGTTGATCGGCAAGGCCGACGTCGAATGGGCTGTTCAGGATGGCGGGGAGGTCAGCCATGGCCTTCCTGTTCCGGCTGGTCGGCCTCGGTGAAGCAGTCGGCCATTGAGAGTTCGATGTACCGGTCCATGGCACGCAACTGCGCGGCGGCTGGCTGTTCCGCGGCGGAGGCCAGTGCCTGGGCGCCGAGTGTGATCTGCCGCTCGTTGATCCGCTCGGAGTCCGTCTCCTCCTGGTTGACTTCGGCCTCTTCCTCTGCGGCGTCCACGGCCGCGTTGTGGGCTGCCATCTCCCGGGCCCACTCTTCGACGCGAGGGTCGTCGACGTCCGCATCGGCCAGCGCTTCGAACCGCATCTCCAGCCGCAGGCTCTCCGCCTTGAGCTCCGGACGCGCCTCTATGAAGGCTTGGGATCGTGCCCCGCTGAGCCCCCGGTCGGGGTCCATGAACGTGTTGATCAGGAGCATGAGCTCTTCCCCCTGCCTGCCCCGGGCATCGATCCCGGCCTCGTGGAGGACCGTGGCCGTTTCGGGTACGAACAGGCCGTTCGCGACTCCGAAGGCACGCAGTTGGGCAACGGCCGCCCGCTGCTGCCGGAGCTCGTCCTCCTTCGCCGCCAGATTGCGGTCGAGTTCGGTCAGCAGGTCCTGGACGCACTGGTCGTCGGTGGCCTCGGCTGCCTCGCGTACCGCCTTCAGGCTCAGCCCGGCGGCCGCCATTCGCTGGACCCACAGAAGTCGGCTGATCTCTTCCAGCCGGTAAGCCCGGTTGCCCGCGTCGTCCCGGGCAGGCTCGGGCACCAGGCCGATCTCGTGGTAGTACCGGATGGTGCGGGCGGTGAGGGAAATCAGCTCGGAGACCTCACCGATGGACAGGGGTCTGTCGCGGAAACCAGAAGCACTCATACAAGAAATTTGAGCATCTTCCGTTACGTCATCCGCAAGCCCAGTACCCAAGATCCACGTCTGCTGATCAGCTTGCTTGCCGTGCTCCCCGCCGTCGCTCACCCAGCGTCCCTGACCGCCACCGAGCGGCATCGGCCGAAGAACGCGGCCTACGGCCACAGGACCCCGCACCGCACCCGGGTGCGCGCACATTCTGACGCTCGCGGCCCGGGGCGGGCCAGCACGCGTATCGCCCGTGAGAGCGGAGTTCGCCTGGAGACCGTGCGGACCTGGAGGCCCCAGTTTGCCGCGCAGCGCCTTCCGGGCCTGGCGGACCGCAAACGCTCCGGCCGGCCGACCTCGTTCATCCCGGTGCAGATCCCCGAGGTCAAGGCGCTGGCCTGCCAGTGACCCGCCGAGTCCCAGTCCCAGGCTCCGCCGGCGCGGTGGTCGTGCCCGTAATTGGTGCGTGAGGTGGCCGCCCGCGCCCTCGCCGGGTCTGCCTCCGCCTCCACCGTGCGCCGCTGGCTCAAACAGGCCGCGATCAAGCCCTGGCGATACCGGTCCTGGATCTTCATCCGGGACCCGGATTTCCGGCCTACTGAGGCTTTCAGCGTGAAGTCGGTGGTGACGGCCGAAGCCCCCTGCAGTACGCCGACGAGGGAGACCAACGGATCCGCGTCGCACTTCCGGCCGCTCCCTGATGACCCTGCTGATCAGCCTGCACCCCATCAAGCACACCGCCAACGACGGAAACGGTGACCGCGGACTCGCCACCACCGTTTACGAGCCGATCGAGGAGAGCCTGACCGGCCTCACCCCCAACGGCAAGCCGGTCACCATCACCCTCGACGACCGCACCACCGCTGCGAACACCCCGCACGCCGAAAGCGGCAACGCAGCGGCCGACCAGAACACCCGCACCCCACCAGCCTCCACAGAGCAGCACACAGACCCAGACGAGGAGGCCGCCCCCGCCGCCGCATGAGCGGCCCGGCAGGGTCGGGCGGTCCGGCAGCGAGCCGCGCCTGGTCGTAACCGACATCAGGATGCGGGCGGTACCTCGGTGATGCTCAGCCGGTCCGTGTCGAGCACACACTCGCCCTCACCTCGACCGCTTCGGTGGGCGCGGCTTCGACGGGCAGCCCATGCGCCCAGGACTTGCCGCCTCTATCGATATTCGATAGATTTCCATCGCGATTCGATCTGGGGAGTGGCATGGGGAAGCTGACAGTGCTGGCGCTGCGCGCCGTGATGGTGGTGCTGCACGCCGGGGCGGTGTTCGCCCAGACGGTGATGGTGGCGATGCTGACGGGTGCCATGGAGGAGAGCGTGCTTGCGGACCGCCGCGCTCCGGTCCTCGTGATCGCGGTCCTGGGCGTTGTGACGGTCCAGGTCGTCCTGGTCTGCGTGTGGCGACTGGTGACGATGGCACAACGCGGAACCGTGTTCTCCCACGCCGCATTCCGCTACGTCCATCTCGTGATCGGCGCGTTCGTGGCAGCCGCGCTTCTGGTGTTCGCGCTCGGAGCGGTGCTGGCGCCTGGCGAGGTCGTGCCCCCGGTGGGTGTGGCCCTGCTGGGCGGGGTTTGCCTGGCGCTCTTCGGGATCGCGCTCATCGTGTTCGTGCTGCGGTTGCTGCTCGCACAGGCCGTCGCGCGCGACGTCGAGGCGTCGCAGTTGGGGGCCGAGTTGGCCGAGGTGATCTGATGCCGATCGTCGTCGACATCGACGTGATGCTGGCCAAGCGGAAGATGTCCGTGGGCGAACTGGCGGACCGGGTGGGGATCACACCCGCCAACCTGGCGGTGCTCAAGAACGGCCGCGCCAAGGCGGTGCGCTTCACCACGCTCGCCGCGCTGTGCGAGGTGCTCGAGTGCCAGCCCGGAGACCTGCTGCGCTGGGAGCCCGATGCCCCCGGGGATCGGGACAGGGCTGCGCACGAATCCGGAACATCCGTCCCAGCTGGATCCTCTCCGTGATGAGCGCCGTCGCGGTAGCCGGCCGCCTGCACACGATCACCAGGCACGACGCCCTCGACGGTCACTGCCGCGCGACCCGCTCCGCCTGATCTTCAGCAAGCTCGCGAGTGACGACCTGACGACGCCGTCCGCACACCTCGTCGCGCCACGGGCCGCTCCGTGCTGCCCGCAGTCGGTCGGCGCCTGCCGTGCGCCGAACACCGATGACGGACTCCACAAGGAACAGAGCAGACCATGACGACAGCACGCCTTTCATACCGTTTCGGGGGCGCGGACAGTGCCGACGTACTGGTGGTCGGGGCCGGACTGGCCGGACTGAACACCGCCACGCTCCTCGCCCGACAGGGCCACGACGTACTCCTGGTCGAACGCCGAACCAGTCTTACCCGCGCGATCCGCACCACAGGAATCTTCGTACGCAAGACACTCGACGACTTCCCGCTGCCCCCGGACTGCCTGGGACCACCGATCCGACGCGTGGTCCTCTACCCCCCTGACCTGCGCCGCCCGGTCAGCCTTACCAGCCCCCGCGACGAGTACCGCGTGGGCGACATGGCACCGCTCTACGAAGCGACGGCTGCCACCGCTGTCGACGCCGGCGTACGCATCGCACTGGGCACGCGCTACGCCGGCCGACAGGGCAACCTCTTCCACCTGGCCGGTCGCGACGGACCGACCACGGTCCGGGCCCGCTTCGTCGTCGGCGCCGACGGAGCCCGCTCAAGAGTCGCCCGCGACCTCGCTCTCGACCGCAACCACCACCTGATCGTCGGCGCCGAAGAAGTCTTCGCACTACCCGGCAGCGACCAGCCACCGACATTCCACTGCGTACTCGACCCCTCACTCGCACCCGGCTACCTGGCCTGGGTAGTCAACGACGGGCAGCACGCACATGTCGGAGTCGCAGGCTATGCCGACCGCTATCCAGACGGTCTTCGCCGTGCGATGGAGCGTTTCAGCGCCTCAGCGCCCGGACTGACCGGCGTCGAACGTCCCGAAACGGTGGAGCGGCGCGCAGGCCCCATACCCGTCGGCGGCCTGCTGCGCCGGATCAGCTGCGCCGACGGGCTTCTCGTGGGGGATGCGGCAGGCGCGGTCTCCCCACTCACCGCCGGCGGCCTGGACCCGTGTCTACGGCAGTCGCAACTCGCAGCCGAGGTCCTCAACGACGCACTGCACACCGGAAAACCGCAAACACTCACCAACTACGACGGAGCCGCACTCCGCCCCCACTTCCGCGGACGACTCATGCTGCGCCGGGCATTGGCCCACGTGCGGACGCCCACCACAGCAGCAGCGGCCTTCACCCTGCTACGCACACCGTTCGGCCGAGCCGCGGCAAGCCGAGTGCTCTTCGGCGACAGATCCTTCCCCGACCCCACAACCAAGTGAACCCACCGAGCGAGAGGCCAAGCCATGCCTGCATCCCCCGTACCAGCACCCATCAAGCTCATCACCACGATGGCGGGGCTGGCTGTTACCTGCGGACTCCTGACGGCTTGCGGTGCCGACAGTTCCGATGTGACGTACAAAGCCTGGACCGAAGGAGGCAACCTGCAATCCGTCAGGCACGACTACACCGATGGCCTCAACGGCGCGGTAAGCGTGCCGGCCAAGGTGAGCGGAGCCAACTGGAGCACACGGGAGGACGGCGGGCACGCTCCACGCCTCAAGGTCGCGCCTACTGACAACGGCGTGGCGCACTGCCTCCTGATGGAAGGCGACGGCCGCGTCCTGGACCAACGGAAGGGAGCAGCAGGCCAGCCGGTGACATGCTCTGCCCAGCGGTAGTACGCGCACGCCAGCGCTCGCCGATCTGCCGCAACCCCCTTCTACGAAGCGAACGTTGATTGATGCGCCACTACAGTAGGAGTTGGCGGATGTAGCGCTGGTTCCTGCTGGGCGGGAGCTCGTCCAGCAGCTCGTGGCTGAGCTCGTGCCCTTCGGACGCCAGCCGGGCGAGGAGCTTGGTGTTCGGACTCTCCTTGAGCCACTGGATGGCGGGGAACGGTGAGGGAGCGTCCGCCAGCGCAGCCGCGAGCGGTTCCAGCTGCGAGGTGATCGTGCCATCGGGCCCGGCCAACAGGGCGTTGACCCGCCCCGGCCTCGTCCGCATCGCGAAACTGCGGTGGCGCATCGAGCACGACTACCGGGAGTTGAAGGCCGCCTGGGGGCTGGACCACTTCGAAGGACGCTCGTTCACCGGCTGGCACCGCCGCGTCACCCTCGTCACCGCTGGCCACCTCTTCCTGACCGAACAACGGAGGACCTCGAAGAACGCTAAACCTTGCCCCTGAGGGTAAGGTCAAGCGCTCTGCGGGAATGCCTGGACGCCCCGCAGCGACGCGCAGCTGCGCCACAGGCGGGCCCCTCCGTCGGCCTGCCAGGTGTCCGGGATCTGCCGGGCCCGGGCCGCGACGGCCTCGCGCTGGATGAGCGTGCTCAAGATGGTGCCCCTCTCGATCTCGAGCGGTGCGTTCGGCCCGGCGAGCCGGCCGTGGTGCTGTGCGGCACCGCGCGCCCAGGGTCTCGTCGGTCGCGCCCGGGCTCGCGGAGTTCACGGCGCGGCGGTGGTGTGCGGCGTGCGGTCGGCCAGGCAGTCCAGGTGCTGGTACAGCTCGCGAACGAGGCGGGCGCGGACCTGGGCACAGCGCACGGCGCCCTCCAGCCGTACGGACAGCCGGCGGCCGGTCACTTCTCGGACGTACTCGGCGAGGACGTGGGCCGGGTGCTCGACGGGCAGCAGGACGGCGGCGCGGCGGACGTCGGCGGCCACTGCCCGGGCGGCTCCGGTCAGTTGCGGCGCGATCTGCTCGCAGTCTGACGCCGGCGAGCCGGCGCCGCTGTTCCACCCGAGCACAGCCTTGACCAGACCCTCGTGAGAGCCGCGGTCGAGGGGGAGTTCCCCCTCGACCAGGCCGTCGGGGTCGTGCAGAAGTGCGTGGGTGCTGGGCATGGGGAGTGTGCTGCTCGCGGCTTCCGGGCGGGTGCCGGGAGTGTTGAGGAAGCGGGCGTAGCCCTGGTGTGCGCGGGCCAGCAGGGCTGGTGACGGCACGCCGTAGCTGGTTTGGTCGGGGCCGCGGTCGTCGGCGTGGGCGTGCATCAAGTCCGGTCTCTCGGGGCTGCGTTGAGACTTGTGACGCTACGGTGGCCGTCGTGCGGGGCTCAACGCCGCGGCTCGGGGCCGGCTGCTGTTGCTCGCGATCGCTCATACCTCCAGGGAGTCGCGCCCTGACCGTCCCGCGCCGACCGGGAGGGGTCAATCCTCCGGGCGGGCCATCGTCGGGCTGGGTTCGATGCCGGCGCCCCGCGCCGCTCGACACCTGGCGGGCGCACCCCGCGGTCGAGGGCGGCAGGCCGCCGCGGCGGAGGCCGGACTCGGCGGTTCAGTGGGTCCGCGCCCCGAAGCCGCCGACCGGTGGACCTGGCTCATCCTCAGGCCGGGCCGAGTCCTGGACGCGATAGCCGTGCCGGCCGGCCTCCGGTACTACAGCTTGCTCGCCTCTCGGACGGTGTGGAGGTGGAACAGCACGTCGTAGGCCCGGCCGATGGCGAGCTCGGGCGTCGTGCTGTTGGGGAACTGCGTGCCGACGTCGTACGTGGGGCGCGAGATGTCCAGCCAGTTGCGAGCCGTGGCCGGGACCTTTCGCAGGTCGGTGTAGTAGTCGCGGTACCGGACCTGGTCGAGCGTGTACTCGTTCGTGCCGGGACCGGCAGGGGGGACGGTGAACGTCTTCCAGTCGCCGCCGATCGCCTGGTCCTTGGAGAGAAAGGATCCCTGGTCGAAAGTGGTGCCGATGGAGAGGTAGTCCGCGCCCAGGGCGTCATGGAGGAACGAACCCTGGGTCTTCGGATACGTCGTGGGGTCGGTGGCGGTGTAGCCGACATGGCCGTCGGCGGCCGACAGCAGGATCCTGCCGCCGGTGCGCCGCTGCCACCACATCGTGGTCTCGGCCATCACCTGGTCGCGGTAGCGCTCCATGGCGGTCAATGAGGCCGGGTCGTCGACGTTGACAGTCAGGAAGGTGTAGGTCTGGACGATGTTGCGTGCGTTCTGCAAGGCGAACTCGAAGTCGTCATCGCCCGCCCTGCCCTGGCTCTCCATAAGCTTGAGAAGCTGGCGTGCCCTGGCTGCGTTCTGCTGCCGTTCCGCGAGCGGTCGGTTGTTCAGGTAGCCGAAGGCGTCGTCGAGCGGTCGCAGCCCGGTGAGGAGGTCGTTCACGCGCGGCAGGGACTCCGGATGGGTCCGCCGGACGTAGTCGGTGACCGCGTCGAAGACGAGCTCGTCGAGGCTGGGCGCGCCGATGTCGTCGCCCAGGAAGTGGACGGGGCGGTCGGGGTGTTGGCGGTTGTGGTCATGCATCCACTGGACGAGGGTCACGAACTCCTCGCGGTCCCAGGGGGAGCCTGCCATCGTCTCGTGCACGACCTGCCGTGCGTCGCCGTTGCCGTGCTGGAGGTAGTCGTCGATCCGCAGCCCCGCCGACCAGCTCATCTCCAGGGCGAAGGTGGTGAATCCCTTCTGCTCGACGAGGTAGCGGAAGACCCGGTCCTTCAGCGCGAAGAACTCGTGCGAGCCGTGCGTGGCCTCGCCCAGGCCCACCACCTTCGCGTCCCCGACCATCGCCCCGAGGGCTCGCAGGTCAGCCGTGCCGGTACCCGGGTCTGTCGACAGCAGCGGGTGGGCGATCCGGTCTAGAGCGCGGACGGGGTCTGACACGGTGGGGGATGCGGACGCCTCCGGTGACGCATACGCCACGGTCGTGGGGGCCAGCGTCGCGGCCAGGGCTAATGCCGCCGCCACGAGCCGCTTCCCATTGCCGATCAGGTGTGACCGCTCCTCAACCTCGGTGATGTCAAGCACTGCTGAGAAGATCGTCGCGCCTGCGGCAGCCTGGGCGCGCTGGGGCCAGCCCGACACCTCGCGGGGGGATTTCCCCATAATCAGGGTTTCGGGGCTCCGCGCGTGGGCCTGTGCAAGCGGGTCGGGCAGTGTCGGCGCCGTCACAACTCGTGAACATCTCGAAGCCGGGAGATCGACAACTTCTGTGCAGAGTCACAGGCAAACGTTGCCCCCAGCAGTGAACAAGGCCAGCCGCGTCCACCGCAGCCGGCCGAGCAGGAGACGGGCCCGCACGGCGCGCACCCGTTGCATGTGCGGTTCGCGGGCCAGAGGTGGGCCCAATTCCGCGTGGAAGCGGCACCGGGGTCCCGCTCGGCCGGTAGCCGCAGCCACCGGCGCGCGGCGACACAGCATTACGGGGAGGGAGCGCTGCCGCGTAGCAGGTCGGGGCGGGCGTCGGCCATGGCGAAGGCCCTCGTGAGGCCGGGCACGAGGGCGTCGTCGATGCGGTAGAGCCGTGCTCGCTCGTCCCGCTGGAGCAGGGGGCCGGTGCTGTCCGGGGCGATGCGGCGCTGAACCGCCTTGATACTGGTCAGTGTCCCTCCGATCCGGGAGGTGGGGATCGGGTACGTCAGGTGATCGGCGAAGTACTGCTGGACGTCGTCGTACGAGGCGGCACCGCCCAGGTCGGCGATCCGACGCAGCACCATCCGGGCCCCGGGCTTGAGCGCGGCGACCACCTGGAACAGCAGCTGGTCACTCCACCCGTCCCCGAGGCCGTCGATGCTCAGGTCCTGGGGACCGGGCCGGGGCTCCAGGGCTGGGGCCTGCGGCCAGCCGGCCGGGGTATCGGGGCGCAGTCCGTAGGCGGCTCGGACCGCGGCAATCGCCTGCTCGTAGGTGTCCGTCGTCGTGTCGGTCGTCAGCCGCACGCTGCCCTCCAGGTTCGCCACCACCATCTTTGCCCACTACTGACACCGTCGGGGCGGCCTGTGGAGACCAGGCGGCCTTCCCCAGCGACGCGCGATGCGCTATGCCTGCCTGATCCGACTGAGGAGGCCCTGATGACGAAGGCTCGCAACCAGCACGCATCGGGTACGCCCACGCAGATGACCCGCTTCGATGACATCTACAGCCGGCCGGACCCGCGGTGGTACTTCGGCGCTTTGGGGGCATTGGGGTATCAGACGCCCCATCACGCCCAGAGCGTCTTCCGCCGCCTCCTGCCCCTTGCCGGCTTTCCTGCAGTCCCCAAGCCCTCGGCCGACGAAGGTGGCGGGCAACATGCCACGGTCTTGGACATCTGCTGCTCGTACGGCATCAACGCGGCCTTGCTCAACCACCACGTGACGCTGGAAGAGCTGTACGCCCGATACACCTCACCGCACATAGCCAGCCTGACGACCGCCGAACTGATCGAATCGGACCGCAAGTACTACGCG